>JAUSBC010000042.1 GCA_030652215.1 Sideroxyarcus sp.
TACTCCGGCGGCATCACGCTGGAGGACATCTGCTTTGTCGCCGAGACGGGCGTGGACCGCATTTCCATCGGTGCGCTGACCAAGGATGTGAAGGCGGTCGACCTGTAGATGCGCATCGCTCTGCCCTGATTCTGCGGCTGCCCGTAGGTTGGGCAAAGCGCAGCGTGCCCAACATGGTTTCCCTCAAAACGTTGGGCACGCTTTGTTTTGCCCAACCTACGACTGCGGCAGTATTGCAGACTGTAGCACGTAGCCCGGATGCAGCGAAACGCAATCCGGGGAGAATTGTGCACACACTTCCCGGATTTCACGTTGTTCCATCCGGGCTACGCAAGGCGATGGAACTACATGTGTACGTGCCCCACCATACTGCGGCAGATTGTCGCAGTTTGATTACAACGGGCTTTTCCGGGTTGAAATGTTCACGCACCCCCGGTATATTAGAAATCCCTGATTTACTAATATCCCCATGAGCGACTCCAAACATATCGTCTGCCCGCATTGCGATGCAGTGAACCGCGTTCCCTCCGAAAAACTCGCTTCGCAACCCGTCTGCGGCAAGTGCAAACAAGCTTTGTTTACCGCGCATCCCGTCGAACTGAACGACGGCAACTTCATGCTGCATGTTTCGCGCAACGACATTCCGGTGCTGGTGGATTTCTGGGCGCCGTGGTGCGGCCCCTGCCGCATGATGGCGCCTGCCTACGAGAAGGCCGCCCAGCGACTGGAGCCGGAACTGCGCGTCGCCAAGCTGAACACCGAGGATTCACAACAGATCGCCGCGCAGTACAATATCCAGAGCATCCCGACTTTGGCGCTGTTCAAAGGCGGCAAGGAAGTATCCCGCAAATCCGGGGCGATGGATGCGGCGCTGATCGAGGCGTGGATCAAATCGATATCCTGAAAGGAGCGATGATGAAAAGTCTGATTGCGTTGCTGGCCGCACTGGCACTGTCTGCGTGCGGCAGCGATCCTTACCGTAACCTGTACGACGGCATCCAGACCAACAACGATGCCAAACGCACACCAAGCGAGCGCGCCATGACGCCGACGCCGAGCTACGACGAATACAAGAAAGAACGGGAAGGCGCTCCGAAAGAGTAAGCATGAGCCCCGATCATTTTTCACCGGTTGCGGGGCCATACGCGGCGTTTCGCCCCTCCTACCCGGACGAGTTGTTCGCCTGGCTGGCCGGAATAGCACCGCAGCGCGAACTGGCATGGGATTGCGGCGCGGGCAACGGTCAGGCGACTGTCGCTCTGGCACCGCACTTCGGACAGGTGCTGGGTACGGATATCAGCGCAGCGCAGCTGGTTTCCGCGCCGGACCTTGCCAATGTCGAGTATCGCGTGACGCCCGCCGAGTGCAGCGGACTGCCTTCCCGCTCCGTCGATCTCGTCACCGTCGCACAGGCCATGCACTGGTTCGATCTGCCTAAATTTCATGCCGAAGTGTTGCGGGTGCTGAAACCGGGCGGCGTCATCGCGGCGTGGGGCTACAACCGCCTGGCGATAGATCATCCGCATATCCAGAAAACGCTGGATCATTTCTACACCGAGACGATAGGTGCGTATTGGCCACCAGAACGCGCACATGTGGAGAACGGCTACCGCGACCTGGATTTTCCGTATCGGCGCATCGCCGCACCGCAGTTTTCGCTGTTCAAGGCATGGACGCGCGAACACCTGCTCGGCTATCTGCGCAGTTGGTCGGCCGTGGGAAGATTCCGGGCCGCGCACGGCAGCGACCCCGTCGACGGATTCGCCGGGGAGATCGGTTCGCACTGGCCGGAAGGCGAAACCCGCCGCGTCGAGTGGCCGCTGTTCCTGCACGTCGGGCAGGCAATCTGACCCGCTTCCGCAATACCGTGGCATATCGCGCACGGCAGCAGGAAAATTCTTTACTTGCACCAGCCCTGCGGATAAAGTGCCCCGCACAATAATTGCCCCAGACGACACAAGGGCATATTCGGCGGAGAGAACGATATGAAATACACGCAAGAAACTGCGGCCAGCGGCGAAATACTGCGCCTGCTACTGCAAAAAATAGTGCTGCATCCGGCCGCATTCACCCCCGCGAATTACGCAGTCTGGTACGAACATCTGGCGGGCATCAATCCCGCACTGAGCGCTGCCATGAATCCGCTGCTGGAAAGCAGGGCCGCGCTCGACAACGAGATCATCGAAAGACTCTACTCGCAATATGTCTCCGAATGCAGTTCGGACATGCAGCAGAAATTGCGCGGCGGAATAAGACAATTGCTCGGCAAGCTGGCCGAATGCACCTCGGATGCTTCACGCGAGGCGCGTCGCTTCGGCAGCAGCCTTTTGTCGCACGGCAAGGCGCTGCAGGGCAATCTGGACTCCGACGAACTGCTCGCGCTGATCAACAACTTGGCCGGTGATACCGGCAAGATGCACGGCTCGATGCGAACGCTGGAATCACAATTGGAGGCGAGCAAGCTGGAAGTGGAAAAGCTGAACAAGGAAATCGAATCGGCGCGCGTGGAAGCGGTGACCGATCCGCTGACCGGCGTCCTGAACCGGCGCGGATTCGAGCTCAAGGCCCAGCCCCTATTTTCCGATCCAGAGCCGGCACAAAAAGGCTTTTGCCTGCTGATGCTCGACATCGACCACTTCAAAAAGGTCAACGATGCCTACGGCCACTTGTTCGGCGACAAAGTCATCTGCGCCGTCGCCAACACGCTCAAATCCAAAATGAAGGGACAGGATGCGATTGCGCGCATCGGCGGCGAGGAATTTGCGGTGTTGCTGCCGGAGACGAAGCTGGAGGGGGCTTTCGTGGTTGCCGAACATATCCGGCAAGCCGTGGAGAACGGCAAAATCCGCCATCAAAATTCGAACGACCCGATTGGCGGCATCTCGGTCTCTATCGGCATCGCGCCGTACACCCCGGGCGGCAACCTGCCGGAACTGATGGACCGGGCCGACAAGGCGCTGTTTATCTCCAAACATAATGGAAGAAACAAGACTTCCATCTTTGGTTCCCGTTGATGCTGACAAATAATCCTATAAACCGTAGTTGAGGGGTTTGTAGGTGCAGCATCGTGCGGTGACGATCTCAACCAGGTTTGCGCGCCACCAGATCGATCAGCGCCGACATGCCGTTGTGCCCCGCACCTTCGCGGATGATGTCGTCGTGCTCGGACAGATGCAGGATATCCATGTCGGCGAATTCCTTGCGCAGCATGGCTTCGGTATACAGGTTCGCGGCCTGCGACGGCCCGCCGGTCTTGAATTCGAGCTGGCGCGGCGTGTAGCCCTGCAGTAACAACAATCCCCCCGGTTTGAGACAACGCTTGATGTGCGCGAACATCTGTTCGCGTTCAGGAGAGGTCACAAACTGGATGAAGATCGCCACCACGGTATCGAACCTGTTCGCTCCCCAATTCCATTGCATCAGGTCTGCCTGTTCGAACTTCAACGACACGCCGCGCTGCTGCGCCAGCTTCGCCGCCTTGGCGAGCGCGACGTGGGAAGAATCCACCGACAGCACTTGCAGTCCATGTTCCGCCAGCCACACGCCGTTGCGTCCTTCGCCGTCGGCCACCGCGAGGCAGCTCATCCCCGGCTTGAGCAGGCTTTGCTGCGAAACCAGAAAAGCATTCGGCTCGATGCCAAAGTGGAAATCCTCGCCCGCGTAACGCTCGTTCCAGATGCTCATACCGCCCCCAGCAAATACCACCACGCGCTGAGCGTGAAAAAAGAAATAATGATGCCCACCGCCACCATCAGGTTCGCGAGCGGCGGATCGAGATCGTGCTGATTGGCCACGATGGCGGCGGTGATCATCGACGGCATGGCCGCTTCGAATATCGTCACCTGCATGGACAGGCCGTGCGCGCCCAGCAGTTGCACATAGAGCAGGTAGATCGCCAGCGGCGCGAGTATTAATTTGAAGCCGAGGCCTAACGCAAGATTGCGTTTGTGCTCGGCGATATGCCCCAGACGCAACTGCATTCCCACCGACAACAAGGCGAGCGGCGCGAGCGTGTCGCCCAGGCGTTTCAACAGCACCGTGAACCATTCCGCATACTCGATCGGAATCAGCAGCAGGGCGACGGCGAGTGAGATGAATGGCGGAAACAGCGCGATGCGCTTGACGATCTCCGCCGCCGTGGGACGGCCCGAGGAATAGATGCCCGCCACCGTGATGCCCAGCACCGAAAGCGCGAAGAAAGAACCCAACTGGTCGGCGACGATGGCGACGGGAATTCCCGCCTGGCCATAGAACGCCTCGACCATCGGCAAGCCGAAGAATGAAGTATTGCCCAGACCGCCGACCAGTATCAGGACCCCGGTGGTGGCACGCGGCAACTGCAGCCAGCGCCCGACCAGCCAGAAAAATCCGGCCGACAAGCCGAACACCAGCCAGGCCATCGCCGCGACAAGTATCACGTCGCCTGAGATATGCAGTTCATGGATATACAGGAGCGTCAGCGCGGGCAGCGAGACGTGGATGATGAAGCTGTTGAGCGTCGCGGGCGCATTGTCCGGCATGCGCCTGAAACGTCGCAACAGCATGCCGGCAATGAAACAGAGGATGAGCAGGGCGAAATTATTCATAGGGCGTGATTTTGACACAGCCCGACCGCCGTCAGCCAACCTTTACAATTGACGCACGGCATTAGGCGTTTCGTTACTCGATGGCAACCTGAAATGTTTCAGCCGACTGCCCTGCCGCATGCCGCCGCCACATTTCCCGGTAGGCAGTTTCCAGATTGCGCACCTGGCGCTCGGTATCGAACAGCGGCATGGAAAGACGATTGCCTGCGAGTCTGGCCCTGATCTGCGCCAATTCATCCGGATGAGTAGCGAGATGGCAGGCGCGCTCTTCATATTGTTGCGGGCTGCAGGCGATCATTTCTTCCAGACCGAGAGCAGTCAACTGGCTGGTAGCCACGCGCGATGCCATGGTTGCACCCGGACAAGTCAGAACCGGCAAACCCGCCCATAACGCTTCGGCTGCCGTCGTGTGGGCGTTGCAGATTGCCGTATCCAGAAACAGATCGGCCAGGCGATAGCGCGCCAGATGCTCCGCATTCGGCATAGAGGCTGCGAACACCAGTCGATCCGGATTCACCCCGCGCGCTTCGGCCTCCTTGCGCAGATTGGCGACAACCGCTTCGCCGCCTTTATAAAGCCACAGCACGCTGCCGGTCACGCGCTTCAACACGCGCATCCAGATGTCGAAGTCCACGGGGGTAATCTTGTAGTTGGTGTTATGGCAACAGAAGACAAAGCCCTGATCAGGCAAGCCCAATTCGGCGCGCGAGAATTGCCGCAGGGAAATCTCCTGCCGGTTATCGAACATGCAATAGCTGTTGGGCAGATACGCGATGCTTTCGGAAAAGAATTTGGCGAATGCTGCCGGAACGACAACCTGGTCCGCCAGGAAGTAGTCGATGCAATCCGCTCCCGTCGTCTGCGGGTATCCCAGATAGCAAACCTGAAGCGGGGACGGCCGCATGGAAAAAATCTCCGGGCGGGAATACCGTGTGTAACCTGCCAGGTCGATCAGGATGTCTATGCCATCGCGATGGATCGTTTCTGCGGCTGTGCGATCGTCCAGCCCGTCAAGTTCCCTGAAAACATCGCAGCCGTTTTCAATCTCGCGCCGGATGCTGCTGCCATCCCCGGGGTGCAATGAGTATCCATAAACCTCGAATTGGCCACGGTCATGCAACGCATACATACGGCGCGTCAGTGTGGAGGTCGGGTGAATCCTGAAATCCGGCGATACATAGCCTATCTTCAACTTGCCGTTGGATTTTCCTTCATGGACGAATGGCGGAAATAGCGCAGTCTTTTGCGCGATCCGTGCCGCGACACATTTTGCGAGCGCATGACTGGCGGCGCCGGAAACAGGCAAGGCAAGCGCACGAAACGCCAATGCGGGCTCAGCAATTTCGCCGGGCTGGCCAAGCCTGCTTTCGATCAACGATTCGAAGTCTGCCGACAGACTGGCCCAGTTATTCCAGTCGCAAGAGTCCATTCGCAGAACTTCCTTGAGCAGGTAAATCACCCTCGGCGTGAAATCGTGCAATTCTCCTTCCGCCAATCGCGCGGCATTGCTGATGCACTGTTCATATACCGCCGGATCAATGGCTTTGGCAGTCAGAAATGCCTGCTGTGCCTGATCGAATCGTTTCAACATGGAGAGTGCAAGACCTGCTGCAAAGTGGGCTTTGGCGGAACGCGGGTTGACTGCAACCGCGCGTTCATAGGCGGCAAGCGCATCTGCCCAGCAACTCAAAGCCAGCAGAACTTCACCCAGGTTGAATTGGGCATGCTCCCAGTCGGGGCGCAAGTCAACCAGTTGCCGGTTATCGTCCAATGCTTCCTGCAACCGTCCCAGCCTGATCAGCAGGGCACCGCGATTCAGCAGCGCGGGAACAAATTCCGGATGATGTTTGAGTGCAAGCTCATAGCGTTCAAGCGCTGCGCGCAGGTCGCCCATCTGCTCCAGCACAACGCCCATGTTCAGCAGCAATTGTGCATCGGTGGGCGCTAGGTGCAGCGCCTTGCGGTAAACATGCAAGGCCTCCTGCTGACGGCCGAGGCCGCACAACACGGCCCCCTTGGCGCATCTGGCCTGGATATGGCGCGGCTCCAAGGCAAGCGCACGTTCCAGCGCTTGCAGGGCCTCCTCGAGATTATTGGCTTGATGATGGCACGCGCCCAACAGAAACCAGGCGTGAGCATCGCGGGGCGTTTTTTCGCATTGAGCGACAAGCAGGGGTAATGCCTGCTGAACATTGCCCTGCTCCAGCCATTGCGCGGCAAGGTTCAGCATTCACTCGAGCCTGATGTCGGCAAAGAAAATGGCTCTAATCCCTTGCGAAAGCAGCAACACCTTGGATGCTGTCAAATCCGGAACTTCCCGTGCCGAAGATCGAGTAGGACAGTCCGGCCCGCGAAGCATTGGCGCCGGCAAAGAAACCGTTGATCGATGCGCTGCAACCCGAAAAACAACCATTGGTAGCGGTAGTGCTGATGAACCCGTTGAAGGTCGATGCCCCAGCCGCTATCGACGCCAACCCGTTGATCCCGTATGAATCCGTAGTATTCGCCACCGTCATGTCCACGCCGACTTGTGCCGAAGTCGCCGCAAAATCGACCGCAAGACTGCCATTGACACTGTAACCGGTCGATCCATCCGTGGATGTCGGGCTGGTGTAGCCGATCAGACTGTAAGTGGCCGTTCCGGTTGTCGGCATGGCTGCGGTCGGAATGCCGATCACGTAATCGAACGTGGCATTCGTCAAGGGGGAGAACGCAACCGTCATATCCCCCACCCAGCGTCCCCAACCGATGATGCCGTCGGTGACCGAGAAGGGGACCGTGGCCGAGCCCAAATCTACCGTTACAAGGCCGTCGGGATTCCAAGTGAACGCGGTCAACTGGCTGGTGGTTGAGAATGTGGCCGTCACATCTGTTTTCAGATCGGCGGATGTCCCCTCGGTCGCAGTATATGCATTTGCCATCACATAGCCGGGGCCTGATGCCAAGCTTGGCGCAACGATAGGATCAACGATAGTTAAATTCCCCGACTCATCGCGCTGGTCAGCCACGGTAAATGTAGGCTCCTGCAGCCCGGTCGGCGGCGTGTAAGGCTGCAGGTTTGTCGGGATGGGCGGAGTATTTAGGTCGGCCACGAATGCCGATCCGCCGGCCGCAACCACCAGCAGACCCGCGTTATTGGTCAGCGAGATCGCGCCTTCCCCGACATTCACGAACAAGCCATCGTCACGCAATGCCATGTTGTAACCGGTGCCACGGATACCGATGGTCGCCACTGACGTCTTGACGCGATAGGTTTGTTTATTGGCGCGACCGATTATGCCGGTAACCGCCCGGAAGCCGCCTTTCAGCAGACTGAAGAATCCCTTTTCCTGTCCATCCGTCTTGTTCTGGAAATTGAACTCATCCACCCTGAACTGGGTGCCGGGCTGGAGCGAAACAAATCCGCCGTCGGCAAAACGAACCTGGGCGCGCGCGCCGGTTGCGGTGCTGATCGTCTCGCCGGCATTGATTTCGGCTCCCTTGTTGAGTGGTCGCCGAGTGCCATTCGCTGCGACCGACTCCACGTTGCCTATCGCAAAATCCACGCGCCCTGCTGCGGCGTATCCCGATATCGGGAAAGCGGCCGAGATCGTTGCCAGCAACATGGCCTGACGGGTCAGTTTGAAACGTTTATTGGGAATCATGATTGCTCTCCGCTATGCAAGATTACAACTTGTTAATAAAAATCCCGGCGCAGTCCGACACTGACGATGCTGCGCTTGTAGTCATTGATGACGATGTTTGATTTGTTCTTGGTGTAACCAAGCTGGGGAGTAAGCGACCAGTACTTGGTCATCGCATAGTTGATGCCCAATTTCAAATCAGACTGGGTGTCTTTACGGTCAACCAGGAAGAAAGGATCATCCCCACCGTAACTGCGCGATTCAACGCTCAGCGAACCGAACAGCCTGGTCTGCGCGTAGATACTCATCTCGCCGCCAGCCCTTACGCCGTAGAACTTGTGTCCCAGATAAGGCACATCAGCCTGCTTTTCCTTTTCCTGACCGGCATACAGGCCCGCATAGACAGCAGGCGCATAGTCGCCGCCCATCATGCCGGCGTAAGCCGCACCCAGTACGTAGCGCTTGGCGTCACGCACGGATTGGTCCGGGTATTTCAAATCGGTATATTGAAAGTAGCTGCTTGCCTGATTGTTGCTCTTCAAATCGCGCTGCCACTGCAATGTCATACCGGTGCCGTTGCGATACCGTTCACCGTCGATGCTAAAACTCTGCAACTGCAGGGCGGCCGAATAGCTGTCTTCCGCTTTGGTCAAAATCAGGCCAACATTGCCGTCCATCCCGCCGGTATTGAAATCGCTCTCGGTCGAATTCTTGCGCTGGTTTATGTTCGCTCCGCCGAATACCTGCCAATCGGAAGAAAGGAAGTGGCGAACATTGGCCCCGCCGCTGACGGTCGCAAAACTGTCACTGGTTTCAACGCCGTTCGCGTTCAAAGTCGCAATCGCTCCTCCAAACACCGGGATTGCAACCTGATTGTTGGCGGTTGCGCTGTTGACGTTGCTATCGTTGCCAATTGAAACGTCGAGGTAACCGCCCAGTATCGTGCTCTTTCCAACCTGCCCCTGATTAATGGCATCGAGAAATTTCTGGATGGTGGCATTCACTTCCTTGGGTGGGTTCTGACGCTGCACGGACTCAAACTCCTGCTTCGCGGCGGCCTTTTCCCCGGTGGCGAAATAGGCCCGCGCGATTTCTGCTCGCGCCTGCAAATGATTGGGTTGAACAGCCAGTACGCGCTCCAGCGCAAATATTGCCTGGGTTGGCTTGCCGCTATCCAGCGCCGCAAGACCCAGCAAGTAATCGTATTCCGGATCGCCGGCGCGATTGGATTGTTCCGGCTCCAGCAATGCATATGCTTCCTCAGCCTTGCCCGACTTGATCAGATTGCCGGCATCTTGAAGCAGTTTCTGTCGGGAAGCAGATTCCGTCTTCCGGGTTTCGGTGGACGCCTTGACGTTGTCGCTCGGGGCGACTATATCCCGCGCATGCGCGACACCCGCCATCAGCAACAAACCGGACAAGATCAAACATGGCAATTTCGCAAATTTCATCATTCCACCCCACTCATCGTCTTTAAACATGGCCCAGCATACAACCACCGTCCAACATGATCAAAATACATCCCGTGTCAAACCGCTGACAGAACAACAACTTTGGTTGGCAAAAGCACAGCTATCCAAGTGCGCTTTTCAACAGGGAGCTGATTATTAACTTCCATCCAAACCATTGCTGACCACTCCGGCTATTCGGGAGCGCAGGTCTCGTGAACATCTGCTATTCCGATACCCGGCGGTGCAGTTCCGCAACTGGCAGAGCCTCCACATTATCTGTATGGAAAAGCCTACACGCTTGCACAGATTAGCGCCATAGTACAAAAGGACTGGTAAGGGATAGTACCCAAGCTATTGAAAGGGAACTAAACGGGCAAAGATGCATGCTTTGCGCTTAATCCCATGCAGTTTGAAGCAATGGTAAACACGTCAGGAAAATGTAATCTGGAACCTAAGGATAAGTAGCCGCTCGCAGAGTGTGCGTCGTGCCTTGAATGGGATTCTCTGTAGATAGGCTTATTGGAGCAGCGAGTCGCGCTGACTTAACAATCAATCGAGTAACCCAATTGGGCGGTCTGCGCAAGTTATCAGGCAAATACAAGTCAGGCACACTCGTCAACCACCTACCGACCAACGCAGCAGTCTTACACGCCCCACAGGGGTTAGCCCGCGTATGGCACGTCACCGCTATGAGCGTTCATCGCAAACGAACCTAAAGCAGTTGAAAACAGTCCGATTTGAAACCGTGTTTATTGGGTGGCACCGCAGGTTCCCAATGAAAAATGGGAGCCGAAGCTCCCGTCTGTTCGCCGCATCGTGTGCATATCAAGCGGTGGGCTCTTGCTGCTTCCGGCGACGCGCCATAGTGCCAAGCAGACCCAAGCCGGCCAACATCATTCCGTAGGTCTCGGGTTCAGGCACAGGCGCGGCAATCATGGGGGAGGTAAAGGAAAGAGTATCGATACCGATAGGATCACGACCGATAATTTGGATTTGGCTGATGCCGGAGTAACCAGCAAAGCTGGCATACCGCAATAGCGCATCCCCCCCTGACAAAGAAAAAGTAAGTGTACCTAGAACGTTGTTGTTGCTGTCCAGCGCATTCAACCATACACCGTACACATCCACATCGGCGATATACATTGCAACGTCCGAAACCGGGGTATCGAACCGAATGCTCCTTGCAAAATTTTCCGGTCGAGTCGAAGCTCGGGCATATGGTAGCCCCGTTTCGTCGTTAATGTCCGTCAGAAAGTTGCCACTGAAATTGACTGTGTCATTGTATACAGTATTAAAGCCGTATACGTTCGATCCAAACCCGTAAGCCGAAGAGCCCACTTCAATAGTTATTAAGTTAGTAAAGGAGACGTTGACTCCACCCATCACAATATCCGGGGTGGCCGTATTGACAGTTTGGTCGTCAAAGTTAAGCGTATCAGCCCAGGTCTGAGTGCTTGCCAACAGCAGGCATAAAACGGAAACGGCGTACATTTTTTTCATCGATATCACCTCGGTCGGTAGTCATTGGTTGCATGCAGAAACATGCACGGAAATGCCATAAATCCAAACGGCTAGATTACGGGCCTCCAGCAAACAGGGAAAACACCATCATGCCCCTAATAAAGTTAGGGATTCCCGAGGAGGGTATCAGTGCTCTGAAAAAAAGGAACCTGTACTTTGGTACTAGGGTGAATTGAATCCGAAGCCAGAATCGGCATCATGACTATTGATGATGCGCCACCAATTAGCGGACTATGACGGCACGTTCGCCGTAATAAACGCCTTCAGCTCCGCCAGATCCGCATCCATCACTTCGCAGCGCTGCGGCAAATTCTCGATACCTTCCATCGCCGCTGGACGTTCCGGCTGGCGACCGAGCGCTTCCTGAATGGTCTCGGCGAACTTGGCGGGCAAGGCGGTTTCCAGGCAGATCAGCGGCAGGCTGGGGCGGCGCTGTTCGAGGCCGACTTTCAGGCCGTCGGCGGTGTGCGTGTCTATCATCACGCCATACTCCTGCCAAACTTCTCGGATGGTTTTGAGTCGGTCCTGGTGCGTGCTCTTGCCGGAGGCGATATCGAACTTCGGCAGCGCGTGCCAGTAGTCGGTACCCTTGATATCAAACGCGCCGCCTGCATCCACCTTGCTCCAGAACTCGCGCACTTTCGCACCGTCGCGTCCGACCAGATCGAACACGAAACGCTCGAAGTTGGAGGCCTTGCTGATGTCCATCGACGGGCTGCTGGTCTCGTAAGTGTGGTCAGTGCCGCGAGGACGGTACACGCCGGTGCGGAAGAACTCGTCCAGCACGTCGTTTTCGTTGGTAGCCAGAATCAACTGACCGATGGGCAACCCCATCATGCGCGCGATGTGCCCGGCGCAGATGTTGCCGAAGTTGCCGGACGGTACCGAGAACGCGACCTGCTCGTCGTTAGATTTGGTCGCGGCAAAGTAGCCCTTGAAGTAATACACAATCTGAGCCGACACGCGCCCCCAGTTGATGGAGTTGACCGTGCCGATCTTGTGCGCCGCTTTGTAGGCGTGGTCGTTGGACACGGCTTTCACCAGATCCTGCGCATCGTCGAACATGCCGTTGATGGCGATGTTGAAGATATTGGGGTCTTGCAGCGAATACATTTGCGCGCGCTGGAAGGCGGACATCTTGCCATTCGGCGACAGCATGAAAACACGGATGCCGCGCTTGCCGCGCATCGCGTATTCGGCGGCAGAGCCGGTGTCGCCGGAAGTCGCGCCGAGGATATTCAGTTCCTCGTTCTGCTTCGCCAGCGCGTACTCGAACAGGTTGCCGAGCAACTGCATCGCCATGTCCTTGAATGCCAGCGTCGGGCCGTTTGAGAGTTCCTGGATGAACACGCCCTCGCTCAATTTGCGCAGCGGCGTGATCTGCGTGGCATCGCTGTCGGCGCGGCCATTGCTGTAAACCTGCGCGGTGTAGGTCTTGCTGATGATGGCTTTCAGGTCCGCCGCGGGAATGTCGGTGGCGAATTTGGACAGCACGGCGAACGCGAGGTCGGCGTACGACAGCGTGCGCCACGCATCCAGCTCGGCACGTGTTACCTGCGGATATTGTTCCGGCAGGTACAGGCCGCCGTCCGGCGCGAGACCACCCAGCAGGATTTCGGTGAAGGTCTTGGCGGGCGCATTGCCGCGGGTGGAGATGTATTTCATGCTAGTAATTCCTCAACAGTAGGGCGCAATAACCAACGGGCATTGCGCCGCATGAGCGATCAAACATTCGGTGCAATGCGCTACGCTTATTGCACCCTACAAATTTCCGAGCGAGTAGGTTGGGTGGAGCGTAGCGATACCCAACGTTGACAATCCAAGCGATGGGTATCGCTTTGCTCAACCCATCCTACATATTATTTTCCGAGTTCTTCCAACCGCAGCTTGGTCACCTTGCCTGCCACCACGCCCAACGCCTCGATCTTCGCAATCGCCGCGTTGATGCGCTTCTCGCGCGTCTGGTGGGTCAGCATGATGAGGTCGGTCTGGTCTTCGCCTTCGCCGGGTTCTTTCTGGATCACGGCATCGATGGAGATTTGCTCGTCCGCGAGGATGCGCGTGATATCGGCCAGCACGCCAGGCTTGTCCTGCACATGCAGGCGCAGGTAGTAGCTGGTGATCACCTCGTCCATCGACAGGATCTTGATGTCGGCCATCGCGTTCGGCTGGAACGCCAGATGCGGCACGCGATTCTGCGGATCGGAAGTCGCCATGCGCGTCACGTCCACTAGGTCGGCGATCACCGCGCTGGCCGTGGGCTCCGCACCCGCGCCCTTGCCGTAATAAAGGGTTGAGCCGACTGCATCGCCCTGCACCAGCACGGCATTCATCGCGCCTTCCACATTGGCGATCAGGCGTTTGCTCGGGATCAGTGTGGGATGCACGCGCAATTCCACACCCTCATCCGTGCGCTTGGTGATGCCCAGCAGCTTGATGCGATAGCCGAGCTGTTCGGCGTACTTGATATCGACCGCATCCAGTTTGGAAATGCCCTCGATAAAGGCTTTGTCGAACTGCATGGGAATGCCAAACGCCAGAGACGACAGGATGGTGATCTTGTGCGCCGCATCCACACCTTCGATGTCGAAGGTCGGGTCGGCTTCGGCGTAGCCGAGGCGCTGCGCTTCTTTCAGCACGGTATCGAAGCTCAAGCCCTTGTCGCGCATTTCGGACAGGATGAAATTGGTGGTGCCGTTGATGATGCCCGCGATCCATTCGATGCGATTGGCGGAAAGGCCTTCGCGCAGTGCCTTGATGATGGGGATACCACCGGCCACGGCCGCCTCGAAGGCAACCATCACACCCTTGTCTTGGGCGGCCTTGAAAATTTCGTTGCCGTGCACGGCCAGCAGCGCCTTGTTGGCGGTGACTACGTGCTTGCCGTTGGCGATGGCTTTGAGTACCAGTTCTTTGGCCACGCCGTAACCGCCGATAAGTTCGATGACGATATCCACTTCCGGATCGGCAACCACCGCGAAGGCGTCGTCCGTTACGCGACAGGCCCCGCCGGTGACTTTTTTCGCAAGTTCCACGTTCTTGTCCGCTACCACGGTGATGCGAATGGGGCGACCGGCGCGGCGCGTGATTTCTTCCGCGTTGCGCTGCAATACGGTGAAGGTGCCGCCGCCGACCGTGCCGATACCGAGGAGTCCTACGTTGATGGGTTTGATGCTCATGACTCTCTTTCGCTTATTGTAGGGTGGGCACGTTTTTGTGCCCACCGTTTATCCGCGTGGGCACAAAGACGTGCCCACCCTGCTTGCTTAATTCGTGCCGTGCTGCTTGCGATAATGTTCCAGGAAACGGGCGATGCGAGCGATGGCTTCCGTCAGATCGTCCGCATTGGGCAGGAACACGATGCGCAAATGGTCGGGATGCTTCCAGTTAAAGCCTGTGCCCTGCACCACCAGCACCTTCTCCGCCTCCAGCAATTCCAGGATGAACTTCTGGTCGTCTTTGATCGGGTACATCTTGGGATCGAGCTTCGGGAACATGTACAAAGCCGCCTTGGGTTTGACGCAGGTCACACCGGGAATCGCGGTAAGCAGGTTGTAGGCGAGCTCGCGTTGTTTGTACAGACGACCGCCGGGTGCGACCAGGTCGTTGATGCTCTGGTAGCCGCCGAGCGCGGTCTGGATGGCGTATTGTCCCGGCACGTTGGAGCACAAGCGCATCGAGGCAAGGATGTTCAGGCCGTCCAGATAGTCCTTCGCGTTTTTCTTCGCGCCCGAGACAACCATCCAGCCCGAGCGGTAACCGCAGGCACGGTAGTTCTTGGACAGGCCGTTCAAGGTGACGAACAACACATCATCCGCAAGCGAAGCCATGGAAGTGTGCGTCACGCCGTCGTACAACACCTTGTCGTATATCTCGTCGGCGAAGATGATGAGATTGTGCTCGCGCGCGATCTGGACGATCTCTTTCAAAATCTCGTCGGAATACACCGCGCCGGTGGGATTGTTGGGATTGATGACAACAATTGCCCTGGTATTGGGCGTAATCTTGCTGCGCATGTCCTTGAGATCGGGGTTCCACTCGTTTGCTTCGTCACACAAATAGTGGCGCGGCGTACCGGTGGCCAGCGCAACTGCAGCCGTCCACAACGGATAGTCGGGTGCGGGCACCAGCACTTCGTCGCCCGGATTGAGCAGGCCCTGCATGCACATGACGATGAGCTCGGACGCACCGTTGCCGATGTAAATATCGTCGATGGTGACGCCCTGAATCTTCTTCAACTGGGTGTAGTGCATGATCGCCTTGCGCGCTGCGAACAAGCCCTTGGAATCGGAATAACCGGATGAGTTCGGCAGGTTCAGGATCACGTCCTTCTGCACCTCTTCCGGCGCGTCGAAGCCGAACGGCGCCAGATTGCCGATGTTCAGCTTGATGATGCGCTGGCCTTCCTCCTCCATCTGCTTGGAACGCGCCATCACCGGACCTCGGATGTCGTAGCAGACGTTGGCCAGTTTTGAGGATTTCATCACCGGTTTGATCGCAGGGGTATCTTTTTCGGATTTCACTTTGAGTGCTTCCCAGTCTGCCCGGCCAGTGCCGATGGTAGAATCATCGACATTAAAGACAGGGCGTTGCAAAGGCGCGATTCTACCGCGCCGCAGCTATACGCCGCAAATGGAGACCAAGCTTTGGCATTGCATCTGAATACAAACACCAACCTGTATTTGTTCACCGGGCACGGCGCGGGATATGTCGCCATCAACGGCAGGGAGTTCCGGCAGCCCGTTGCAGTGATGGCCGGACAGGTGCGCACGGACTGGCCTGCCACGGATTTCGCCTCGCTGACTGCGGCGCATTTCGACTATTTCCTTGAGTTGAAACCGGATGTTCTGCTGCTGGGCACCGGAACCAAACAGCAATTCGCCCATCCGACCCTGTACAAGAAACTCATTGAGGCACGTATCGGCATCGAATTCATGGATACCCCGGCCGCCTGCCGCACCTACAACATTCTGGTCGCCGAGGACCGGCATGTGATTGCGGCCGTGTTGCCATGATTGAGTTCCAACCAGAAATACAAACCCCTCCCAGCCTCCCCTTATCAGGGGAGGAGCTACGATTCCTCCCCTGATATAGGGGAGGTTAGGAGGGGTTGGGGGTTTAGCCTCGAATAAACAACTAGGACAATAATGAGCCACCCACTGCACGCCGTCATCACGCAAACCGAGCAAGTCATCCTGGGCAAACCCCGCCAGATCAGGCTGGCGCTCACTTGCCTGCTGGCGCGCGGGCATTTGCTGATCGAAGACCTGCCCGGCGTGGGCAAGACCACACTGGCGCATGTGCTGGCGAGAACCCTTGGCCTGCAGTTCCAGCGCATCCAGTTCACCAGCGACATGCTGCCTGCCGACATCCTGGGCGTTTCCATCTACCAGCGCGACAGCGGCGAGTTCAAGTTCCACGCAGGGCCGATCTTCGCGCAGATGATCCTGGCCGACGAAGTCAACCGCGCCACGCCCAAGACGCAAAGCGCGCTGCTGGAAGCAATGGAAGAACAACAGGTCACCAGCGAAGGCGAAACGCGCCCGCTGCCCGCGCCGTTCTTCGTCATCGCCACGCAAAATCCGACCAACCAGATCGGCACCTTCCCGCTGCCGGAGTCTCAGCTCGACCGTTTCCTGATGCGCATCCAGCTGGGTTATCCGGACGCACAGGCCGAGCGCGGCCTGCTTTCGGGCGTGGACAGGCGCGACCTCATTGCCGGACTCACGCCGCAGATGAATACCGCCGAACTGACCGATCTGCAGCTGCAAGTCCGGCAGGTATTCGTCTCCCCCGCGCTGCTCGACTATGTGCAAGCCATCCTGCGCCACAGCCGTGAATCGGCACGCTACGTACACGGCCTTTCACCGCGCGCCGGCCTGTCGCTGATCGCCGCCGCCCGCGCCTGGGCCCTGCTCGACGGTCGCAATGCGGTCATCCCCGAAGATATCCAGGCCGTATTGCCCGGCGTCGCCAGCCACCGCCTGCAAAGCGTGCAGGATGTGCAAGCCTCGGATGGCGACAGGCTGGCCCGAGAACTGATCGAAGCGGTTGCCATTCCCTGATGTGTTAGCCGCCCTTAAACAACAATTCCGCAACTGGGCCTTCCGCCGCACCGTCGAGACCGGCACGGTGGTGCTCAACCAGCGCCGCATCTACATTCTCCCGACCAGACAAGGTTTTGCGTTCGCCTTCACGCTGCTGCTGATGCTGCTGGGCGACATCAACTACAACCTGAGCCTGGGCTATGTGCTCACCTTCCTGCTCACCACAACGGCGGGCATGACCATGCTGCATGCCTTCCGCAACATGGCGCAGTTGGAGATTCACGCGGGTTATGTCGAATCCGTGTTCGCGGGCGAGCAGGCGAAGTTCGTGTTCCATTTCAACAATCCCGGCAGTTTGGATCGCTACCAGATCCATCTGCAGGATGACGAAGAACACCACACAGTGTTTGATCTGCCCGCGCAACGCTCCACTCCGGTAGAACTGACCATTCCCGCAAGACAGCGCGGCTGGCTGGACAGCGGACGACTGACGCTGTACACCCGTTTCCCGCTCGGCTTGTTTCACGCTTGGTCCTACCTCCATTTCGAGGTGAAGTGCCTGGTCTATCCCAAACCCGCCGCGCCCCAGCCTTTGCCTGCCACATCCGTGCAGGACGGCACCGGCAAGACGACGGCGGCAGGCGACGAGGACTTTTCCGGCCTGCGCAACTACACGGCGGGCGATGCGATGCCGCGCATTGCCTGGAAGGCATTTGCGCGCGAGCAGGGCCTGCAGGTCAAGCAATTCTCCGCACCACAGGGGCGTTCGCTGTGGCTGGACTGGTCGCAGTTGCCGAACATCGCGCAGGAACGCAAGCTGGAACTGCTCACGCGCTGGGTGCTGGATGCGGACGCGCAAGGCATGTTGTACGGGATGCGCCTGCCGGGCGGCGAAGTACCGCCCGGGCACAATCCGACACACCGCGCCGAATGTCTGCGCAGGTTGGCGTTGTTTGGGATGGATGAATCATGAAACTCACCGCCCCGCTCCTGTACGGTCTCATAGCTTGCATCCTGATGGTCAGTGCGCCGCATGCCGCGCACTTGCCGCTGTGGGTCAGCGTGCTATGCGTGGCCCTGTTGGCCTGGCGTTTCTATCTCACCTACAGCGGACGCCCGTTACCTTCGCGCTGGCTCCTGCTCGGGGTCACCGTCGCCTGCGTGCTGGCCATCGCGATCACGTTCCACACCCTGTTCGGTCGCGAGGTCGGCGTCACTTTGCTGATCCTGCTCGTCACGCTCAAGTTGCTGGAGCTGCGCACCGCGCGCGACGCCACGGTGCTGATCTATCTGTCCAGCTTCATCATCATCACCAATTTCTTCTATTCGCAAAGTATCCCGACTGCACTGTTCATGCTGCTCACCCTGCTGGTCATCATGGCGACCTGGGTGCATATGCAGACGGGCAATCTCACCTTCAAGCCGCGCCTGCGCATTGCGGTGATCTTGCTGCTGCAGGCCATTCCGCTGTCGCTCGTCATTTTCGTGCTGTTTCCGCGCGTGCAGGGCCCGCTGTGGGGCATGCCGCAGGATGCTTATGCCAGCAGCGGGCTGTCCGACACAATGGCGCCGGGCACCATGAGCAATCTGTCGCTGTCGGATGCGGTGGCGTTTCGCGCGACTTTCGACGGCAAAGTCCCGGAGCGCCAGCAACTGTACTGGCGCGGGCCGGTGCTGTGGGACTTCGACGGAACGACGTGGAAGCGCGGACGCAACATCACCACACAACGTCCCTCGCTTGCCGACGCAACCACCCCCGTGGGCTATGCGGTAACTCTGGAGCCGCACAACAAGCCTTGGCTGTTCGTGCTGGACATGCCGTCCAAGCTATCCATCCCCGCCTTTGTCGCGCCGGACTTTCAGGTACTCAACGATAAGCCGGTCAACGCGCGTATCCGCTATACCGCCACTTCGCTGCTCGACTATCGCGCCAATGCCGACGAACCTCCGCAGCAATTGCAGCGCGCGCTGGCATTGCCGCAGGGACTCAATCCGCGCAGCAGACAACTCGCCGCGGAATGGCGCAGGCAAGCCGACTCACCCGAAACCGTGATACGCACCGCCCTCGCCCATTTTAACCAGCAGGAATTCGAGTACACGCTGGAACCGCCGCTGCTCGGTTTCAACAGCGTGGATGATTTTATGTTCACGACGAAACAGGGATTCTGCGAACACTATGCCGGCAGTTTTGTGGTGCTGATGCGCGCGGCCGGCATTCCGGCACGGGTGGTGACGGGCTATCAGGGAGGCGAGTACAACGACTTGGGCGGCTATTACGTTCTGCGCCAGTACGACGCGCATGCCTGGGCGGAAGTCTGGCTGCAAAACCGAGGCTGGGTGCGCATAGACCCGACTGCGGCCATTTCGCCGGAACGGATACAAAGCGGCCTGAACGCCGCGCTCGGCGACAACGTCATATTGCCCTTCTTCGCCCGCACCCAATCGCCGTTCCTGCTCAAACTGCGCGTCAACCTCGACGCGCTGACCAACCAGTGGAACCAATGGGTGCTGGGTTACGACACCGAGCGCCAGTTCGCCTTTCTCACGCGCCTGGGTATGGAAGACGTGAGCTGGAAAAACATGGCGCTCAACTTGCTAGCCTGGATCGCCTTGTTGGTGGGCATTTTCACGCTGATCATGCTGCGCCGCCTGGTGGTGCGGCGCAAGGATGCGGTGCAGGCAGCCTGGCTGAAGGTTTGCCGCAAACTGGAAAAAGCCGGCTTGCCGCGCGCGCCGCATGAAGGCGCGATGGATTATGCCGCCCGCATCGCCACCGCACGCCCCGATCTGGCCGAAGATTTACACGACATCGCCGCGCGCTATGCCGCCCTGCGCTACGGCGGAGAAGCCGAAATGGAAGGCATGGCTGCTTTCAAGGATGCGGTGCGCGCCTTCAAGCTATAATCCGCGCCACTTTTCAGATATTCCCAAATCATGCAAATCACCCGCCGCCTTGAGTTCGATGCCGGACACCGCATCCCCAACCACAACAGCCAGTGCAAGCATTTGCATGGCCACCGCTACACCATCGAGATCACGCTTTCGGGCGAGGTCATCACTACCGAAGGCGTGTCGGAACAGGGCATGGTGATGGATTTTTCGGATGTAAAGCGCATCGCCAAGGAGCGCGTGGTGGATGCGTGGGATCACGCATTCCTGGTGTATCGCGGGGACAAGGTGGTGCTGGATTTTCTGAACTCGCTGCCGGGCCACAAGACAGTGGTGCTGGAAGTCATTCCGACTGCGGAGAATCTGGCGCAGGTCGCGTTCGGTTTGCTGCAGGATGCTTACCGCGATACCTATGGCAACCACCTGCAACTGGAACGCGTGCGCCTGTACGAAACGCCCAATAACTGGGCGGACCACACGCGCTAGTATCGTACCCCGCTAATCACGAAACATACCTGCGCTTTGCCCAACCTACAGGAATGTATGACTGGGCGGACCATACGCGCTAGCCGTTACACTTTCCCGTAGTCGTTCACCACCACTTTGTCGCGTCCCGCTTCCTTGGCCTGGTACAGGGCGCGGTCCGCGGAACGCAGCAGCGTTTCGAGCGATTGGCCGCTTTGCGGCAGTATGGAAGATACGCCGCAGCTGATGGTGACGCGCCGCGAAGGCGTGGCATGCAAAATACCGAGTTCGGACACGTGCTGGCGCACGTTCTCGGCCACCCAGCGCGCCCCGTCGGCATCGGTTTCCCCCAACACCAGCACGAACTCTTCGCCGCCGTAACGCGCCGCAAGGTCGGCCGCGCGCGGTGCGGCGCGCGCCACCTGTGCCGCCACGGCACGCAGACAGTCGTCCCCGGCCTGGTGCCCGTATTCGTCGTTGAACAGTTTGAAGTTGTCGATATCCAGCATCACCAGCGCAATGGGTTTCTTCATGCGCTCGCAACGGCGCCATTCGCGTATGGACAGCTCGTCGAACATGCGGCGGTTGGGTATCCCCGTCAGGCCATCGGTGGTGGAAAGGCGCTGCAATTCCTTGTTGGCCGCATTCAGCTGCTGGGTCAGATAGACCAGCGAACGCTGCATCTCCACCAAACGCTGCATGGCGCGCACCTTGGCATGCAGCACCACTTCGCTCACGGGTTTCAGCAGGTAGTCGTCGCCGCCGACTTCGATGCCGCGCGCCAGATCCGCATCCTTGGTCATGCTGGTCAGAAATATGATCGCCGTCCAGTCGTCGTTCTTTTCCTTCGCGCGTATCTGCTTGGCGATCTCGAAGCCGTCGATGTCGGGCAACTGCGCATCCAGCAGGATGATGTCCGGGCGTTCCTTGCGATACAAGTCGATGGCTGCGGCGCCGGTCTCGGCTGTCAGGAGTTGGTTGATGCCCATGCGTTCGAGGAAATTGCACAGGACTTTCAGGGTAACCTTGCTGTCTTCCACCACCAGCACTTTGAGTGCGTCTGCTCGCTTTTTCATATACGACCGTTCAAGGTTTATGAATCATTATAAAGCCGAAACACCGTTCAAGCGGCTTGGTCAGCCGCACCGCCTAATCCTGCTTTTCGCCGGATATGCTCTCGATTATCGAGGTCCATTTTTGCTGCATGTCGTGATCGTAAAAACACACCTTGTTGCGCCCCGCCTCCTTGGCCCGATACATCGCCATATCGGCGTACTTGAGCAGGGTATCCATAGACTCCCCGTTGCCATGATACAGGCTGATGCCGATACTGGGAGAGCTGGCGTGTTCGTGCTCCCTGAGACGGTAGGGGCGGGATAAGGACTCGCGTATCTTCTCCGCCACCCCGCCCGCCTTGTATGCGGCAATTTCATCGTCGCCGCTGATGTTCTCCAGCAGCACGACGAATTCGTCCCCGCCCAGACGCGCCACCGTATCGATCTCGCGCACGCAGGATTTGATGCGCGCGGCCACTTCGATCAGCATCAGGTCGCCGTAGTCGTGCCCCAGCGTGTCGTTCAGGATCTTGAAGCGATCCAGGTCGATGAACAGCAGCGCGCCGTGGTCGCCATAGCGTGCCGACGCTGCCAGCGCCTCATGAAAGCGTTCCAGGAACAGACGTCGGTTGGGAAGCTGGGTCAGCGCGTCGTAGAACGCCATGCTGCGTATTTCTTCCTCCTCCTGTTTGCGGGCCGTGATATCGCTGAAGATAGCCACATACTGCGTGGTTGCGCCGTGTTCGTCCTTGATGGCGGTAATGGTCATCCACTTCGGATAGATTTCGCCGTCGTGGCGCCGATCCCATATCTCGCCCGCCCAGGAACCCGTTTCCAGAATCTGCTGCCACATCGCGTCATAAAAAGCCTTGTCGTGCCGCCCCGAGCTCATCAGTTTCGGGTCCCGGCCGAGCACTTCTGCTGCGCTGTATCCGGTGATTTGGGTAAAGGCGCGATTGACGCGGATGATCTTGTTTCCCGCATCGGTAATAAGAATGGCGTCCTGTGCATCGAAGGTTGCAGCCGCAATTCTGAGTTCCTGTTCGTTCTGCTTGCGCTGGGTGATGTTGTGGCAGAAAACAAAGAGCCGTCCGCTTTCCTGCAGGTAGGTGGCCGCCACCTCGATGTCGACTACCCTTCCGTCCTTGCGCCTGTGTTTCGTCTCGAAGCGGTCGTAGCCGCGCGCCATGATCAATTCGATATGCGCCCTAGTTTCTTCTTCCCGCTCGCTCGCTTCCAAATGGCTGATGTGCATGCCCACCAGTTCCTGCATCGTGTAGCCGGAGATCTTGGCATACGCCTCGTTCACCTCTTCCAGAAAACCGTTTGCATCGGTCATCCAGAACCCGTCCATCGCGGTTTCGATCACTTTCCGCTGCCGCTGCAACACGGCTTGCACCTTCTTGCGCTCGGTAATATCGCGGCTGCTGGCGTACAGATACCCCTTGCCGTCGATCTCCACGCCCGTGGCGCACACTTCCACATCCAGCAGGCTGCCGTCCTTGTGCTTATGCACGGTCTCAAACGTGCCGCTGTTGCCCATGAAGGACTTCAGCCTTTCGCGCAGTTCTTCTGCGGAGAATTGGACATTCCAGTCTTTCACATTGAGCCGCAATGCCTCTTCGCGCGTGTACCCCAGCATGCGGCAGAATGCATCATTGACTTCCAGCACATTCCCGTCGACATCCAGCACATGGATGCCTTCCATGGAATTCTGCATCAACGCCTGGTTGCGCTGCAGCAGCGCCTCGCGTACACGCGCGCTTTCGCGTTGCGCGGAGATATCCAGACCAAGGCCGATCAACACCGGCGCCCCGTCGCGCATCACGCGGCGCCCGGTGAAATGATACGGAGTTTTCGTGCCGTCTTTCGCCACCAGCACCGCTTCCGTGGAAGCATCGCCCGCTTCGAATACCCGGGTTATCGTGTTTTCGATGGCGGTTTTGTCCGCGCCCTCGAAAAAATCCAGCGGTTGAGCGGACGCCAATTCCTCCGGACTGCGCTGCAACACCCGTTCCAGATTGCGGTTCCACATCAGGAAACGCCCCTGCGCATCGAACATGTAGAAAACCCCGGGCAGCGACTCGATAAGCTCTTTGCGGAACGCGTTTTCCCGTTCGATCGACTCGCCGTCCGACAGCTTGTCCAGCATGGTATTCAACGCCGAACTCAGCTCGCCGATTTCACCGCCCGCCGTTTCGGACAGCCGGAACTGGCGGTTACCCGCCGATATCTCGTGCGCGGCTGCGGTAATGCGTTTGAGCGGGGAGAAAGTGTGGCGCAACATCAGCATGAGCGCCGCGCCGACCAGCAACGTGATCAATATCGTGTCGAGCAGCCAGGGCAAAGGGATGCCGGATTCCTGCTGGGCAAGCATCTGTCCGGGCAGGTGATAGGCCAGCAGCAGGAAGCGCGCGGGATCGCTGGCATCAAAAAAAACCCGTTCCGCAGCCAGATAGCCGCTTTCACCTTTCGTCACCTCGTGGAAGTGCAACTCGTTTTGCTTGGTCTGCGATTCGTACATCGGCTTGAGCGAGGGAAAATCGTCGGATATTTTGTCCTGACTGCCGAACTCGAATGCGAATGCGCGCGCGGCATCCGGATGGAGCAGATAGTGTCCCTGCTGGTCGGCGACGTATCCCCGCACCCCGGGAGGCAAGTCCGTCGACAGCGGTTTGAACAGGGTGCGCGCATCCTTGTTGATCACCACCATCCCGAACACGCGGCCGCTCGCGTCGAATACCGGCGTGATGGCGCGCAGGGTGGGACGGGACGGCTCCTCTATCCTGCCCCACTCGCGATTGAGGGTGAATTCGGAAAGGTACACGCGCCCGACCGTGAGCATCAGGCCTGCCCTGAAATAATCCTGGTCGCCTTTGGCCTGCAACGCCTCGCGCGGCGCGACTTCGACACGACCGTCGCGATTCTCAACCCGGACCAGTTCCCGACCTTCGCCCGCCGCGCCTATATAGCGCACCTGGAAGTAGTCCGGATGGGCGCGCAGGAAGGCCGCAAAAATATCCTGCAGACGCGCTTCCCAAGTGGCATAGGTATTTTTGTCGCGCGGATCTAAGCCGTTGTTTGCGCTGGCGCGAACGATGCCGGAAATGGGCGGCGTGTTGGCAAGAAACACCACATCCTGGCGCAGTGTCTCGATGGACTGGTTCAGGCGCACCTGCTCGACGTGCAGCGCCGATTCGAGGTCGGCACTGCGACTGCTCAAGTAGGCCGCATGCAGTTTGTCGTTTTCTTTTTCGATCCACAGCAAGCCGCCGGCCAGCACGAGCAGCAGCACCCCGAGGGTGACGCGCGCCGAGAGGCCGACGTTGAATCTCATGGGGACATCCTTTGCACGGCGAAAAGCAAATCCTGCCAGGCTTTGGCTTTCTCGGCCGGGCTGCGCAGCAGATAGGCGGGGTGGAAAGTGACAATGAGCGGAACGCCCTCAAACTCATGCACCGTTCCGCGCAGCGAACCCAGCGTGGCATCGCGTCCCAACAAAGATGTCGCGGCAGTCTTGCCTAGCGCGACAATAAGCTTGGGCTGGATCAGCGCGATCTGGCGGCGCAGATAAGGCAGGCAGGTGGCGATTTCGTCCGCTTCCGGCGTGCGATTGTCGGGCGGACGGCATTTGACGATGTTGGCGATGTACACGTTTTCGCCGCGCTTGAGCTTGATCGCCGCCAGCATGTTGTCGAGCAGTTTGCCCGCCTGACCCACAAACGGTTCGCCCTGCGCATCCTCGTCCGCGCCGGGGCCTTCGCCTACAAACAGCCAGTCGGCGTTTTCGTCGCCGACGCCGAACACCGTCTGCGTGCATCCCGCGCGTAATTTGCAGGCCGTGCAATCGTAGACTTTCTGTTTGAGTTCGGGCCAGTCCAGTTCGCTCAGATTGGTTGGATTCAACCCCGACGGCTCGCTGACGAGGACGTCGTCATTCCGGCGAAGGCCCGAATCCAGTTGATTAACAATTTCCCGCGGATGCGGGTCTACACTTTTTGCATCGAGCCACTCATTTTGTCCGCTCTGCGGAGTTTTGGTTGTTGCTGGATTCCGGCCTTCGCCGGAATGACGGGTTGAAGGACTGTTCGGAGTTGTCGAAACAGGAGGGGGAATTTCTTTTTCAATCGCCACGGGCGCATCGCGCCGTACCCAGAGCGGATACAGATTCAACTCGCGCAATACGTTTTCGTCTCTTATGTTCACAACTCTCGCCCCATCAGGATCGCATCTTCGCGCCCGTTCTCTGCCGCATAGTATTCGCGGCGCAATCCAATATCGGCAAACCCGGCACAGCGGTACAGACCGATGGCTGCCGCATTGGATGCGCGCACTTCCAGCACCATGCGCCGCATGTCGTGCCGACGCGCCAGCGCCATCATTTCGTCCAGCAACTTGCGCCCCCAGCCGTGGCGTTGCCGTTTTGAATCGACCGCGATATCCAGCAATTCCGCTTCATCCACCGCCAGCATGAGCACCGCGTAGCCCAGTATCGTCCCGTCCGACTCGTACACCTTGCATTGGTACTTGCTGCGCAGCGCATCGCTAAAATTTCCCAGCGTCCACGGGTGCGCATGCGCCTCGCGCTCGATGCGCAGCACCGTGTCCAGATCGGCTTCGGTCATGTCGCGCAAAATCATGTGCGCTGACCTGCTCAGCGTGCAGCCGCCAGCAGATTGCGTTCGCTGGTCTTCAACGCCACTTTATCGCGCAGGTAAAGCGGCAAGGCCAGGGCCGCATCGACCGCATTTCCCTTGGCGAATTCGACGGCAGCAAGTGTTGCAACCGCCCCGGCCTGTGGCATTGCCTGGGCATCCGCGTCGGCCAGTTGCCTGCCGTAGCGCGCCGTCAGCGCCGCGTCGCCCACGGCAAAACCGCTACCCGCACCGAACCAGCCTTCGCCCGCAATCTGCGGTGCATCGCCGGGCTTGCACAAACACGGTTCAATCACTGTCGCCCACTCGCCATTCCGCTTTTCGTAAGCCGCGAGATACAACTCGCCCATGCGCGCATCCAGCGCCGCGATGACTTTGTCTTTGCCGGAAGCTTCGGCCAGTGCCTGCAAGGTACACACGCCCACCACGTCGACATCCGTGCCGAGCGCCAATCCCTGCGCCACGCCGCAGGCAATGCGCACGCCAGTGAAGGAACCCGGCCCTTTGCCGAAGCCGATGCCATCGACATCCCGAATGCGGCATCCCGCATCACCAAGCACGCCGTCGACCATCGCCATCAGCACTTCGGAATGCTTTTGTCCAACCAGCTCGCAGCGCTCGCTCAGCGCGCCGTCCTGCCACAGTGCGACCGAGCAGTATTCGGTGGAGGTTTCAAGTGCAAGTATTTTCATCAGGCCAACAACAATGCGACTGCCTGCGCCGCGATGCCCTCGCCGCGCCCGGTGTAGCCGAGGTGTTCGGTGGTGGTCGCCTTCACGTTCACCGCGCCGGCTTCAATGCCGAGATCGGCGGCGATGTTGGCGATCATTTGCGGGATGTGCGGCGCCATCTTGGGCGCTTGCGCGATGATGGTGGCATCCACGTTGCCGACACGATAACCCGCTTCCCTGATCTTGCCGGCCACGACGCGCAGCAAGACGCGGCTGTCTATGTCTTTGTACTTGGCATCGGTATCGGAAAAGTGCTTGCCGATGTCGCCCAGTGCAGCAGCGCCCAATATCGCATCGCAAACGGCATGCAGCAGCACATCCGCATCGGAATGGCCGAGCAGACCTTTTTCATAGGGAATATCCACGCCGCCGATGATGAGTTTGCGGCCCGCAACCAGTTGGTGAACGTCGAAACCCTGCCCAATTCGCATATTGCTTGCCTCCGTAGGGTGGGTTAGCGAAGCGTAACCCACCATCATTTTTCAGCGGCGGGTTACGGCGCATTCGCGCCTAACCCACCCTACATCTAATTGTTTTTATGTTTTAACAAAAGCTCAGCCAACACGATGTCGTGCGGATATGTCACCTTGAAATTGCTTGAGTCGCTCGCCACCAGCTTCGGTTGCAACCCCATCGCCTCGATGGCGGAAGCTTCGTCGGTAACGGTTTTGCAGTGAGCCAGCGCCCCGGCCAGCAATCCGGCGCGGAACATCTGCGGCGTTTGCGCCTGCCACAGGCCTTCGCGCGGTTCGGTGCAGGCGATGCGCTGCTGCGCATCGGCACGTTTCAGGGTATCCGCCACGGGCACGGCTAGGATGCCGCCCACCGGGTCGTCGCGCAGTTCGGAAATCATCCGCGACAGCAAATGCTGCGTGAGGCAGGGCCGCGCCGCATCGTGCACCAGCACCCAGTCGTCCGGCTCCAGTTCGGCAGCCAGCAGGCCGTTCGCCACGCTCTCGGCGCGTGTCGCGCCGCCACAATACAGCGGAGCCAGTTTGCCCTCGCAATGCGACCAGTCATATTGCGAAAAATACTCGTCGTCGGGTGCCAGCACCACATAAACGGTCTTGATGTCGGGACAGGCACACAATGTGGAAATCGCGTGCCAGATCATTGGCTGCCCGGCCAGGTCGAGATACTGCTTGGGCACTTCGATGCCCATGCGTGCGCCGAAACCGGCGGCGGGGACTAAAGCGTGAAATTCAGACATGCCGCGATTGTAAGGGGCACCTCTAATAATTCAAAGTTTTATACAAGACAAGGCGCGAGCAAAAAATTACGACGCGGCATATATGTGATATGTAAGGAGTAATTTTTTGGGAGCAACGCAGTATTGTGACGAAATTTGGATTATTAGAGGTGCCCTAAAGGAAACGGGCCTGCCTGGCTTATAATGCGCGCCTTTGCAACGATCAATTTCCATGCTTTTCCAGTCTTCCCATTCCCGCCCGCGCTATACGAACCTGCAAGGCTCGTCGGACGCGCTGGCCCTGGCGCAATACGCGCCGAAGCACGCCCCCCTGATCGTGATCGCCGCCAACGCGCTGGAAGCGCAACGGCTGGTGGAGGAGATTCCATTCTTCGATCCCAAGCTGCGGGTACACCTGCTGCCGGACTGGGAAACCCTGCCCTACGACCACTTTTCGCCGCACCAGGATTTGATCTCGGAACGGCTGGCGACGCTGCACCATATCCGCACCAATGCCTGCGACGTGGTCGTGGTGCCGATCACCACCGCCTTGTACCCGTTGCCGCCGGTAAGCTATCTGGCGGCTTACACCTTCTTTCTGAAGAAAGGCGAACGCCTCGACCTGGACGCCTTCCGCCAGCAGATGACGCTGGCCGGATACAACCACGTGCAGCAGGTACTCACCCCCGGCGAATATTGCGTGCGCGGCGGTATCATCGACTTGTTCGCCATGGGCAGCCTGCTGCCCTACCGCATCGACCTGTTCGACGACGAGATCGAGAGCATCGCCACCTTCGACGTCGACACCCAGCGCACCCTGTATCCGGTGCCTGAAATTCGCCTGCTGCCCGCGCGCGAATTCCCCATGGACGAGAAGGGACAAGCCACCTTCCGCCAAAACTTCCGCGACCGCTTCGAAGGCGACCCGTCCAAATCGCGCATCTATAAAGACGTGAGCAAGGGCATTGCCCCGGCAGGCATCGAGTATTACCTGCCACTATTCTTCGAACAGACCGCCACACTGCTCGACTACCTGCCCAAGAATGCGACGCTGTGCCTGCACCACAATGTGGACGAGGCTATCGCGATCTTCGGCAAGGATGCGGCTTCGCGCTACAACCTGTTGCGCGGCGATCCGCAACGGCCGTTGCTGGAGACGAAAGAGTTGTTTCTGGATGGAGAGCAGTTTTTTATTCGGGCGAAGGAGTTTGCTCGGGTGGACATACTGCAAAAACCAACCCCTCCCAACCTCCCCTTGTCAGGGGATGAGCCAGGTTCTCCCCCTGATTTACTCCCCCCTGACAAGGGGGGCATGGGGGGGGTAGGGGAGTTAGAGGGGGTTGGGGTTAGCTCCAAAAATGTCACCCCCTGCGCCACCGCCCCCATCCCCCCCATCGCCGTAGATCGCAAAGCCGAAGTCCCCACCCACGCCTTCCAGAACTTCCTGGAAATCTACACCGGCCGCGTACTCCTTCTCGCCGACAGCCTCGGCCGCCGCGAAATCATGTCCGGCTACCTCAAGGAATACGGCCTGCTGCCCGCCGTGTGCGAAGACTACGCATCGTTCCTCGCCAGCAAAGACAAGTTCATGCTCGGCGTCGGCCCCATCCAGATCGGCTTCGCGCTGCCGGACGAGAAGCTCGCCATCATCACCGAAACCGAACTCTATGCCGCACAGCCCAGAAGCCGTGCCGCGCGCGCCGCGAAGAAAAGCAATGTCGAAGGCATGCTGCGCGACCTGTCCGAGCTCAAGCCGGGCGATCCGGTGGTGCACGAGCAGCACGGCATCGCACGCTATCAGGGACTGGTAAACCTCGACCTCGGCGAAGGCGAGAACGAATTTCTGCTGCTGGAATACGCGGGCAGCGACAAGCTGTATGTGCCCGTCTCGCAACTGCACGTCATCAGCCGTTACAGCGGCGGCGCACCGGAAGCAGCACCTTTGCACAAGCTGGGCAGTGGCGCCTGGGACAAAGCCAAACGACGCGCCATGCAGCAAGTGCGCGACACCGCTGCCGAACTGCTCAACATCTACGCCCAGCGCGCCACGCGCAAAGGCCATGCCTTCAAGCTCACCTACCACGACTACGAAGCGTTCTCTGCCGGTTTCGGTTTCGAGGAAACTGCCGATCAGGCCGCCGCCATCGAAGCGGTGTTGCTCGACCTGCAATCCGGCAAGCCGATGGACCGGCTCATCTGCGGCGACGTGGGTTTCGGCAAGACCGAAGTCGCCCTGCGTGCCGCCTTTGTCGCGGTGATGGACGGCAAACAGGTGGCGGTGCTGGTGCCCACCACCCTGCTGGCCGAGCAGCATTTCCAGAATTTCTCCGACCGCTTCGCCGATTGGCCGATCAAGATCGCCGAGTTGTCGCGCTTCCGCTCGGCCAAGGAAGTGACGCAGGCGCTGAAGGACCTGGCAGACGGCAAACTCGACATCGTCATCGGCACGCACAAGCTGATCCAGAAGGATGTGAAGTTCCACAACCTCGGTTTGGTGATCCTCGACGAAGAACACCGATTCGGCGTGCAGCAGAAGGAACGCCTCAAGGCCTTGCGCGCCGAAGTGGACGTGCTCACGCTCACCGCCACGCCAATCCCGCGCACGCTGGCGATGTCGCTGGAAGGCCTGCGCGATTTCTCCGTGATCGCCACCGCGCCGCAGCGCCGCCTCTCGATTAAGACCTTCATTGCCGGTTTCAGCCAGGGCATCATCCGCGAAGCCGTACTGCGCGAACTCAAGCGCGGCGGGCAGGTGTACTTCCTGCACAACGAAGTCGACACCATCAACAACATGCTGGAGAAACTGGAGACGCTGCTGCCGGAAGCGCGTATCCGCGTGGCACACGGACAGATGGGCGAACGCGATCTGGAAGCCGTGATGCGCGACTTCACCCACCAGCGCTTCAACGTGCTGCTGTGCTCCACGATCATCGAAACCGGCATCGACGTGCCCACCGCCAACACCATCATCATGAACCGCGCCGACCGTTTCGGCCTGGCGCAACTGCACCAGTTGCGCGGCCGCGTCGGTCGTTCGCACCACCAGGCTTATGCCTATCTGCTGGTGGACAGCATGGACGGCCTCACGGCGCAGGCGAAGAAACGCCTCGAAGCGATCCAGGCCATGGAGCAATTAGGTTCAGGATTCTTCCTCGCCATGCACGATCTGGAAATACGCGGTGCGGGCGAAGTGCTGGGCGAATCGCAAAGCGGCGAGATGCAGGAGATCGGCTTTTCGCTCTACAACGACATGCTCAGTGCCGCCATCTCCTCGCTCAGGCAAGGCCACGAGCCGGACATGGCACACCCGCTGGGCGTGACCACCGAAATCAACCTGCACAACCCCGCGCTGTTGCCTAACGATTACTGCGGCGACATCCACCAGCGTCTGGTCATCTACAAACGCCTCGCGCATTGCAACACACAGCAAGACCTGGACGACATGCAGCAGGAGTTGATTGATCGTTTCGGCCTGCTGCCCGAACCCGCGCAGACCCTGCTCGACAGCCACCGCCTGCGCATCATGGCCAAACCGCTTGGCATCAGCAAGGTGGACGCTTCATCGGAAGCCATCGTGATTCAATTCGTACCCAACCCTCCCATCGACCCGATGAAGGTCATCACCATGATCCAGAGCAAACGGCATATCAAGATGGCGGGACAGGATAAGTTACGAATTGAGTTGAAGTATGGGGATTTGCAGCAGAGGGTGTTGGCGGTTAAGAATTTCTTTGGGGAGTTGAAGTAGATTTCTGAGTGCAATATCCCCGCAAGGGGGAGGCCGGGGGTACCCGGCGGCTTTGCCGCCCCCCCTTCCGCACAGCGTAGCGCATTGCACCGGATGTTAACCAGCAATACATACGGCGCAATGCCCGTTGGTTATTGCTCCCTACCGCGCTAGAATGCTGCCAAGTCACCTCACTGCAAGGAGTGTCGTCATGCAACAACTAGACCGCATCACCAGCAATCCCCTCGTCATGGGCGGCAAGCCGTGTATCCGTGATCAACGTGTGACTGTAGGCACGCTCATCGGCCTGGTCGCCAGCGGCAAAACAACGGCGCAAATTCTGGCCCTTTACCCCTACATTGAAGCTGAAGATATAACCCAGGCATTGCGCTACGCCGCATGGCGCTCTGAAGAAATCGAATTACCACTGATTGCAGCATGACATTGCGTCTGTTGGTCGATATGAACCTCTCACCTTCATGGGTGGAGGCTTTATGCAAGGGTGGATTTGAGGCAGAACATTGGTCCAGAATTGGCAAGCACAATGCCCCTGACAGTGAACTTTTTGGATGGGCAAGAACGCATGGATACATCGTCTTTACCCATGATCTCGATTTCGGTGCAATGCTGAACGCAACCCAAACAGAATCCCCAAGCGTTTTCCAAGTGCGAACCAACGATGTAAGCCCCGAGGCACTCTCGCCACGCACCATTGAACTGTTGCATCGCTTCACGCCTCAGCTTTTATCAGGTGCGCTGGTAGTCGTGGATGAAGTGCGCGAGCGTGTCAGAATATTGCCGTTAAGAAATGAGTCTCCTTCAAAGTAAATCTCGAAGCTGCCCACAAGCTCTCACGCATCTTAGGAAAATCCAAAATGATCAAACACTATAGACAGCAATGGGCCGTGGGACATGGCTTTTTTCATTCTGGAAAAATTGAGACGGATACTGCTTCTTACCGCTACGTGTACGATTGCGGTTCGCACCACAGCAATCATCTTGCCAATAAACGAGTTAACGAGCTTTATGGCATTGAATCACTTGATAGCGACAAGCCATCCATTGACATGGTTGTTATCTCTCATTTTCACGCCGACCATATCAATGGCGTTCCTCGTCTTTTTCAACAATTCAAAATAAGGCAATTAGTTCTCCCCTTCTTATCAGAGGACTCACAAATTGTCGCGTTGGCTCAATTAGCAGCGACTTCGCCAAACGCGTGGAATGAACTCCACGAATTAGTTACAAATCCTCGGGGATGGGTTAATCAACATAACGGAGAAGAAACTCTGATAGTTCAAATATCAGAGAACGCAGGGGAAGTTGAGGTTCACAGAGAAAACGACGATGGATTATTTATAGGACCACCTGGAATAGTAAACCACAATAGCACTTCCGGAATTTGTCAATCTCAGAAGGTTATATGGAATTTCAAGTTCTTCATCCAGAACAACTCAAGCGCATCACAGTCTGTCATACAAAAACTACAAAGCAGTTTATCAATTCCGAGCAGGCAAATCTTGCTAGACAACCTAAAAAATGAAACCTGGATCAAAAATAATTGGGACACAATTAAGAAATGCTACACAGGCTTAGGCTCTAGCAAACAAAATGCGACAACCCTCTGCATGTTTTCTGGCCCTGCAGGAGACTACCAGCTACACGACGCGAGAATCTCGGGGAAGCCTCTGTGTTATTTCCAAGACTGTTGGTGGATACATTTACATTATGGAATTGGATGGTTAGGAACTGGCGATGCAGAACTCAAAAGCAAAACCAACTTTCAAGCTTTCATGAATCATTTCAACGGGCACATTGAAAAAACATCGACCACCTCTATTCCACACCATGGCTCCATTAACAACTACCATCCGAAGCTAGGAGAAATAGGTTTCCGACATACTATTACTTCCGATTATGCAGTCGATCCAAAGGGCCACCACCCCTCACCGACAGTAGTCTCCGATATTCAAGCAAAGTGCGGCACTCCCATTATCGTAACCAAATCCAGCCATTTCTCCGAGCGATTTTTCTTGGAAATAAACGCGGGTTCAAATTTGAAGTGCGGTGCCTGACATCTCGACGAACGGATCACATTTACTTTCCTTTTCACCGCCCCCACCACTCCCTCTGCTGCCCCTTGTCCATAAACGTCCACGCAAGAATCCGACTCTTCTTCTGCCCCTGCGACATCTCGATAGTGCGATTGACTGTTGCACCGGCGTATTTCAAGGCGCGGTACACATGCGGCAAGGTGGCTGACTTGGAAATCAGCGTGGTGAACCACAAGCAATGGTTACCGCCTGAGACGCTCTCTTCTATCATGCGCTTCACGAATGCCTCTTCGCCGCCTTCGTAGCAAAGCTCCAAGCTCTGTCCGCCGAAGTTCAGCACGGGATTCTTGTGCTTGTCGTCTTCCTTACCGAGGTTCTTCCATTTGCGTTGCGAGCCTTGCCTGGCTTCGGCGAGGGAGGCGTGGAACGGCGGGTTGCACAGCGTGAGGTCGAAGTACTCGTCGTTATAGGTCACGCCCTCGAAGATCGACGAGGGGGATTCTTGCAGACGCAGCTCGATGGCTTCATCACCCAACTGATTCGCATCCAGGATGCGCCGCGCATTTTTGAGCGCTACTTCATCGACATCCGTGCCAACAAAGTGCCAGCCGTAGCTGCGATGGCCGATGAGCGGGTAGATGCAGTTCGCGCCCACGCCGATGTCGAGTACATGTACCTTGTTTCCGCACGGGATGTTGCCGCCATTACTCTCGGCCAGCAGGTCGGCGAGATAGTGCACGTAGTCTGCGCGCCCTGGGATAGGCGGACACAGGTATTGCGGCGGGACGTCCCAATCCTTGATGTCGTAGTAGTGAAGCAGCAGTGCGCGGTTGAGCGCTTTGACGGCGGCCGGATCGACGAAGTCGATGGACTCGTTGCCATATTGATTTTTTGCCACAAACTTCGCCAGTTCCGGGCTGCTCTTGATGAGTTGTGCGAAGTCATAGCGCCCGCGATGCGGATTGCGCGGGTGGAGATTGTCTTTTGTTGCAGTTTGGGTCATGACACAGCTCATAGCATGTTGGTCATGCGATTGTAACAAGCAGTGTCAGTATACGTATGAATTCAGGCTGTCGACTGCCGGGCGACCAATAGTCCACCAAGGAAGGGCCGGCCATCAGTCGGCCCTCGCCTGTTAAAGCGCCGCTTTAACTGCCGTTGCCAATGGCGTGGTTGCCCTGCCGATGAGTTTGCTGAGCTGACGCCCTTCATCGAACAGCGCTCCCTTTGACACGCCCGTGTCGGAATTCGCCAGCAATTCAGCAACAAATTCCGGCAGTCCTGCACCCAGCAGCGCTTTCTTGTAATCCGTTTCCGGCAAATTGACATAACCGATGACCTTGCCGCTCTGGCGCGAAATTTCTGCCGCGAATTCGCTGAGAGTAAAGGCCGTATCGCCTGCCAGCTCATAGACTTTCCCGGCCTGATTGTCTGCAGTCAGCACAGCGACATCCGCTTCGGCATAGTCGGCACGCGTGGCAGAGGAAATACGTCCGTCACCTGCGCAACCATACACGGCACCCAGCGACAATGCGGTAGGTATGCCTGCCGTGTAGTTCTCGGTGTACCAGCCGTGGCGCAGGAGAACCGAGGGCACGCCAGAGGCGCGGATGTATGTTTCGGTTTCTCTGTGTTCACCAGCCAGTCCGAGTACCGAGGTGTCGGCGCGCAACACGCTGGTGTAAGCCAGCAGTTTCACGCCAGCCCGCTTGGCAGCATCAATGACGGTTTTATGTTGCCTCGCGCGTTGCCCGATCTCGCTGGAGGAAATCAGCAACACCTTGTCTGCACCCTTCAATGCTGCATCCCAGCTTGCAGGCTCGTTGTAATCAGCCCGGCACACTTGCACGCCCAGTGCTGCCAGATCCTTGGCCTTCTCCACATTGCGCACTGCGGCGACGATGTTGGTTGCAGGGACTTTCTTCAGCAAAGCCTTGATGGCCAGGTGGCCCAGTTGGCCGGTTGCTCCGGTGACGACGATCATGATGTTTCCTTTCTTCTTCGTTGATTGATGGATTTGGTGAACGAAGAATACCCTGTACAATTACTTTTAGTAAGTACGTACAAAAAGGTAAGTACCATGGCCAGAGGGGAGAATGCAAAACTGTCAGCCAAGATGCGGCGCGGAGAAATCTTTGCCGTCGAGTGTCCTTCGCGCGAAATTCTCAAGCACGTCACCAGCCGCTGGGGCGTGCTGGTGCTGGTCGCCCTGAGGGAAGGGACGCACCGTTTCAGTGACTTGCGCCGCAAGATCGGCGGTGTGAGCGAGAAAATGCTGGCTCAGACGCTGCAACAACTGGAGCAGGACGGCTTTATCGACCGGGTATCGCATCCGGTTGTTCCTCCGCATGTGGAATATTCGCTGACCTCGCTGGGCGAGGACATCGGCAGACAGGTGGAGTCGCTGACCGACTGGATCGAGACCAACCTGCCGAAGATCATGACGGAGCAGCAGAAACGCTTGGGATGAGCAGTTGCTGAAATCGTCTTTTGTTATGGCATTTAGTGCGCTCGGAGTAAAAATCGAATGGGCAATTTTGGTAGTGTAGAATTCATTTGTTAATTTCATTAACGACTTTTCCTTCATCCGATTGAGCGTTTTCTATCCAGCCTTGAACTCATGAGTACATTTAGAGAAATCGCGACGAAAATCATTCGCAAACTCGTATCGCCCTCCACGCGCTTTGAACTAAGAGAGTCCGCCGCCTGGTTGCGGGAACAGCTTGATCGGGCATGTCTTTGGCGCTGGGAAATTGTCAGACTCCCTCAACGACACGGTAGCCCGCACGAAATCGTCTACGTGGGCCGCAAAGCTCACCGCGTGGAACTTGCGAATACTCTTCCCACAATCTCCGGTGTTTTCGATACCAACCAGGCGAATGCAACCCAGTCATCCCAAACAGTATTCGTTAGCGAGATGCCGATCCCGGGTGCATTGTGTGTACCCCAGTTTCTGAACACCATCATTCCACTCGGGAGGCCTATCGAAGCGATTCTGGCTGAATACGACGATAAGTTGCACCGAAGTCTTCTGAAACAACGTCTCCGTTATCACCTGCGACAAGCACGCAGTACAGAAGAAGTCGACCAGGCATATCGGGATATGCTCCACCCCTTTGCCGCAGCAAGGCACGGCAACTCAGCCGTTCAAAGGTCGTCGGAAGCAGTTCGAAGATCGGCGTTAGGCTATGGACGACTCGACTTTTTGCTATCCGAGGACGAAGTGGTGGGTTGTATGCTTGGAAACGAGAGCGTCCGGAAAGGGAAGCGTTATTGGGTAACTGACCGTTGCGGGTATCCAGAAGCGGTGTATACCGACTTGAAGCGATTTGGCGAAATCAATTCAATCAACCATCACTTGGCAATTGAGCATGCGATTGAGAATGGTTTTGACTACTGCGAATTGGGGCGATGCTTTGCTAATCCGGACAACGGCCTGCTGCAGCATAAGAGACACCGGGGAGCCAAGCTGGATATGATTGGACTGCGTGGCTACGGATATTTCCATATCCGGCTACCCAGAGTGGGCGCGGCGCAGTTTCTCTGGGACACTCCCCTGTTTGCAGTTGAGAATAGAAAATTGACGCTTCATCTTGGGTTGCCGGACGGGATTGACGACGAAGAATTCTCGAAACGCTATCGCCAAATGGGCTTCGGAGGGTTGTTCAAGATTTACCTGCACTGCGCCAGGGTGCTTGGCGAACGCGTGCCGGCTACGCTGCACGATTTGTACTGTCATCAAAATCCCCCGCCCATTGTGAAAACCATCCCGTCGACCTAAGCACCAGACACACATCAGCACATTCTTCTCTTGGCAATTCCCATTGCGTTTGATTTAGCACGCCCGATTTCAAGTAAATCCTGCAAGGCGGAAATTCTCAGCTTCGTGTGAGCTTATCTGGTGATGGTGCAGCATGCAGATTCGGTAATGATGCAAAGCCAATCCGCCGAGTGACGGCAACCAAATTACATTTTATACACCTGTACGTTAGTACAGTATCTCCTGTCGCAGGACGCTGTTATGTTTTAATAGTTGACAAGTCATTGTGCCATTATGGAGCTTGCGGCAAATCGTCAATATCTCAAGCAACTGTTTCTGTTGTGTAGTTTTCTGCACCTTGCTCGGATTAACATCACAAAGGGGAGCATCATGAACAATACAAGTATTGTTGCACTACTAATAGGGCTAATTCTGTCGGGCGCCCCCACCTATGCACAGAGCTACCAGATTGCACCAAATCCAAATCCTTCTGGATCTACCATCTCAGTAACCGGATTTGGTGCGGAAAATCTCTCAAGTTTTGAGAACGATGGTATTTTGGTTATTGAAGGCACTCTGAGCAATTCCGGTATCCTGAATAGCAACGCTGGCGGTTCGCTGACAATCAGCGGAAGCGGCGCCCTGGATAACTACGGCGCACTGAACAATGCAGGAAACTTCCAGTTTTCCGTGGATGCGCACACCGGCACCTTGAATAACTACAACACCTTCACCAATTCCAGCACAGACAACGGCAACTACCTCGGCATCCTGAACAACTTCAGCACATTCAACAACTCCGGGGTCTTGTATACAGTGTTCGCGCATAACACCGGCGACGCGGCCAACAACACCGGCGCGACCTTGGGGACAGTTAATCTGCGCAACTCCGGCACCCTGAACAATTCCGGTACTGTAGTAACAGATGCCGTAGGGACAATAACCAATACCGGCACCTTGAACAATGCAGGCATTCTTAATAACACCCCGTCCGGCCAGTTGGATAATTCCGGTATCTTGAACAACTCAGGCACCTTGTACACCGGTCAATCACTGAACAATTCAGGAACTCTAAACAACACCAGCAATTTGCGTTCTGCCAGACAAACCAACAATTCAGGTAGCCTCAACAACTTCGGCATCCTGGAAATTTATTACCCCGAAGACACCTTGAACAACACCGGCACGCTGAACAACACCGGCACAATGCATAATGATGGAACGATTGCCGGAACAGGCACGTATATCCAGGCCGCAGGGCAAACCGTTAACAACGGAAGCCTCAGCCAGGCTTCCATCCAATTCGACGGCGGCGGTTTAAGCGGAACCGGCACGATCACGGGCGATGTAAGCATAGGTAGCGGTGCAAGTGTAAATCCTGGAAATTCACCGGGAACAATGACCATCAATGGGAACTTTACCAGCGAAGGAACGCTTGCATTCGAGATCGCGGGCCTAGGTTCGGGGTTATACGACTTCCTGGATATCGATGGCAACGCCAGTTTTTCCGGCGGCAACATCCAGTTTGATTTCATTGACGGCTTTAACGCCGCAGCCGGAAACTACTGGGATTTTATGTCTGCCGACACCATCTCCGGATGGGACACACTCAGTTTCACATTTAACGGCTTAGGTGCGGAACTGGGATGGAGCTTCGCGCATCTTGATACCGGCGAAGAACGTCTGTGGATCACTTCAAATCCGGTAACGCCTGTACCCGAGCCCGGGTCTTACGCCATGCTGATGACTGGTTTGGGTTTGTTTGGTCTTGCGTCGCGTCGCAAGAAAAAATACGTCGCATAATCAAAACTTCAGTTCGACTCGGAACGGGGGCTCAAGCCCCCGCTTCTATTTCCGTGAACCGACGAGAATTAACTTATGCCGAGGTTCGGCTGCGACTGCAATCGACCAGGAAATACCCTTGCGCTGTACCACGTGACGCCTCATGATTAGTTGAGGGATTATTGAGCATTGGGCATAAGTTCAGTGAAAAACAAGACAGTGTAAAATACGCGCAGGAATTTCATATCTAGCTCTCCCGCGATCCGATAAAACAGTCTCTATCCAGTCTTGAACCCATGGGCAACTTCAGAAAATACAAATCAATAATCATTAAGAAACTCATTTCACCCTCAATGCGCTTCGAGATTAACCAAACGCTCGCATGGATACGGGAACAGCTTAACCGCGCATGCCTTTGGCGTTGGGAAATCACCGGTTTCCCGCAACGCGATGGCAGTGCTTACTCCTTCCTCTATGTGGGTCGAAAAGCCCACCGGGAATTGGCCAGGATAATCCTGGGGATCGAGAATGGTACCGATACCAAACAGGGACGAGCAGAGCCCCCCTGTCAGCGGGTTCTCATCAGTGAAATGCCGTTCCCGGGCTCAATATGCGTACCACACTATCTGCGAGCAGTCATACCGCTAGGGAGAACCGTCGAAGAGATAATGGCTGCATACAACGACAAGTTGCGCAGAAGTATTCGCAAGAGTCGTCCACTTTATCGTATGCAGCAAGCGTTTAGCGATGCAGAGATCGATTATGCAAATAGAGAGTTGCTCCGGCCTTATGCAACTGCAAGACACGGCAGCGCCGCAACTCTGAAATTGACGGATGAAGTTCGCAGGTGCGCGCAGGAGTTTGGGCGATTGGATCTTGTGCTATCAGGAGACGAGGTTGTCGCGTGCCTTCTGGGTAACGAACACATCCGCAAAGGGAAACGTTATTGGCTGGTAGACCGTTTCGGATATCCCGAATCAGTGTTTTCAGATCCAAAACGGCTCGCCATCATCAATTCTATCAACAACCACATGGCGCTTGAATGGGCAATTGCGAACGGGTACGACTACTACGACATTGGACTTTGTTTCGGACGTCCGGACGATGGTCTGCTGCAGTGGAAAAAACGCCGTGGGGCAGAACTTGATCGAACTGGTCTACGGGGCTATGGCTTTTTCCATGTCAGGCTACCCAAAGTGGGCGCGGCGCAGCTACTTTGGGATACTCCATTATTCGCGGTTGAACAGCAAAATCTGACTCTTCATCTTGGGCTGCCTGACGAGCCAAGCGACGTTGAGTTCCTAGCGCGATATAGCCAAATGAATTTTGCAGGGTTATCGAAAATTTATCTTCGCTGCAAAAGACCGCCTGGCAAGCATCTTCTAGATACCCTGCGCGGTTTTTACCAACATGTGGATTCCCCTCCCGTGCTGGAAACCATCATATCCACCTGAGCGATTGGCAACCGCTTTGATAAGTGCTGCACGGCCTCATGCCCACTTTTCCTTCCCTGAACCGTGCGGCCCCGGCCAGAAGCAGCACTTCACCCAAACGTAAGCAAACGACTGGAAGAACATTTGCTCCACTCCCGTGCTGCTCCGCCACCAAGCATCAGGGTTGAAATTTTCCGGTCTTGCGGCCAACACGCCCACACGTACGTTCTGCCCCAAAGCCATCTGGAAAAGCAAGCGCGAGCGGCGTGCGTGTGGACCGGATGAAAAGACATCAATCGCCTCAAGCGTAATCCCCAAGTTTCGGGCTGCTTCCCGAAACATGACTGCACTCAGAAACGTGCGCTCCTGCGCCGACCTTGGTGCAGGCACAGAAATGATCACATCGCGACGAATTCCGTGCTGTGCCAGATAACTCGCCGCCAACTCAGCATACGAAGTGTCCTTGCTCACTCCGGGCCAACCCGACACCGGACCGCCCGTTGTTACGATGCGTTCATACTTTCCATTCTTGAAAATTTCAATCGCCTGATCGAGTTCCTCGGGTGCGAGCCATCCTTCAATAACCAGTATTCGAGCGCCTGACGGATTATTGGGAGCAAGGAAGGAATAAAGGCTGTTGACCAGAAGTAGACCTGTCACAAAGCAGATGAACAACAGAGCCAGCCATCCGTATATCGTCGGCATCCAAATCTGGCGTTGCCTGAATAAGGTTACACGTTTCATTGTTCTTTCGATTTCCGTTTATTAACACCCAATAATCCATTGGCAGAAGCTGCGTCATTCCGGCGCAGGCCGGAATCCAGAAAAAAATGCTGCGGAGCAAACAAAATTTTGATGTTGCACCACTTGCGTGGGAAATTATTAATCATCTGGATTCCGGCCTGCGCCGGAATGACGGCCTTTTTGGATATTTTGGACAAATAGTCCAGACAACTTCACTTGCCCAGCGCCCTCTCGATCCGCTCCAGCGCCTCCGCAATCACATGCCGCGGCGATGCAATATTCAACCGCATAAATCCGCTGCCGCTCTTGCCGAACGCCGTGCCCGGATTCATGCCCACTTTGGCCTTGCGCACGAAGAATTCGCGCAATTCCGCATCGCCCATTCCCAGACCGCGACAATCCAGCCAGAGCAGATATGTGCCTTCGGCATGGATGACATTGATGGCGGGCAGGTGCCGCGCCACAAAATCGCCGACGAAGTCGCGGTTGCCCTGCAGATAAACCATCAGGCTGTCCAGCCACACTTCGCCGCCGCGATAGGCGGCTTCGAAAGCGGCGATGCTGAACGGGTTGGTGTTGCTGATATGCAAGGTCTCGAAGGCCCGCTTGATCGCATGCCGGTGATCGGCATTGCTCGCAATCACGCAGGAGAGACCCAGGCCGGGAATGTTGAAGGTCTTGCTCGGGGCGACGGTGGTGATGACCTTGTCCGATTCTTCGGCCAGTGTGGCAAGCGCGATATGGCGTTCGCCGGGATAGACAAGATCGGCATGAATTTCGTCCGCCAAGATGGTGAGGTCGTAGCGACGTGCGATGCGCAGCAACTCGGTGAGCTCTTGCCTGCTCCACACGCGCCCCATCGGATTGTGCGGCGAACAGAACAGCATGAGTTTTGCACCGTCGGCGGCGCATTGCTCCAGATGCTCGAAATCGATTTCGTATCGGCCGCCCGCCAAGCGCAACGGATTTTCGATGAGGCGCCTGTGGTTGGCGGTCACCGCAGAGAAGAACGGAAAATACACCGGTGGCTGGATAATGACGCCCTCGCCTTCCCGTGCAAACGCCATGACGCTAGCATACAGAGAGGGCACCACGCCGGGCGCCATGAATACCCAATCGCGTTTCACTTCCCAGCCGTGGCGTTTTTTCAGCCAGCGCATGAGCGCTTCATATGCGCTTTCCGGATATTGGGTATAGCCGTAGATCGGATGCGCGGCGCGTTTCTGCAAGGCACGCGTCACGGCCTCCGGCGATGCAAAATCCATGTCCGCCACCCACAAGGGCAGTAAGTCGTCCGTACCAAAATAGGCGGCTCGACCGTCATGTTTGAAGGAATTGGTGCCGCTGCGCGGAATGTCTGTGTCGAAGTTCATGGCCGGAAAGGCCCTCCGGGTTTCCGTTCCCGGCTCGCGGGAACGGACTGAATTGAGGCTGATTGCTTGTGCCCGAAATTGCGCCGGGCATTTCCCCTCAGAAATCCATGCCTATACCGGCAACAGGGCCGGAAAAGACCATGCGAAGATCAGATGTGCCCGCCCCGCCCGAACCGTTGACTTCCCATTTGGTATAGCCGGCCCGCAACGAGAAGTTATCCCCCAACGCCTGAGCCAGATAGAAATCGTACCGCCCCAAGTCGGTTATGCCTGTGGTTCCCCGCGACGCGAACCCGGACAGGCGCGCATGCAAGCTGGTGCTGGGTTGTATGCGCCAGATAAAACCGACTCCGCCCTGCACTCCATAACTGCCGTAGCGCATAGAGGTGCTTTGGGTATCCGAGGCAACTGCCATATCGAGAGAGGCGTATCCGGCCCCGCCGGCCAGTTCGAGACCAAACGAACGCTCCCTGAAAAACTTGCGCCAACGAAACGAAAGGTCGGCATAAGTAATGTCGAATTCATTCTTGAGCGTGACCGGCGCGACGAAGGTGTTGTTATTGAAAATAACGGACTGTTGCCCCGTTGCAAGTGTCTGTTCGTCGCTGCCTTTCGCCCTGGTCAAGCCGAACTCGATGACACGCCCGGTTTGCGGTTTGGCGGAGCCGGGCCGATCCTCCTCCACGCTGGAGGTTATCCTGAACGAAGGCTGGAAAACGCGATTATCTTTGGCCACAATCGGGGAAGCCGTCTCGCAACCCGCCAGCACCAGCGTGGCGAGCAAGGCGGCAACCAAGCGCGCAATTGGGGCGCGGGTTGTTGCAATTACCTGAAGCACATTGCGATTCATTTCATCTCCCCACTGTAATGTCCGGGCAGACAATAGCAAACATGCAATCTGAAAAGCAATCAATCCGCCGCCGGCGCATTACCCCCGCAACTTTTATGTGGGCCGGGCTTTGCCGGAACGGTAAAATAGCGAAATTGGCATTTCATCGTCCCTATAATTCCAGGAGTTTCAATTGAGTCTGATCCGCCCCTTTTCCGGCTTGCGCCCCGCGCCATCCCGTGCCTCCGAAATCGCCGCCCCGCCCTACGATGTGCTGTCCACCGACGAGGCCCGGGTACGCGCCCAAGGAAAGCCGTGGAGCTTCTTGCACATTTCCAAGCCGGAAATCGATCTGCCGGTCGGCACCGACCCCTACGCGGCCGAGGTTTACGCCAAGGCAGCCGAGAATCTCGGCAAGATGCTGGCCGAGGGCGTGCTGGTGCGCGATGCGGCGCCTTGCTATTACGTATATCGCCTGATCATGGGCGGCCACAGCCAGACCGGACTGGTGGCTGCAGCCTCGGTGGCGGACTACAACACCAACCGCATTCGCAAACATGAATTCACGCGTCCCGACAAGGAAGACGACCGCGTGCGCCAGATTGATGCACTCAATGCGCAGACCGGGCCGGTATTGCTGGCCTATCCGGCCGCACCGCAAGTGGATGCGATATTGGCCAAGGCCTCAAGCGGCGCGCCCGATGCGGATGTGACTGCGGAAGATGGCATCCGCCACACCATCTGGGTAATACGCGATACGGCCGTGCTCGGCCAGTTGACCGCCGCCTTCGATGCCATGCGCGCGCTTTATATCGCCGACGGACACCACCGTTCCGCCGCCGCGTCGCGCGTGGCCGCCGCACGTCAGGCCGCCAACCCGAAACACAACGGCGAAGAGAGCTACAACTACTTCCTGTCGGTGATCTTTCCCCACCACCAGATGAAGATCATGGATTACAACCGCGTGATGACCGACCTCAACGGCATGGATGCCGCGACTTTCCTTAAGCGCATCGCAGAGGACTTCTCGGTGCAGCCCAGCGCGACAGCGGTCAAGCCCGCCAAACCCGGCGAGTTCGGCATGTATCTGCCTGGCCAGTGGTATCGCCTGAATATCCGCGCCGACCTGATTCCCGTGAACGATCCCGTGGCGCGCCTGGACGTGAGCCTGCTGCAGAACCACCTGATCGCGCCGGTGCTCGGCATCAACGATCCGCGCCGCGACAAGCGCATCGACTTTGTCGGCGGCATTCGCGGCTTGCCCGAGCTGGAAAAGCGCGTGAACAGCGACGGCATGGCCGTGGCCTTCGCCCTGTTTGCCACGCGCATGGAAGACCTGATGGCGGTGGCCGATGCCAATGAAGTGATGCCGCCAAAATCCACCTGGTTCGAGCCCAAACTGGCGGACGGTCTGGTGTCGCACGTGCTGGACTGAAGTAGTTCGGCGGGGGAAATTATCGACTTCGCCGCACTATTGATCCGGCCATGAGAAGTTTGAAGTCAGCAGTTGCAGGGATTGCCAACGCTCCAATTTAAGGTCGCTCCCGCGTAGGTTGGGCAGAGCGCAGCGTGCCCAACAAATAAGGCATGCTTATTGGTGTTGGGCACGCTACGCTTCCCCCGCAAGGGGGAGGCCGATGGGTCCCAACGGCTGCGCCGTTACCCATTCGCTCTGCCCAACCTACGCATCTTCGCCGCGCTCGCCGACACAACGCGCCCCAAGCCGGTATCGCTATAACCAATGACTTACCCGGCGTCGTTTGCCGGGTTAGTCAGATGACTGGTAGTTTCATCAGTCGCTGTGCCCCTTGAAGGCAGTGATATAGGTATAACAGGTGCGCGCGTCCTCGGCGAGTTCCATGAAACTGATGGTGCGCTGCCGCCATTCCGTGAAATCCGGTTCGCCCTCGATTCTGGACAAATCGCGAAAACCCATGTTCCAGTCGAGAAAGACCCGGCGTTGCTCGTATCCCTGAATGACAACCCGCACGTCCTTGTGGCGCGGGTCTTTCTTTAACTGCTCCAACAATTCCAGCACATTCTCGCGGCTGCCTTCGAGCATTTGCATGAAGCAACCATCCTGGTAAAGCAGACAACCTGTGACACCGAGAGACTGGTTGTGGCGCCGCGACAATTCGACAATATTTTCCAGCGTCTCCTTGCCGACAGCCTCGCTGACCCGGCTGACATAGAGCATGAAGAACAAGGTCGGATCGGAGCCCCCGGGGACGCTGGCCAGTTCGCGATCCACGGTCTCGATGAAGGTCTGCTCGTCGAGCGGGCGATAGAAAAAATAGCCCTGGATGAAATCGCAGCCGTTGGAACGCAATTCCTGCAACTGCGCCTCGTTTTCCACGCCCTCGGCCACCAGTTTCAGCCCGAGCGAGCGGCCCAGTCCGATGATGGCGCGAATAATGGTGCGGCTGTTGGCCTGCTTGTCGACGCCGTCGACAAAGGCCTTGTCGATCTTCAGCACGCTGACCGGCATGCGCGTGAGTTGCGCCAGCGATGAATAGCCGGTGCCAAAGTCGTCCACCGCCACGCGCAAACCCAGATCGGCCAGTTGCCTGAGCACATGCAGATTGGTTTCTACATCAGCCATCAACGATGTCTCGGTGATCTCGATCAGCATGCGGGCCGGATCGGCCCCCGTTTCGCGCAGGATGTCGGCAAAGTCCTGAGCCAGCGTGTCCTCGTTCAACTGGCGCGTCGATACGTTCACCGACACATAGGCCGGCGCCTGTTCCCCCCAGCGCTTGCGCCACTTGACCTCGGCCATGCATCCCTGACGGAACACCCATAAACCGATGACCACGATGGGGCCGGTCATTTCGGCGATGGGGATAAAGACTGCGGGCGAAATTTCGCCTTCCGCCGAATGCCAGCGCAACAACAATTCGGCGCCGGCAATGCGCCCGCTTTCGGCCGAAACAATGGGCTGAAAGCGGCAGGAAAACTCGTTGCGCTCCAGCGCATGACGCAGCCCCTGGGTCACAGACAGGCGCTGGCGCACCTTCTGCTCCAGGTTGGCGCTGAAAAACTGCCAGCCGTCGCGCCCCTTTTGCTTCACTTCGTTCATGGCCGTATCGGCCGACCGCAACAGATCGTCTGCGGAATGGGTACTGCCATGCCCGACCGCGATGCCGATACTGGCCGTGACGAACAGGGAGCGTCCATCGATATCGAAAGGGGTGCGCATTGCTTCGTTGATGCGTTCGGCGAGTGCCGAGATGGTTGCGGGTTGTTCCAGTTGCTCGCACAACACGACGAACTCGTCGCCGGCCAGCCGCGCCACGGTATCACCCGGTCGCACTATTTCGATCAGGAGCATGGCTGCCTGCTTCAACAGCGCATCGCCGGTTGCATGTCCGTAGGTGTCGTTCACCAGCTTGAACCCGTCCAGATCGATGAACAGCAAAGCCACGCTCAGGCCCTGGCGCTGCGAACGTTGCAGCGCACCGACGAGGCGTTCGCGGATCAATGCGCGGTTCGGCAATTCCGTCAGCGCATCGTGGGTCGCCCGCCGTAACACGTCCTCTTCCGCGTGCTTGCGCACGGAAATGTCGCTCATGGTGACCACCAGCGTCCATTCATCGCCGTTCCGGATCTTGGCGATGGCCGCTTCCAGCGGGAAAAAACTGCCGTCCTTGCGATACCCTGCAACCTCGCGCCGCCCGGACATGCGCCGCTCCGTTTCCGCGCCTTCCACGAACCGCTGCACCATATCTACATGGGCTTGGCGCAAGTGCGGCGGCAGCAGCAGGTGGATAGACATGCCGAGCATCTCTTCCAGGGTATAACCGAACATCGCGCACGCGCTGTGATTGGCTTCGGCAATGATGCCTTTATCATTGGCGGCGATAATCCCCATGTCGGCAATGGACAATATCTGCCGCGCCTTGTTGGATAGTTCGGCGGCTGCAGCCGTTTCCGCCGACAAGCGTTGCACCACCTGTGCAGAGGGCGGGGATTCGTGCAGCTTCAAGCCTTGCGCCTGATTCCGGTAGCGTTCCGGCAGCAGCGGAGGATTGCGGCCGAAACTTTCGACGATGCTGAAGCTGCCGGCTGCATTGCAGCGGGCCAGATAAGTGTTCACATGCGCGCAATGGGTAAGCGCATCCATTGTCACTTCGCCTTGCGGCGCGCTCACCCGGATGTTTTCCAGCGCGGCCACCACTGCTTCGGATTCCGTGGTCCCCGCCGCTTCAACCGCTTGGGCGTAGGCGCGCACGCACAGATAGGCACCTTCGCCGAAATTGGTCAGGATGCCGTTGCCGTCGGGCCAGATTCCGTCGACACCGGGCAGTTGTGCGAGTTGATCGAGAAAGGTCATGTTTTCCGGCGTGTTCACCGACATGAAGTAGGTGTTGCTGGAGTAGAAGCCCTCCCGGACTTGCGCCGGCAAACGGCTGACCATCATCTCGTCGTAGTGCCCCATCACCACAGCCATGTGCTTCTTCATGCCCATTTCGGTGAAACGCATCAGCAGTTGCAGCTGGTCATCCCCGGCAAAATACGGAACAAACACGTCCGCCCCGGAACGGAAGACCTGTTCAAGCAGCGCATTGATCTCCTGCAACCCCGCCCCGATGGGCAGGTACTCCTCGCCGACGATGTCGCCGCCGAGCGCGAGCAAAGAACGTTTTGCCGCGTCGATCGAGCCGCGCGGCCATTCGTAGTTGTTGCCCGCAAAGAACATCTTCAGTCCAAAGCGTCTAGCCATGAACGGGATCATCTTGTCGATCTGCTGGTTGGGCAGCGCGGCAAAATGGAAGAAATAGCGGCCCGCGATGCTGCCTTCGGAAAACGAGAAGTTCAGATAAGGGATGCGTTTCGGTTCGGCGACCTGGGTGGCGACGGCGATGCGCGAGTTGGACAACAGGTTGCCTATCATCGCAACGCAACGGTGTTCTTCAACCAGGCGCAAAGCGGCCGGAACGGCGGTCTGGGGCTGGCTGCCGTCGTCCTCGATGAGCAGCTCCAGGGGACGCCCGAGCACTCCGCCTGCGGCATTGATCTCCTTGCATGCGATTCTGGCTGCGTTGACGATCTCGGCGCCATAAAGCCCGACAATGCCGGTCATCGGGGGCATCAACCCCAACCGGATCGGTTCAACCGTAGCCATGTCTCTCTTGTACTCGCTCATGCCGCTGTTTGTTGCAGAAATCGCAATTCCCGAAGTATCCCATTCGCGACCAAAATTCGCCATATATATAGAGTCAGGGGCGAAAACCGGCGAAACATGCCCAAGCGGACAATCCGCGCCCGATGGGCGGGATTTCAAGCCCGTGAGGGTGTGCTAGAGTGCGGGCGCTTTTCACCGAACAATGGAGTCAAGGATAGTTATGCGCGAAGTCCTTTTAAGACTGGTCGATGTCCCCATCGCACGAATTCTCGTGCTCGCCGGGTTCATTTTTGTATTGGTTGGCATTTTGGGCAAGATCGAGGGCAAGATCGAACCCGGCACTGCAGGGCGCATCAGTTCCGCCATTCTCGGTGTGATGCTGCTCGGTATCGGCGTCTTCATGCAATATTCGGAACTCAAATATGCCGAGTTGCACGAAATCAACGCCAAGGCCCAGATGGATCAAGCCGCCCTGTCGCTCGCCGCATCTTCTGCGCCAGCCAGTGCCGTCGCGGCTGCGCCAGTGATTCCCATCAAAGTCGTCTCCGGCACTTACGGCCGCAACTGCAATGCCAAAGTCGGCAATGCGACCGCGCCGCTGTCCGTGACATGCGACGGGCAAAGCAGTTGCGACTTTGTGATCGACACGACCGCGCTGGCAGATCCGGCCCCGAATTGCAGCAAAGACTTTGCGGCCGAATGGAAATGCGGCGAAGGAAGCGCAGTCTATTCCGCCGCCCTACCCAGCCTCAACGGCAGCAACGATAAGCTGCGGTTGAGCTGTTTCTATTAATCCCGAATAATCCAACAGGCCCCAAAGCCGTCATACCGGCGAAGGCCGGTATCCAGCCGATTAAAGATTCCCCCGCAAGGGGGCAACATCAGGGTTTTGTCCGCTACGCGGAATGTAATTTCTTGCTGGATTACGGCCTTCGCCGGAATGACCCGCCGACGCACGTAGCCCAGATGGAATGAAATGAAATCCGGGAAAACAGGCGCAAATCCCCGGATTCCGCTGCGCTGCATCCGGGCTACGCAACTCATTTGTTGGGCACGCTTCGCTTTGCCCAACCTACGATTGATCCGGCAATACCCACACAGGCTTCTCAACTAGTTGCGGCAATTCCGAGCGCGACATTCCAAACCCTGAATCGCCAAACTGGAACCTGTCCAAGCAGTTACGAAAAACCAGTCTTGTTCGACCGTGTTTTGCTAACTCTTCCCGCGCGCCAAGTCAATTTTCCGCAGCCAATATATTCCTTGAAAAAACTTACCGACCCCCTACAATTAGTCAATTCCAAATGACTAACCACTATATATAGTGGTTTTTCTTTTTCGCCTGAAGTAGCGTGCACATTCAAGGGGGTAGCGCCGTGTTCGATTCCGAAAGCGTTTCAGCATCTGCTCGCAACGATTCCGATTCCAGCTCAAGCTCCACAAACACCCCGGACCGACACCAGGCCAACCAGCGCAAGAACACAGGACCGTCCTCCGAACTCGCCAATAACGTAGCAAACAAATCAGCTACTGAAGGAATACATACCATGACACAAGAAATAAGCACCGAAGTCCTGCTGGAAAAATACGCGGAAGCGGATGAAACGTCGGTGCAGGACGTGCGCCGCCGCGTCGCGCGCGGTCTGGCGCAGAACGAAAGCCCCGAACAGCGCGCCAAGTGGGAACAAGCTTTCTTCGACGCGCAGGAAAACGGTTTCGTGCCGGCCGGTCGCATCAACTCCGCCGCCGGATTGAAGATTCAGGCAACCCTCATCAATTGCTTCGTGCAACCCGTGGGCGACGCCATCTCCGGCACCACCGACGGCAAGCCCGACATCTACGATGCGCTGCAGCAAGCCGCTGAAACCATGCGCCGCGGCGGCGGCGTGGGCTACGACTTCTCCTCCATCCGCCCCGAAGGCGCCCACGTCAAAGGCACGAACTCTCGCGCCAGCGGCCCCATCTCTTATATGCGCGTGTTCGACCGCTCCTGCGAGACCGTGGAATCCGCCGGTGCGCGCCGCGGCGCCCAGATGGGCGTGCTGCGCTGCGATCACCCGGACATCGAGAAATTCATCGGCGCCAAGGATCAGGGCGACCTGCGCAACTTCAATATCTCGGTCGGCGTGACCGATGCGCTGATGCAGGCCGTGGAAAAAGACGAGGAGTTCGAACTGGTGCACAGCGCCGAGCCTTCCGCCGCAATCAAGGCTGCGGGTGCGACGCGCCGCGACGACGGCAAGTGGGTGTATCGCAAAGTGCGCGCCACCGACCTGTGGAAGCAGATCATCGCCAGCACCTACGACCATGCCGAGCCGGGTGTGCTGTTCATCGACCTGATGAACCGCGACAACAACCTGTCGTATTGCGAGATTATCGAAGCCACGAATCCATGCGTCACCACCGACACCTGGGTGATGACAGAACAAGGCACACGTCAGGTCAGCGATCTGATCGGCAAACCCTTCGCCGCAATGATCGACGGCAAGTCCTACCCGACCGAATCACAGGGATTTTTCTTCACCGGCACCAAGCCGGTACTGCGCCTGAAGACTGCCGAAGGGCATTCGCTGCGACTGACTGCCGACCATAAGGTGCTGCGCGTTTCCCGTATGTCGCGCCATACGCGCGAAACAGAATGGATCAACGCGGGCGAGTTGCATACCGACGATCAAATCGTGTTGCACGATCATCGCGCCATGCAGGCTTGGGGCGGCGCACACAATGAAGATGAAGGCTACCTGATCGGTTTGCTGATCGGCGACGGCACACTCAAGACCGACAAAGCGGTGCTGAGCGTTTGGGACTCCGCGTCCCTGAAAATCGCCAACGGCGCAGACATGCTTCCTGCATCCGGTGTTGCCGGTGTCATGCGCGCCGCCGAACAAGCAGCGCGTTCGATGCCGCACCGCTCCGATTTCAACGGCTGGCAAAAGCCGATTGACGGTCGCGGCGAATACCGTCTGGCGACCGGCGCATTGCGCACACTGGCACTGGAGTTGGGCTTAACTCCCGGCAACAAACGTTTCACGCCGGCAATTGAAACCGGTTCTTCCGATTTTTATCGCGGCGTGTTGCGCGGCATGTTCGACGCCGACGGCTCGGTGCAAGGCTCACAGGAAAAAGGCATCAGCGTTCGCTTGACGCAGATCGACCTCGGCAACCTGGAGGCGGTGCAGCGCATGCTGCAGCGTCTCGGCATCATCTCCACTATCTATCAAAATCGCCGCCCCGCTGAAATGAAGGCGTTGCCGGACGGCAAAGGCGGTTCCAGGGAGTACACCTGCCAGGCGCTGCACGAACTCATCATCAGCGGAGAAAACATCGGACGTTATGCCGAACTGATCGGATTTGCGGATAGCGACAAGATGGACAAGCTGAACACTTTGCTGGCCAAGTATCAGCGCAAGCCCAATTCAGAGCGTTTCGTCGCAACCGTGCTGTCGCTGGAAGAAGATGGCGTGGAAGACGTGTATGACGTGACCGTGGCCGAGGTGCATGCATTCGATGCCAATGGACTGTATGTCCACAACTGTGCCGAGCAACCCTTGCCCCCTTCCGGCTGCTGCTGCCTGGGTTCCATCGACATGACACGCATGGTGAAGAACCCGTTCTCCAAGCTCGCCGGTTTCGATTACGAACCGTTCATACAACTGGTGCGCGTCTCGGTGCGCATGCTGGACAACGTGCTGGATGTGACCGCATGGCCGTTGCCGGAACAACAAAAGGAAGCGCAAAACAAACGCCGCGTCGGGCTGGGCTTCACCGGCTTGGGCGATGCGCTGGTGATGCTGGGCCTGCGCTACGACACGGACGAGGCGCGCAACTTTGCCGCCGACATCACGCGCATCATGCGCGACGAGGCGTATCTCGCCTCTATCGACCTGGCCATCGAGCGCGGCAAATTCCCGCTGCTGGATGCGGACAAGTATCTGTCCGCCCCGCGCTTCGCCTCGCGCCTGCCAGACGAGATCAAGGACAAGATACGCAAGCACGGTCTGCGCAACAGCCACCTGCTTTCCATCGCACCCACGGGCACCATCTCGCTGGCTTTTGCCGACAATGCCTCCAACGGCATCGAGCCGGCTTTCTCCTGGTTCTACACGCGCAAGAAACGCATGATGGACGGCACCACCAAGGATTACTCGGTGGAAGACCACGCCTGGCGCGTGTTCAAGCAGCAGGGCGGCGATGTCAAAAATCTGCCGCCGGCTTTCGTCACCGCGCTGGAAATTTCCGCCATCGATCACATGAAGATGGTCGCCGCCGTGGCGCCGTTCATCGACACCTCGATCAGCAAGACCGTCAACGTGCCCGCCGAGTATCCGTATGAGGATTTCAAGGACCTCTACACCGAAGCCTGGAAAGCCGGACTGAAGGGGCTGGCGACCTATCGCCCGAACAGCGTGCTGGGTTCGGTGCTGTCCGTCACGCCGGAGAAAAAGGAAGAGGAACAACCGCAGGACTTCGTGTTCGACCAGGACCGCCGCATCGTGCTGGAAACTGCCCCCAATCCCGCGCTCGCCTCGTTGCGCTGGCCCGGCCGCCCGGCCCTGCCGTCAGGCAGCGAAGGCTGGACGTCACCGGTGGTCAAACATCCGCTCGGCAGTTTCGTGGCGTTCGTATCGCATACAAAAAATGGCTGCAATCATCCCTTCGAAGTCTGGGTAAACGGTTCCGAACAACCGCGCGGCCTGGGCGCGCTGGCAAAATCTCTGTCCATGGACATGCGCACGCGCGACCCGGTGTGGATACGCATGAAACTGGAGATGCTGATGAAGTCGGCGGGCGACGACGCCTTCGACATGCCGATGCCGCCGGACGGTGAAGTGAAACGCATGCCCAGCCTGGTCGCCGCGTTCGCGCACCTGCTGAAATTCCGCATCGAGGAACTGGGTGCGCTGGAGATTTGCGACGGCATGACCACGCCGATGATGGACGCGCTGTTCGCCAAAAAAGAGCCCAAGACCGGCACCGACGGCACCATGAGCTGGACGGTAGACATCTCCAACGCGGGCAGCGGCGACGACTTTGTGCTGGGCCTGAAAGAACTGGTATTACCGGACGGCCAGCGCCGCCCCTACTCGATGTGGCTCTCGGGCGTGTACCCGCGCGCACTCGACGGATTGTGCAAAGTGCTGAGCCTGGACATGCGCGTGATCGACCCGGCCTGGATAGGCATGAAACTGCGCAAGCTGCTGAACTTCGGCGAGCCGTTGGGCGACTTCATGGCGCGCGTGCCGGGCGGCAACAAGATGGAAAGCTATCCGTCGACGGTTTCGTACGTCGCCAAACTCATCATCCACCGCTATGCGATGCTCGGCATCCTCGACGAACACGGCTACCCGGTGCAACAAATGGGCGTGCTGGAGATTCCCGAAGGCCACATCAAACCCACCACCATCAAACCCATCGTCGGCAAGCTGTGCAAGGAATGCGGCAATGCCACGCTGATCAAAAAGGATGGTTGCGAGTTTTGTACGAGTTGCGGGGCGATTGGGGCGTGCGGTTAGCACGTTGTTGGATGTAGCGCGAGTTGCCGTTGTCGATTGTGTTGAAAATATGAAATCCAAGCTACTACCGGATCAATCGTAGGTTGGGCAAAGCGCAGCGTGCTCAACACCAATAAGCACCGCTCATTTGTTGGGCACGCTGCGCTTTGCCCAACCTACGCGGGAGCAACTACGTTGGCTATTGTTATATTGCTCCAGCACGGTGAAGTTTTGACTCAGCCGGACAAAACGGATGTCGTGAGTCTCAGGTAGGGGGCGCCTGCGCACCCTTCGACATAACCAGCAACTTGCCCGCTTGCGGGTGCAGGGCGAACGGACTTAATCGGCGTTCCCGTGGAAGACCGCTGCTGCTTCCCTAATTCAGAATCCGGTCCGTGATATCACCGAGCATTTTGCGCGGAACCCACGCTTCGCCGCGGCCTACCACTTGCACTGCTTTTGAGATATGCAGCCCGGCAGTCTCGTGTTTCAGGTAGCCACGCGCGCCGATCTCCAATGCCTGAATAATCTGGCTATCGTGAATCGTGTCGTCGGCCAGCAGCACAATATACGACTCCGGACAGACGCACCGCAGGGACAGCAATAAAGCGTGATCCTCATCCGCGTTCATATCCAGGCTGACCAACGTCACGCTTGGATTAAGCCGCTTGATTCTGGCCACCTCGTTTTCGCATGCCGAAACATCGGTGCGCTGCTCGAAACGACGATTCGCGAACGTATGGTCATTCCTGTCCCCAATGTTCGGTCCCGCATTTGAAAGCAGCGTGATGCCATCCTCGCCATGCAGCATGCGTTCATAACCCGCACGGCGATTGCGATCAACGTCTGCAACAGCAACGGTTACAGTTTGCATAAAAATTTGCCCTCCTCCGTACTGCCATTATTTTCGCTTTCATGTCATTGGATGATTCCAAGCATGCCAGTCGATTGTATTCACTTCAACAACTAGAACAACTGTACTTTAGTACATGATTTTGCAGTCAAACCTTAGGAAGGTCTGATTAAGTCCGTCACACCGGCGAATAACCAGCGACTTGGCTGGCGTTGTTTGCCAGCTTAGTCGAATGGCTAGTAGTTCTATCAGGCCGGTGTCCAGCTCATTGAAAGTACTGGATTCCGGCCTTCGCCGGAATGACGAATGAGGACTTAATCAGACCTTCCCTTATGGATTTGCTGCAAAAAAAAACCATCAACTTCGAATTGAAAGGCCAATCACAGACTGGGCTGACTGGCAATTGCCGAACGATTCACTTCATGCTTACCCATTAGTGGCACGCTCGAAGTCTTGCGGACTGTGGCTCTTTCGTCCGCCGACAGAACCAAAGCCAGGTTAAGGCGATCCGTAACACCCAGCTTGTTGAACACTTCGGTCAAGTGAGCTTTTACCGTGCGCTCGGTAATTCCGCATGCCTTGGCGATCAGCTTGTTGCTTTCGCCGTTCTTCACGCGCACGGCAATGTCGTATTCGCGCTGCGTCAGCTTGTTAAGCATGCCCAAAGAGTCGCGATAGACTTTGTTCTTGGCCGTGGCCCTGCCCAGCTCATCTATCAGCCGGCAAGTCAGCGTGCGGCGTATCCACAATTCCCCCATGTGCACAGCCATCACCACCTGCTTGAGCAGTTTCGGGTCTGCATCGCTGCGGCAGCATCCCCTTACTCCGGCCTTCAATAATTGCCACTCCGTCTCTTCGGATATGTCGCTGCCGATGACGATTATTTTGGTGGCCTTGCTTATACCGCGCAGGCTGGCAACATCAGCCGAGCCCAACAAATCATAGTCCAGCAACATAACCTTGGGCTTGATCTGAGTAACAACATCCCCGAGCGTGTCCAACTTGTCCATTACGAGAGTAGTGCTCACCAAGCTGTTCAACTCGCGCGTCCACGCGGCGAGTCTGTCATGGCAAGAGCTGGCAATCATCAAGTTGTTTGTCATAATGTTCTCTGGTTTTTTTTAAGTTATTCGTTAACACCGAGTCATTCATAGTTTGAAGCCCTTGAGCACTTCACCACCACACCAGCACGGGTAAGCAATAGTTGTGCCACTATTGGCATTCAACGACTTTATTCATACAGTGTTAAGGTTTAGCGCATTACAGGAAATTTAATACAGCGGAAGCAGCCCCACCTTCAGAAAAAAAATGACGTGAATTTGACGCTTACTTGACGCAAGAGTGACCAATTTGCGACTCGTAATGGAGCGCTACAAAAGTAAGCGGGGACGTGCCTGGATAACTACGCATGCCTTGATTTTACATTTAAACAGTCAGCCTCATGGCGATGCTTTCTTTGAAAAAAAGCAACAACTCAAGAAGCATCACAAGTCGTCGACTGCCAGCGCCAGGCATCGGGCACATCTCTTCTTGACGCCTGCTTCAGCCATGGCTTCGAACAGCACCAGACTACCGTGAATATTGTTGTCGTAATAGCGTAACGGCTGAGCCACAGATTCGCCCACCGCCTTGAGGCCGGCATAGTGAATCACAGCGTCAAGTTGATAATCTGCAAACAATGTCCGCATCCCGTACTAAATCAGAGCAATGCCACAAGAGCGATTCTTCAGAAAGGGGCCGTCGCAGCTTATGAGGTATTTTAGTTTCGGGTTATGATGCGCCGTAGTGCAGTAACTCATTGAATTGCTGACGTAGGTAATTGCGACTTATGCGTCAACCCACGGCCTCTTTTTTCCACAGTCATTCTGGTGTGGTATTAATAGCCGAAGCACTTCGCGATAAAGGACAATTAGTTGAACCATAACAGGTACGCTTTCTTAGATGGCATTAGAGGTATGGCTGCCATATTTGTACTTACGCGCCATACAGGCAACTACTGGAATCATAGCTTTTACAGAAGTTATTTGGCTGTAGATCTATTTTTTATATTGAGCGGGTTCGTTATCGCTTATGCATATGACGAGAAGATCAAAAACAACATCATTACTTTTCGTCAATTTGTATTAATCCGTCTAATCAGACTTTACCCTGTGTTTCTTTTGTCGTTACTTATTTGTTCTCTGCTGCTGGTTGGATCACTACTAACACATCAAAATAGTTTTGCCAGTTTTTCAGAGGCTTTGAGTGTTATAGCGCTTACTGCATTATTCCTTCCTTCGCATATGGCAAGTAACAATAGTCTTTTTCCAATCAATGGCCCTTACTGGAGCCTATTTTTTGAACTTGTTGCGAATTTTATATACGCCGCAATAAGGCCAATTTTGAATAATTCTGTTTTAGCAGCAATTATTGTTCTATTTGGATTATTAGTGGCCAGCGCTTCTCACAACCACGGCAATCTCGACATTGGTTTTCTATGGGGAAGTGAATCAGTTGTCGGCGGATTCTCCCGTTCAATGTTTGGAATTTTTACGGGGTTGTTTCTTTATAGGCATCAAGCCAAGTTCGGGCACTTTTTTTCCAGGCCCAATAGCGCATGGTTAGCCTTCTTCTCTATCGCAGTTATTTTGGCATCGCCAAGTGCGGTAAGATTTAATTGGCTAATAGATGTGATTTCCGTAGGTGTTGTTTTTCCAATAGCTGTACTTTGCGCATCGCAAGGTAAAAGCACCAGACTACAAAGCACGCTAGTTTTGCTTGGTTCGGCTAGTTATCCGATTTATGTTCTACATGTTCCTTTTGTTGAAATTTTATCCAGTACAATCGCTGGAAAAGTTGAAGCTATTGCGCCAGTTAGTGGCATTATTTTGGTTACTTTCCTCATAGCACTTTCTGTTTGGATTGAAAAAAACTATGACATTCCGTTTCGTCGTAAGCTCAGTTCCTACATTTTTCAAACTCGACCATAGACCTATTGAGTCTATACCACTGTGGCTTGGTATAACTTATCGGCTTACAAGCAATAGCACATCAACAATGCTGCATTAACCACCGCTGCAATACATGATAAACACTGACACGACTGATGTGACTATTGATCCCATCATTCCAACAAACAAGTTTGATGTAAAACGGGAAAGAACGCTTTGGGTAGACTATGCCAAGGCGATAGGAATAATCCTGGTCGTCTACGCACATGTGGCACGCGGGATATTCAATGCCGGCCTTAATCTTGATCAAGGCTCATACAAGCTAATAGACAGCGTGATCTACACCTTTCACATGCCGCTGTTTTTCTTCTTGTCCGGAGTATTTTTGCTGGCATCGATGGCGAAGCGGAGTTCAATGAGTTTGCTTCGCACCAAGGTCGACACCATTTTTTATCCGTACGTAGTCTGGTCGCTGCTTCAGGGTTTGATCGAAGTGGCAATGTCTCTGTACGTGAACGGCCAACCAACATTGAGCGAGGTGTTTTCGTTTGCCTGGTCCCCAAGAGCTCAATTCTGGTTTCTATATGTGCTCTTCTTTGTTTTTGCATTCGCGATGCTGGTTTTTCGCCGTTCAAGCTTAATGTGGAGCTCCGGCATTTTTATTGGATCGTTAGTTCTGTATTTTTTCGGCAGTCAGTTATCGGATCTATACCTCTTCAATACATTGAGTCACTATTTTGTGTACTTTGCCGCGGGCGTAATATCGTCTTTCCTGCTCTTGAAACTTAACAGCATCGAAACGAGATGGATGATCCTGTTTCTTGCGCTGTTCATTTTTTCGCAATGGGTGTACCACTATGAGTTGGGACTGCGCTACAACAGTAATGCGGCATTCGAGCAACTGCTTCTCGGCTTGATTGGCATATGCTTTGTGGTGTTGCTTGCACAATGGCTCAGCAGATTTAATCTGCGATGGCTAACGTTTCTTGGCCGGCATTCAATGACGATTTATCTGGTGCATATCCTTACCGGAAGCGGCTGCAGGATTATCTTGCAGAAAGGGTTCGGGGTTACCGATGTTGGCGTCCATTTGGTAGTTGGCACTTTGGGCGGCCTGCTATTGCCCCTCGTGTTTTACTTTGGCTGCATGCGCTTTGGTTTGGGTGCGTTGTTTAGCCCGCCAAGGGCATTGGCTGTTGGCAAGCCTTAACATCGCCCCGGTAAAAATATTGCCTCGGATGAGGCCTTTGAATAATTCTGCGATTTATCGTGTAGATATTTGGCTAGGCAAAGGTGCCAACCTCTTTGCAAGTCTATGTCCGACAGATATTAGCGGTTTTTCAATTAGGTACAGACTGAGCGATGCACAAGCGAATGCAAGAATTATATTAACAGGAAGACTTTGTAGCGGACTTAGATAGGGAACACGGACCTCATTCCAAACCAGGAAAAGCTGCTGCCAAAGGTAGAGACTGTAAGAAATCCTCCCTACCCATCGGAATACGGTGCTTTCTAAAACCCGACCTGGAAAATTGGTACTACTTATAAGGGTACCCAGGATAATAAGTGGTATGACAATGGCTTTTACAGTAAGCAATGCAAAAGCCATCTTCCAGCCAAGCACATGCAATGCAATTAATGTAGCCATGCCAAACGCCAGCAAGACAAGGACTGGCCAAACAGCAGGGATGGAGAGCAACCTTCGAAGGCGAAGCTTCCAAACCGGGTCGCTATAAAGTAATGCAACAAGCACGCCGCAAAGAATGCTATCAGCTTGAATATCTGTTCTTCCCCAGAATACCGCAGGTGTTGAGCCGGTAAGTTGAAATTTGAAATCCACCGCACGCCACAAAGCCAATAGTAAAACCCCTGCAACAGCGAAAATGACGCGGCGACTGTTGTTCGTGAGCGTGAGAAATGCAAGCGGCCAAATGAAATAGAAATGTTCTTCCACGGCCAATGACCAGAAGTGCCCCAGATACCATGAACCTTCTGCAGTGGAATAATTGGCGAAAAAAAGAAGTGTGCTGAGCCACCGCCCAAAGCTAACCTGAATAACTCCACTCAAACTTAATAGCGCAATCGCCAAGAGGAACACCAAAGATGCCGGCAGTATCCGAAAGGCACGCCTGATGTAAAACGACTTAAGTGAGATGCTGCCCCGTTGCGCCTCATCCGCCACAAGTCGCGTAGTAATTAGAAAGCCACTTAAACCGAAAAAGATTTGTACGCCGACAAGTCCAAAGAGTTTTAGGAAATCAAAAATGGCATTTCCCACATCCGGCATCAGCGCATTTTGGATCGAGTCAGATGAGTGCGCAATAATCACCAGGGCGATTGCAATCGTTCTCCAACCATCCAGTGTCGGGAGGTAAGTACCGTCCCGCCCAGAACTAACGAGACGAGACGCACCCATTTGAGAGCAGTCTTCTTTCAATTTCATCAGGTATTTTGGGCGTTTTCGAGGCTTATAAATGTAGAGAGTATTGCGGGTATGTTTTTGATTCCGCGCGCACCTTAACCCGAAAGCTGCGCACTTGTCCAATCAAGAACCCTCTCCCGCCGGAAGAGGGGTGGGGTGAGGGATGACTCGTTGAATTCCCATCCTCATCCCGGCCCTCCCCCAGGGGGGGGAGGGAGGAAAGCAAACTTTAATCAGCGCTTCCTAATTCCTAATTCAAAATCCGATCCATTATGCTTCCCAGCATTTTGTTTGGAACCCACGATTCGCCGCGGCCGACTACTTGCACGGCTCTTGAAAGGTAGTCCTCGACAGCATCATTTTCCAGATAGCCCTGCGCTCCGATCTCCAGGGCTTGAATGATTTTGTTTTCATTCACGGCGTCATCGGCCAACAATACAATCCGCGACGCCGGGCACATACTTCGCAGCGACAGAAACAAAGCCAAGTCCTCGTCGGCACACATATCCAGATTTACCAGCGTGACAGCAGGCCTGAGACGCCGGATTCTGGCAACTTCGTTCTCAAATGAAGAAACCTCTGCCCGTTGTCCAAACCGACGACTCGCGAACGTATGGTCGTTTCCACCCTCATCATCCGGCCCTGCATTCGAAAGCACAGTAATGCCGTTCTCGCCATACAAGAGGCGTTCAAAGCCCTCACGGCGAACGCGATCAATACCTGCAACGGCTACGGTCACAGTTTGCATATTTGACTCTCCTCGCTACTACTATTATTTTTCGCCAGCACGTCATTGGATAAATCCACGCGGGCCAGTCGATTGTATTCAATTCAACAACAAGAACTACTGCACTTTAGTGCATGCTTCAAAAGCATAAATGCGAACAATTAAGAAGGGGATGATTCAGTCCTCATTCGTTATTCCGGCGCAGGCCGGAATCCTGCGCTTTTTACTTAACTGGACACCGGCCTGCGCCGGTGTGACAGACTTACCCAAATTCAAACAACCTGTTAGCAGCGCAAATCAGTTTGTGAATTGAGTGGCAACTGCAGAAAGATTCAAATCAAGCTTCCCCAGTACCGCACCGCCTGAACTCCTGCGAACACTAGATCGCTCATCAGCCGACAGAACCAATGCCAGATTGAGCCGGTCCGAAACGCCCAGTTTGATGAACACTTCGGTCAAGTGCGCTTTCACCGTGCGCTCGGTAATTCCGCACGCTTTGGCAATAAGCTTGTTGCTTTCTCCATTTCCGACACGCACCGCAATGTCGTACTCGCGTTGAGTGAGCTTGTTAAGCAGCCCCAGTGACTCGCGATAGGCTTTGTTTTTTGCCGTTGTCCGGCCCAGCTCATCTATCAGACGGCAAGTGAGCGACCTGCGTATCCACAATTCGCCATCGTGTACAGCCGTCACCACTTGTTTAAGGAATTTCGGGGCCGCATCGCTGCGGCAGCATCCCCTGACCCCGGCCTTCAATAATTGCCATTCGGTCTCTTCGGGGATGTCGTTACCAACGACAATAATCTTGGTTTCCTTGCTGATTCTGCGCAAGCCGGCAATATCATCCTCACCCAGCAATTCATAGTCCAGCAGAATTACCTTGGGCTTGATTTGTATAACGTCATCGCGGAGCGAGCCTAGGCTGCTCATTAGTGAAGTTGTGCTGACAAAGCCGTTCAGCTCCTGTTTCCAGGTTTCAAGCCTGACATGGCAAGAGCTAGCGATCATCAAGTTGTTTGTCATAATGCTCTCTGGTAAAAATTAGTTTACTAACACCGAGTCATTCATTGAGGGAAGCACCAAGCCTCTTCCCCATCACACCAGAATGGTTAAGCAATAGTTGTGCCACGAATGACCTTCTGAAGTTTTATTCATGCTGGTTAGGCTGTAACGCGATTTGCGGAACATCAGGCAGCCGTTGCACCAGTCGCATTTCGCAAATTTGACGTAAATTTGACGCAAGCCTGACGCCAGAGTGTCCGATTCTCGACTTGGATTGGATGCTACGGAAGTAATAATGAATGCGCCTTGTTAATTTCGTGTTACTTCTACCTGGATTTGTCTTCAGGCTCAAACCCCCTCCAACTCCCCCTTATCAGGGGGAGAGTCAAGCCTGCTCCTCCCCTGATAAGGGGAGGTTGGGAGGGGTTTGAGCCCAACAATAGGTTCCAGCCTGATGGATTATCCGGGTTGAATTCTCAACGTAAACGACCTTCTACAGGATATTTGTTATTGACCAACAAAAACCCATGTTTTATTCAGCCTCCGCGGACATCGACTGCCAGCGCCAGGCATCGCGACACATCTCATCAATGCCGTACTGCGCCTGCCAGCCCAGCAACGTCTTTGCAAGCGAAGGGTCTGCGTAACACGCGGCAATATCGCCGGGGCGACGCCCAACAATCTTGTACGGCACTTTCTTCCCGCATGCCGCCTCGAACGCCCTAACCACATCCAGCACGCTATACCCTTGGCCGGTGCCCAGATTGGTAGTAATAATCCCTTCCGCCACCTTCAGCGCTTTAAGCGCAGCAAGGTGCCCGCGCGCCAAGTCCACCACATGAATGTAATCGCGCACCCCTGTTCCGTCATGGGTAGGATAGTCACTGCCAAACACCGATAGCTCGGCCAGCGCCCCAACAGCAACTTTCGAAATATACGGCATCAGATTATTGGGAATTCCGTTTGGATCTTCACCGATCAAACCGGACTCATGCGCCCCGACAGGGTTGAAGTAACGCAGCAAGGCGATACGCCAGGTAGCATCGGCGAGCGCAATGTCACCCAGGATGTCTTCCACAATCAGTTTGGAGCGCCCATACGGATTGGTTGCAGAAAGAGGGAAGTCTTCGCGAATGGGCACCGCATGCGGATCGCCATAAACAGTTGCCGAAGAGGAAAACACCAGCGTCTTCACGCCCGCTTCGGCCATTGCCTCGAACAGCACCAGACTGCCGTGAATGTTGTTGTCGTAATAACGCAATGGCTGAGCCACGGATTCACCCACCGCCTTGAGACCTGCAAAGTGAATCACAGCGTCAAATTGATAATCCGCAAATAGAGTCCGCATCGACTCGCGACTGCGAACATCGGCCTCCACAAAGTGCGGCCGACGCCCGACAATACGTTCAATACGATCAAGCACCGACACCTTGCTGTTGCAGAAATTGTCGAGGATCAAAACTTCAAACCCGGCCTGCATCAACTCGACAACTGTATGCGAACCGATGTATCCGGCGCCACCGGTAACAAGAATCATAGTAATTTCACCTTAATATTCAGACTGAATTGTGTATTTCGACTGTGTGCATTCAATTAGCGACACGACACTGGTTGGGCGCTTTTGGCTTTTCCCCAAGCTAACAAGCTGCATCACAGATTATTGGTTTTCGCAGGGTTGAATGACAGTTTTTCCACGCCGCGCACCTTAACCTGAAATCTGCAAGCTTGTCCAATTCACAACGCATCTATTTGCGCTCAAACCAATAGCAGAAGTTCAGTGCAACCAGTACTTGCCTAAAAAGAGGGCAAAGGATATATTGCAGAAACTGAAGTTATGGGCATGCCTAGCCCTTGAATTGTCTGCATTAGTTGAGCGAAAACCACTTAATTTAATGTCGTCAATCGCATTTTCTCAAATATCAAATTCACTCCGATTGGAACTCGCAAGGCTGTTGTCTTTTCCTTAATTCCAATTCGTAAAATAAACACGCTTATTACCAAGGGTCGCAAACATGAAAAACAACATCGCAGTCAGATCGAAAATTCTACTGGGCGCTCTGTTCGCAGTGCTGTTTGTTGTTTCCGGCCTCGCCTCGTGCGGCGGTGGCAGCTCCTCAACCAAGGCTGCACCATCCTCCGCCGGCACGCCCGCCACCACTATCACTACTAGCTTATTCGCGTCCGCAACACCGTCGTTAATTGCATCGGGATCGCCCGCCCAAACCGCCGTCATCACCTGGACGTCTACCGACAGCACTTCGTGCTCTTCTTCTCCAAGTGGCATCACCGGCACATCGGGCTCATTCACCACTTCGCCCCTTTCCGCCACCACCACATACACCATCACGTGTGTAGGTCCAACCGGTTCGAAATCCAAGAGGGTAACGACTGCGCGCGCACCTGCCGCATTGGTCACCGCTATCGCGGCGCAGCAACAATCGTGTGTAGATGAACCAGTAAGAGGCACACCGTATTACTACTGCGACTGCGGCACGGGTGCAAGTGCCAATTGCGTACCCGGCGATGACAGCAATAATGGAACCGCTCCGGAAACACCAAGGAGAACTATTGCTAACGCCGTTTCCAGGTACGCAAGCTTAACCGGCACAAATACAATCGCGTTCTGCAAAGGTGGAGCATTTAACGCATCAGGCGTTATCAATATGCCTGCTACGCCTTGCCCCGCAGGAACAACGTGTACTGACTTCAGAGAATATACAGATCCCTCGTTCTCAAGCAATGCGAAACCAATATTTAATAGTCCGCCAGGTGGTGCCACTTTACTCCAATTCGCAAGCTCCACCAGAGGCGGTGTTCGACTCCTGAATTTGAAGCTTCAAGGCAATGGCCAAGCGGGAAATGATGGAATTTTTTTATATAATGGCGCGCATGACATAACAGCATGCAATCTCGACATTGATGGTTTCAGTTTCGGTATTGACCACAACGGCGGCAACCCGCCAACTGCTGCAAACCCCAACATAACAATCACAGGGAATACATTTTCAAACAATACACATGAAGCGTATTTTGGTGCGGGACCAAACGCTGAGGTGTCACACAACATCATGTTCAATAACGGCGGTTACCACGCTCTATATCACTCAATTTACTTAGGCTCTGCCTACTTGGACGCCCCGAGTATGAATATATCCGAGAACTATGTTTTCGGACAGAACGGGCCAACTTGTGATGGGGTTGTAATTGTCGCACACGGAAGAATGTCGGACCTTTTAGTTAAAAATAATGTATTAGAAATTGAGGCCTCAGCTAGTGCGCCGGGCTGCTACGGCATTTCTTTAGATCATGGCAGTTATTCTGTCGGCCATTCCGACTTTAGCAGAGCAATCGTCTCCGGTAATACAGTGATCAATGCAGGGTATGTTGGTATTGGTGTGTCGCACGCTCCAGATAGCATCATTGAAAACAACCTGCTTGTTTTTGATGTGCCGAATAGTAATGGAGGGATTGCTGTTGCCAGCTACAGCGCCAGAGTCGGGCGAGGGGATGCCGTGAACACCAGAACGGTTGTAAAAAATAATACTATCTGGTTTGGGCCAAATAGCACATCTGGCATATTCTATGGCGTGGCCTTTCTCAACGAAGGGGATGGGTACGTGTCGGCAAACAACTCTGTAACTTTTGCCTCAACGAATACTGGTGCTCCTGTTACCTGCTACTCATACCTCAAGTCAGGAAACAATCTGATTCCAGCACTACCCTTAGCGTCTTCCTATGCATTCGTTAACAACAATCACTGCTACAGCGCAGCTCCAAGCGTGTCTCATTACGCCAAATGGGAAGCTACGGCAGATGTATTCACCTATTACGACTTGGCAGCATGGCGCACATACTCCGGCTTCGATTTGCTATCCATAATTGACCCGCCCAAGTTTGTTAATTCAACATCCAGCCCGTATGACTTCCACCCAGACCCAGCGGCACCTGCCTCACCTTTGCTTGGCGCGGGATCAACTGTTTACGCTCCTACAACAGCAACAGATATATCCGGCACGAACTTCTTGAACCCGCCCGTGATCGGGGCGTATGAGTAGACAGCCCCAAGGCATGCCGATAACCGCCTGAAATGGTTGGTCGACTGAGTTGAACGAATCAAAATCATGAACCTGCAAAGCTCCGAACAAAATAGCCCTCACAAGGGCAAAACTGGACTTGATCGCATCATCAGGGCTTACGGTTACTCACTATGCGGACTTCGAGCAGCTTTTCGTCACGAAGCTGCCTTTCGTCAGGAGCTTTTGCTCGCGCTTGTGTTGATACCGTTAACGCTTTTCCTGCATGCCACTCCCATCGAAAAAGCCCTCATAATTGCAAGCATCTTCGGCGTGCTGATAGTTGAGCTGAAAAATTCAGCCATTGAAGCCGTGGTTGACCTCATTACCTTAGAGCACCACGAACTCGCCAAGCGTGCCAAGGACATTGGTAGCGCAGCAGTTCTGCTATCTTTGACCAATTTAGCAGTCGTATTTGAATCGTGATCTTTGAATGACGTCTTGCATGATTTCCGTATGGCCTCGTAATCACTTTTTCTGCAACAACAGGATGCTTGAAATATGAACGGTTTCATGAAAATGCTTCGCCATTTGGCGAGCTTAGAAATACTACTGGTCTATGCTTTGTTGTTAGGCGTCTCAGTTGCCTTACAGAGTATTGGCAATAACAAGTTTTTTCTGAATGAACTAAATTATCTTAGTGCCCCCTATTATGACTTCAAGGCTGTCGCCAAAGCGCTGGTTTATCTGGTGTCATACGCAATAAGCATCGGGTTTATTTTTCTAGTCACCATTCAGAGATCAACCAAATTGTGGTTGATTTTTCTTGTATATATACTCGTCACATACTTTATTGATATTGTCTCCCAACTCATAGGAAACCACGGCTTCACGCACTTCACTTATGCGTTATTCCTGAGCGAGGCTAACAATGTCAAAAATCTTGTTGTTTTTCTGCCTGAAATTTCGAAGGGAGTACTGATCACGGGGCTTCTCTTGGCCGCTCTGCTTGGTGTCAGAAGATTCGTCAAAATACGAGTATCGCCAAAATGGCTCTTCGTCGCGCCCTTTTTTTTCCTTCCGGTTGTGATTGCCAAGTTGGGCGTCCACTACATAGCTTACGCTTCGTATTCATCCCCTATAAAGGTACCGATAATCATTGCCAATTATCACCGTACAGCCGTTGACCAACCGCCAAGAGTATTGGCTCAAAATGTGGTTCCCGGAAACAATCTAACGGATACCATTATTTTGATCATTGACGAATCGATTTCGGGAGCCCATTTATCAATCAATGGGTATGATCGAAAAACAACTCCAGACATCGAAGATTTCGTAAAGCGAGGCTCCATTGTGAACTATGGAGTCGTCAATTCCGGGGCCAATTGCTCAGCACTCTCTCAACTGACGCTCAGGGTTGGCCTCAGCCCTTATACGGAAGGCGCAGAAACCAACTTTGTGGCGACCAGGAGCTCATTGCCAACTATCTATCAATTCGCAAAAAGGGCTGGCTACAAAACATGGCTGATTGATACGCAGGTTAAGCAAGGCACCCTGACAAACCACCTTACGATTGATGATCTCAAATTCGTGGACGAATACTTTACGAATCCATCGAGAATCGAAGATTACAAGAGAGACCGAAATGGTCTTGATAGAGTTAAAGATATCTTGAAGAACGATACTTCAAAAAAGAAATTGATCGTATTCGTGAAAGATGGCGCGCATTGGCCTTATCTCTGGCGCTTCCCTAAGGACAGAGAAATATTTGCACCTGTGCAGACAACAGAATATGAACCAAGAATTGCAGAGAACAAGGAAAAATTGATCAACACTTACACAAACGTCATCAGATACGCGGTCAATGATTTTCTCAAACAATATATCAATGAAGTGGATTTGAATAATACGATCACCTTCTATACATCAGATCATGGGCAGGCATTTCTTGAGCCCGATGCAAAGGATGATCTGACGCACTGCTCAAGCTTTTATGATCCATCCAGCAGCCAGGTCACCGTCCCCTTGCTGGTGATTGAAAAACAGTCAACCAAAAGATACATACCTGAAGCCAACAAGCTGTATTCACAACATCAGATATTCCCAAGTTTGCTTCTTGAAATGGGATATGCGGACAAGGAAATAAAACGCTATGGAAATACGTTGTTGAATGGGTATCCCAAAGAACATGAAAGGTGGTTCTACTGGTCTATGGAAGGCGATCGCAGTCTGTATAAACCTAAAATGAGTCTTTGATTCAGTAGGTACGTTCCCTGCCTAGAACCTGTAAGCCACTCTTTAACACAGTGATTCTGAGCAACAATATTTAAAGATACGGCGAACGCGGGCTGGCATGTGTTCGATTTTGAGTTGCCCGAGGCTTTGCGACTGATGCCCTTGCAAAAGCATTACCAGCCCAACAAAAGCGCTATCCACGTAAGTCACGCCGCTCATTTCCAGCCTGACATCTTTTTCAGCCCGTGCCGCCTTGATAAAACAGTCTCTCAAGGTTTGGATATTCTGTAGCGTCCACACGCCTCGAAGATGAATGATGAAATTTTCCTCATCCTCTGTCGTTTCTACGCCTGCAGTCAGTTGGCCGTCGACAGGCTTGTGGCGCAGCAAGAACCAGACATAAGGGAGTACACGGACTGCCAATAGTTTCAGCAATGCCAGTCCGTCCCAAAAATAGCGACGCCACAGCGCGGGATCTTCCTTGATCCGCCACAACCATTCCAAGCCGGTGTTTTGCATCCACACAGGCGCCCGAAGCACGGTGCCAGCGACGAAATTCACTACGGCGCCCAAGTGGCTGATCACCGGAACTGTAATCCGCCCTCTATTGCGCTCAATCCATGCCTGCCCCTTTTTCGCCCCTAGCGACACCACCAGAAAATCTGCATTGCTTGCGTTGATGCGCTGAATGATCCCGTCATCGCTCATCTCCTCAATAGTACCGAAACCCGGAGATTCAAATCCCGCACAAGTCAGCCCTCTCTTCTTCAGGTTCAGTTGCCTGCAAGCGGCCTCGGCTGCGCCATCTGGACCGCCGAAAAAGAATACTGAAAGTGGTTTCCCGGTATCGAGGCGCAATGCATCGAAAAGCGCAGAGCCCGCAACCCGCTCGCGAATCGGAATGCCAAGCAAGCGCGCAATCCAGATTAGCGGCATGCCGTCGGCAATGCTCAGATGGCTATTGATTACCGAGTTGCGAAAAGCAGCATCAGATTGAGCCGCAATCAGGAAATTCAGATTGGGTGTTGAGAGGAAGCAGGGGGAGCGATCAGCGGCTGATGCTCTTATGCGCCGAACGGCGCTAGGCATGTTTACGGCGTCGAAAGGCAACCCAAGCAGGCAGTGGACCTCCCGATTGAAATCAGGAGGCATGATTTTGATGCTGGACGTGTTTTCGTTTGCCATTTATTTGCCGATTTGCAGGTTTGAACCCAGATTGTCCGTTAGATCGTCATACCGGCCCTTCGGCACGCTCAGGACAGGCTGACCTGCGGTCAGGCCGGTATGACGGACATAAAAATTACTCTGCGGAGCAAACAAAAACATAATGTTGGCTCGCTTGCGCGAGAAATTTTATAACATCTGGATTCCGGCCTACGCCGGAATGACATTGTTTTTTTCTACTGGACAATCTGGGTTGAAAGCACCCAGCGTTTTCTATTAGGGCGGCGCTGATTTATTCGGCTTCGTCGTTCCGGCGAAGGCCGGAACCCAGTTGAAATACACATTCCCACACAAGTGGGACAACATCCGGGTTTTGTCTGCTTCGCAGTTTGTTTTTTTCGCTGGATTCCGGCCTGACCAAAGGTCAGCCTGTCCTGAGTTTATCGAAGGACCGGAATGACGGCCTAATGGATAATCCGGGATAAACAATCACGGATTACAGCCGCCAAACCCTCATCCCCGATTTTTCCAAAGCGACCTGATCGAATTTGGATTTCACATCAATGAAACATCCACCCTGCGCCACTTTGCCCAGCAGTTGAGTCAACGGCATGTTGGCATACTCGTTGTGTGCTACGGCAACGATGATTCCGTCTGCCTGAGGCAACTCCTCCCATGGAAGCAAATCAACGCCGTATTCGTGCTTGGCTTCTTGGGCATCGGCCACAGGGTCGTGCAGATAAACCTCCACACCATAGCTTTCCAGTTCATGGATGATGTCCACCACCTTGGTGTTGCGAATGTCCGCGCAGTTTTCCTTGAACGTCAAGCCCAGCACATTTACGCGTGCGCGCTTGACCTGCCCGCCGCCCTGAATGATGTGTTTCACGGTCTGCTCGGCGATAAACTTGCCAATACCATCGTTGATTCGACGGCCCGCCAAAATCACCTGCGGGTGATATCCAACTGTCTCGGCCTTGTGTGTCAGATAGTAAGGATCAACCCCGATGCAATGGCCGCCGACCAGGCCGGGGCGGAAATTGAGGAAGTTCCACTTCGTGCCTGCCGCCTCCAGCACTTCCATCGTGTCGATACCGATCTTGTCGAAGATAATGGCCAACTCGTTCATCAGCGCAATGTTGAGGTCGCGCTGGGTGTTCTCGATCACTTTGCAGGCCTCTGCGGCCTTGATGCTGCTGGTGCGATGCACGCCCGGCGTGACAATGCGCTCGTACAGTTGCGCCACCTTCTCCAGCGTATCCGGCGTGTCGCCTGCCACCACCTTTACCACGCGCGTGAGCGTATGTTCGCGATCACCCGGGTTGATGCGCTCGGGAGAATAGCCCACAAAGAAGTCCTTCTTCCATTTCAGACCCGATTCACGCTCCAGCACGGGCACGCACACTTCCTCTGTCGCCCCCGGATACACAGTGGACTCATATATGACGATAGCTCCCTTCTTCATGTGTCGCCCGGCACTGGCACTGGCCCCGATCAGTGGCCCGAAATCCGGCCGGTGCGCATCATCGACCGGCGTGGGTACAGCCACAATAATGAAATCGGCTTCTGCGAGCACTTTGGGGTCTGCCGAATACTCGGCATGAACAGCAGTGCGCATTTCCTCATCAGGCAACTCGCGCGAAGGATCCACACCGGTCAGGCAAGACTCCACCTTGGGGACGGAAATATCAAAACCGATAGTACGTGTTTGTTTGCCAAACTCGATTACCAAAGGCAAGCCAACATAACCCAAACCAATAACCGCGATAGTCATGCACTGCACTCCTGATGTTTTAAACTTAAATTGCCGTTAAGGCCCACACTATAAAGCTTTCAAGCTCTTGTTTTAGCCTGCAGCGTCATCTACCCAAAATACGGCGGGTTTCTTGCATATCGCCCTTGGTGGAATTGTAATGCTTACGCATATCTTGCTTCGATATTCCCGAATTTTCTACTATCTGGCAGTTTATATTCTCATCAGCAACCAGCCCACTGTACTTTGGTACATGATGGGCATGAAAAACTGCTTCAACCCAGATAGTTATTAGCAGACTGTTGAAAAACGACCGATTTAAGAATGCCGCGTGTAGGAGCCAGCTTGCTGGCGAAGCAAAATCAAACACTTTCGCCAGCAAGCTCGCTCCTACAGGGTGCCCTGTGCGCTAAAGCGCCCCTTTTTCCCGGTGTATTTCCTCGATGGCGCGCCGCTTGCCTACCATCAGCGACCGCCATTGGTAACTTCTCAGGAACTTCCTGAATTCCAGATCATCGTAACGCGGTTTTCTTTGCAGTGCGCTTCGCAACCAGCCCCAAAGAATGGCCAGTCCGCCCACCACATAGGGCTTTTCCGGTATGCGATAGACCGCGCTGGCCAGCATGAAGACGAAGCCTGTGCCCATGAAATACTGACCGTAACCATGCCGCATTCTCCCGGTGAAAATGCTCTGCTGGCTGGAGCCCATGGGGCGCAGATGCACAAATCGCAATTCCGGATCATCCCAGCTGCACGCAATCAAGCCATTCATACGGCAACGGTGACAATCGATACCGTCCCACATTACCTCGCGCACAAAGCCGCCCAATTGTTTGAAGTGCGACATCCGGTAAAACTTGGATGCCCCGATAGATGTCTCGTCGCCATGCCGCTCATTTACCAGGCTACCGTTCTTCTCGATATACGCCTTGCCGCTGCATGTCGCAATTCGCGGATTGTTTTCCATCCGTTCGATGAGCCCTTCAAAATATCGGGCCGGCAGCCGCAGATCAAGATCGAGCTTGCAGAGGTATTCGTAATCGTCCGGGTTTATCGTTTCGTAACCCGCATAAAACGCCTCGATAACACCGGGACCTACCGCTCGCCGCCCGCGATCTGCGCGGGTAACTATCGTGATCCAGTCATGCTGCCTTGCGTACTCCGCCAAAATACGGGGAGTTTCGTCGGTAGATCCGTCATCGACAATGATCCACTTCGCGGGCCGGATAGACTGAGCTATGACCGTATCCAGCGTTTGTCGCATGAAATCCGCTTCATTGCGGCACGGTGAAATTAGTACGTATTTTCGATTCATTGATCCACTCATATTCAAAGTTATGCGAGTTGCCGGGCATCTTTCGGAAAATAACTCAGCAACCGCTTCAGATTGACATCGCGTCCGAATTCGCTCTCAACATGCACTGCAGCTTCACTAACCAGGCGCCCGCGCAGTTCCGGAGAATCCAGCAATCGATCAATTTGTCTTGCCAAATCCTGATGGTCGCCCGGCTTCGCCAGAAGGCCGGTGCGGTCATGAATAATCAATTCCGGAATGCCGGATATCTTTGTTGAAATCACCGGCACCGATTGCGACATCGCCTCCATCAATACAACCGGAATCCCATCCATGTCGCCGTTTGCATCTTTCTTGCAGGCCAATACCACAGCATCAAGTCCGCGCATCCATTCGGCCACCGCGCCATGCGTCATGCTGCCTTCGAATTTTACACGGTCAGCCACGCCCAATTCCCGGGAAAGCGACTCCAATTCTTCCCGCAATGGCCCGTCACCCGCAATGCTCAGCTCGATTCTGTACGGCCGATCTTTCAGGACTGAAAGCGCGCGAATCAAGACATCAATTCCTTTCTTTTCAACCAGGCGGCCTAGCGTGCCCAGGCGGTAACAGTTTTTTCTTTCAAATGGCTGTTCGGGCTGCAGGATTGGAAAACTGACTCCGCAACGCACCACCGCCAGCTTGTCTTTGGGGACTCCGATCTTTTCCAGATAAGCGCGGTTGAATTCGGAGATCGTAACCAGCTTCACCGCCCTTTCAGCCTTTTGCCGCAGGAGTAGCCCGCGCTCGAAAATGTCATTGGCGTGAGCCATTATGGTGAATGGCACTCCCGACATGGCAGAAGCATACATGGCGATCTGCGTTGGGACATGGGCAAAGTGCACGTGCAGATGCGAGCAGTTCTTTGATCTCAGCAATGATGCCAGCTTTACAGCCGCCAGGAATTGATAAGCAAGCTTCCATGTATCGGGACGATGCAATCCGCATCTCACCATATCCGAAATCAACTTCCCGAGCGTCCCGAAACCGAATAATGGAAGTCTGAATATGCCAGACAACACCATCATTACCGCCGATTGGTCATACAGAAAATACGTTCTGGAAAAAAGCTCATCCTGCCCTTGTGCAGGATGTTTCGGTTTGTGCACGGAGATTGATATCGTGGGATAGCCGAGATTCTGCAACCCAATCATTTCTTCATAGACGAATGTTGCCGACAGGGCTGGTATTTCCGGGGCTAGGTAGGCGATAGTGCCGGGCTGTTGTATTAATAAGCTCATATGGTTGGGCTGGCTACATTATTGCGATCTTGATTGGACGCGGGGATATTCAACCCAGATTGTCAATTAGGCCGTCATACCGGCGAAGGCCGGTATCCAGCAAAGTATAATAGACCGTGAAGCGGACAAAAAAACCACTATGTTGCCCCACTTACGTGGGAGATATATGACTATCTGGATTCCGGCCTTCGCAGGAATGACGTGGTTCTTTCTATTGAACTATCTCGGTTCAATGCAGACACCCCTATCTATTCTGTAAGTTCGCAACGCTCGCATTATGCAACATCTTGCAACATTGCCACCAGCCTGAAATGCCCCCCACCAGGGCAGTCGCACCCGGCATATATTCAGAGTATCGGAGGTTACATCAAACTGCCCTATACTATGCGCGGGTTCGCTCAGGAAATGCACGTGCAAAAATTCATCAGCAAAAGCAAAGAACAAGCATCAATGCTGATGCGAAGGCTCCTTTCACCCTCCATGCGATTTCAGCTGAGAGATGCAGTGGCCCGGCTTCGAGAACAACTTGGCCGAGCAAGGCTATGGCAGTGGGAAATCGCCAGATTCCCGTTGCGTCGCGACAGTCAATTTGACATCGTTTACGCGGGCCGGAAATCGCGGCGGGATGCAGCAAAATTGCTTCTTGGCGCACACGACGAACTCAACACCCACCTTGAGGGCGCCAATCAAACTCGCCAGTCGGCATTCGTCAGCGAAATGCCATTTCGGAACGCATTGCGGGTGCCCAACTCTCTGCGCGCAATCGTATCTCTTAACCGGCCCATGGACGAGATAATGGAAGGATACCAAAGTGAATTGCGCAGAAGACTTCGCAAACACCGCGGGCTCTATCGTATGCAACAAGTTCGCGACCATGCAGACATTGAGCGTGCGGATATCGAAATGCTCCAGCCTTATGCATGCTCAAGGCACGGCACTGCTGCTTCACAAATCAGCTCAGATGTCGTTAGAAGACTGGCTCAGGAGACCGGGCGGCTCGACCTTGTGCTCTATGGTGACGAAGTGGTGGCCTGTCATTTGGGGTGTGAGTTCGTTCGAAACGGGAAGCGATACTGGAGCACAATCCGATTCGGATATACAGAGGCGGTATTTTCCGACCCCAAACGTCTAAAAGAAACCAATTCAATCAATGTTCAGTTTGCGCTTGAGTGGGCGCATAACAATGGATTCGACTACTACGACATCGGGACTACGGGTGGCAGCCCCGAAGACGGATTGTTGCAGTGGAAGAAACGCCGGGCCGGCGGAGTTAGCTCAATGGGACACCACGACCATTTCCATGTCAGGCTTCCAAATCCGGGCTCGGCCCAGTTTCTTTGGGAAGTACCGCTCTTCGCGATTGAGGGTGATGATTTAACGCTACATCTCGGGATTCCGCACGACACCACCGCAGAGGAGGCTGCGATCCGATTTAGCCAAATGAACTTTGGAGGATTGTCGAAAACCTACCTCCACTGCGCCAAACCGCCTGATGAGCAGCTACTCGAAAAGATGCGCAATCTTTACAAACATCTGAAGTCGCCTCCATCCTTGAAGGTTATATCATCCAGCTAGTACTGCAACTCATAAATAATGAAACATGTTGTTTGGCGCTAACTGCGGGCATGTATTCATGTAGGTTGGGCAAAGCGCAGCGTGCCCAACAGGCATCGTTGTCAATGTTGGGCACGCTGCGCTTTACCCAACCTACACAACTGCACGTATGTTTCGTAATTGACGGGGTACGATGCTAATCAAATGCCTCACTCCGGGTTTGGCAACGCCCCAAATTCAGCCTTGTCACTCAATACTTCTTCAATCAGATCCGGGGTAATCATCTCAGCCTCGGCAGAGTACCCATATACAAGTACCGTATTGCAGAGAATATTGATGCGCCTTGGAACACCCTGAGTGGCCACAGCAATCCTGGCGCAGGCCTCGGGTGTAAAGAGAGGTGTTTCCCGGCCGGCAATCGCCAGCCGATGTTCGATATAGCCCTGCACATCAGATTCTGCAAAAGGCTTGATATGAAAATCAACTTCAACGCGCTGCGCGAATTGCATAAGATCAGGTCGCATCAACAATTCCTTCAGTTGAGGTTGGCCTACCAGCATGATCTGAAGGAGCTGATTCTTGTCTGCATTGATATTCGAAAGCATACGCAAAGACTCCAACGCATCCATACTGAGATTCTGCGCCTCGTCAATGATCAGCAGGACAGTCTTTCCCAAACCGTATTGCTCGATCAGAAACTGCTGGAATGCATCAAAGAGCGCCACGTTGGATTTCCCTTCGTAGGGCAACCCCAAAGAAAGCATGATCCACTCCAGCAAGTTGGCTATCTCGCGGTGAGTGTTGTAAACCAGACCAACTGTATGGTCGGGGGCCAAATTATTAAGCAGATGCCGGATCAGCGTGGTCTTGCCGCAACCGATCTCGCCGCTCACCACCATGAATCCAGCCCGATTCTTGATGCCGAATTCCATCATCGCGTAAGCGTAGGTATGCCGACGCCCGAAATACAGAAAATCCGGGTCAGGTTGAATCGAGAAGGGATTTTCCTTCAGACCGTAGAACTCTTGGTACATGTTATTTGGATATCCAGAAAGAATTTTGCTGCAAAGCCACGTTTAGCTTCCCATGACCGCTGTTGAAAAGCCGACTTCAACGAAGTTGCCTAGCATGATACTAAAAAAGCGCGCGCGCGGGGGTTAACCCACTTGGCATACCGATTTGGTATGCCATTGTTTTCCCATAATCCTAAAACGACCTGCCATTTTGAAACAAACATCGCAAAATGTAGGTTGGGTTAGCGGGGGTTTGCGCAACCCAACATTGTTTGAGAATGCTGTTGGGTTACGCGGTGATACTGCTAACCCAACCTACATAATTTTGGACACCCTCACGAACAATGTTTCGTTAATTACGATCTATTGTACTGGCGCCAACGGCTTTGCCGCATATTGGTCGCAACAGGATTTGATATCCAACGCCAGCTTGTCCAGCATCGCATATCGGCGCCGGTAGGCAGCACGTTTGCGCGTGGGAATCTCACTCATTTCCTTATACCTGACTGCGGTCGGGATATCGTAAAAACCATTGTCCAGCGGCACACCAAAATGCTCTAACCAAACTTTATTGTAAGGTATGCGCAAAATTTCCTTATGCACACCGCCGAAATACGGACTGTTATGCTGGTGATTGTCGCTGGATACCGCCCACATCCTGCTAACACCAAGTTCCACACACAACAACTTGATCGCCGTCATCAGAAAGTCGTGCGGCCTCATGCCGTGAAGCGCATGGGTGATGTCACGATAAACTTCTCTGGCGGATGATGCATTTGCTCCCTGCAATGCGCCGACAAATACCAATGGTTTACCTGCTTCAACTCCCAGCGTGAACGCAATAGAATAAAAACGCTGGTCGTTGATAAACAGATTGAGGACGATTTCACCCTCACGCACGAACCACTCGGCCTTATCCAACACCAGACGCAGCCCGGCGTACTCCTCATCCAACCGAGCCAGTTCAACATCCTCGAACGTCGCGTGGGCAATGATTTTGGCCGAATCGTCCAGCATGCGAAAATGCCGGTCTATGGCCGCCAGCCGGGTCTGCATAGGCCAGGCATGGTTGATGTAGGGCCAGTAAATCGCCCCGCTCATCAGGGGAAAGCGCTTCAACGCGCGGGCCAACAACGGGTTATCCGAAATCTCGTACCACCGCCGGACATCTGGAAGAAACACCAAAGCGCGGCCCAGCAACATAATCTGGTGCTTAAGGCCGTTTAGCGACAGGCTAGGATGCATAGTCCTGCCGAGACGATATACGCGGCTTAACGTCTCAAGGGTTCCAGTTTTCATTCTATTGCACTTCTGCCAATAGACCTTGGCTGCTCGTAGATGGCTTGATTGCACTAATCATTTGTACTCGATCAAATGCGCCGTCTTCCCGGCCAGCCTGTTATACAAAAAGTTCAGTTGCCCCATCGCCTCCGGAAATTTTCCCAACACCAAAAACAGGGCTTGCCACCAGTTTCGCTTCCCTGACTTCTTGCCTCTCTCAGCCAGGCGAACGATCTGCGCCGGATAGACCAGCAACACAGCCAAGCCCCATGCCCCCAGCGCAGAAACCGCACCGATGGCAAACACGGGCAATCCCAAACCCCAAACCCAGACGCGCATGCTCTCTTTCATACGGTGCCGTTCCGGCGGCTCACCATGCAGATGCGCTCCCTCTGCATACGCATAGCCGCAGCGCCGCGCTCTCTTCCACCACTGCCCGAAACGCGTGATTGCAGCATCGTGCAGCGTCATTTCCCGATCCAGCCGCCAGATTTTCCAGCCGGCCGCGCGCAAGCGAACGCATAACTCAGGCTCTTCACCCGCGATCAAATCCGGACGGAAGCCATGCACACTCTCAAATGCATCGACACGCATCAGAGCATCCCCCCCACACGCTTTCGCCTCGCCGATTGGCGTATCCCATTCCATATCGCACAGCATGTTGTATACGGATTTCTCGGGGAAGCGTTCGCGCCGGCGCCCGCAGACGGCGGCAACGCCCGGGCTGGCTTCCAGGAAAGCTACCGCGCTGTTCAACCAATCCGGCGATACTTCGCAATCCCCATCGACGAACTGAACATAAATGGATGACGGACAGAGCGTTTTCATCCGCTCAAATCCTTCATTTCTGGCTCGCGCCGCAGTAAACGGTACCGTCATATCCAGGCTCACAACGTCGGCCCCCATACGACGTGCCGCATTCACCGAGTCATCCGTTGAGCCGGAGTCCACATAAACAAGTTGGGTCGGTTGAGTATTCAGGGACGCCAGACAACGCACGAGGCGAGCGCCTTCATTGCGGCCAATAATGACAACCCCTAGCTGCATGGCGTTCATCACAAAGCGCCCAGTTTATTCTGGCTTCTGGCTTTTATAACAGCCGGAACACCCACTGCGATTGAATTGTCCGGCACATCGGAGATCACAACTGCGTTGGCGCCAATCAGAACATTGTTGCCTATCCTGATCTTGCCCAGCACTTTGGCTCCAGCCCCAATATCCACATTGTCGCCAATAATCGGGGCTCCCGGCTCCTCGATATTCTTAAGGCCGACGACAACACCATTCCGAATTCGGCAATGATCGCCAAATTTAGCGTAGCCACTGACTATAATTCCACCGAAGTGATCAATGATGAAACCTTCGCCAATTTCAACTTCGCAAGGCAAGTCGATTCCGGCAACAATCTGAACAAATTTGTGGAGCATCTTGTAAATCAGAGAGAACAATTTTCGCAGTATTGCCGGGCGCACACCGTAGCGCCATCGGCCAAAACGATATACGAGCATTACCCAGAAACCTTGCGCTCCGAAATCGCCCCGGTAAGTTTTGAAATCCTGTCTGATGTTATTAAACATGGCGCCTATTGCCGTTATTCGACCGCATTCAGGATTTCAAGAATCTTGTCGGACACCAATCGCATATCTGACAGCTCAACCTGCGCGGAGTACCTGTTTGCAAGGGTATCAATCGCAGTTCTATTTGCGGCATATGGGGCGCTGTCGATCTCTGCAATTTTATTCATGACTGCGTTCACAAACGCCTTGATATCTCCAGAATGAATTTCGGTAAATATCTCCTTGTCCCAGTATTCCTTTGCGCCTTCGCCGGTATAGCCAATGACCTGACAACCGGACAACGCTGCTTCAACCGGAGGCAATGGACACCCTTCAAATTCACTAAAAGAAAGGAATATTTTTGATTTTCCTAAAATGGCAGCAACACCATCTTCATCCAAGCCATCAATGGCCTCTATCCGCCAATGCGAAGGTATCCTCTTGTTTAGAAAGAAAGTAACGAGCCGCGAATGGCTTTTTAATTTTCGGGGCATATAGCAAATGACGTTTTCCTTGCTTTGATTCCCTACAAACTTATCCGGGTTAACAGAATAATGAACCCGATGTACTCTGTCCGCGCATTCAGGGAAGGCCATTTTGACGCACTCCACCGAGTCGTCGGATATTGCAAGGATCAATGAAGAATTGCTGTAAGCCGCATCAAGCTCATCTCCATTGTTAAAGCTGGCAGAGTATCCATTCTGAACGTAAATTCCATATCGAACCCCCAATTGGTGCAGCAGCCTGGCATGTGGCACCGCCCAGAACTCCGGAATCATCACAAAGTCTTGGGCCGTACTGAATTCCAGGCTCCGGTTGATTGTTGCGCCATGAGTAAACCAAGAACAACAAAAGTCCGGGTTGAGGGGATGTAAAACATTTGCAGCCACCGGACCGTTTAGTCCGCTAATCAGGGCTGCCTGGTTATAAATTACTTTGACACCACCGATAGGTACGTTTGTCGCAGGACATAAGAAAACAATCGATTTCTGTTGTCGATCATTCTCCTTGATATTAACCACGGAGTATTTCGGCAGCAGTTTGTTCGACTTGATCTTTCGATAACTGCTTGCAATTGGCGTTCCCCCCAGCCACCTGCGAACGCCCTCATAAATAGACTTTGCCATTTAATATTCGCCTTTCATTGTTCCGCTTCCAAATCCCTCGTCGAGCAACATTGAGGCCCTTTCGCTTTCCAGATATCAAATTTAACGGGTAGGCTGCTTGCCCATGCGAGTTCGAAAAAAACACTTCCACATTAAGATTGAATGGTCAAAGTGCGCCAAGATCCAGCGCGGACGCCGCAATTTAACCGTATCCTTTAGCATCTGAATGCCATCAGCAAGTGTAGAAAGAAATACGTCTGCAACAACGGTGCTAACGCCATGGTTCTTGTAAAAATACAGCAATTCACTCTCAATCTTCAACGATTCGATCTGTCGGCCACTCGAAGTAATTTCCCCTTCCGATTTCGCGCTCTCGCCTCCAATGTGCACAACCGAGCTATAGGGAAAATAGGTTACTTGCCAGCCCGCGCGCTTTGCGGCAAAGCAGTGGTCGATTTCTTCGTAATACAGAAAATAGCGGGGATCCATAAGACCGACCTGATCGATTACTTCTTTGCGGATCAGATAATAGCAACCCGGGACCCAGTCGCATTCCCTGACGCTATCGTGATCCCAGGACATGTCATCCACCATAACCGCGCGCTGAAAGAAACGTTTTAGCCCGGTGCGCTTGAGAAAAATGTTCCAGGGCGTCGGAAAATACCGGCATGAAGGTTGAAGCGCGCCGTCGCGCCCCAACAACTTGACGCCCAGAATGCCGCACTGCGGATTTTCATCCATGTATCGAATTGTCTTTTCGATTGTGTCTGGCTGCACAAAGGCATCAGTGTTTAGCAAAAGCACGTAGCGACCATTTATCTGGGGCAATGCCTGGTTATTGGCTCGGCCAAAACCCACATTTTTCTTGTTCTCGATCAGGGTGATTTGCGGATACTCGCTGCGGAGTACTTCTGCAGAATGATCCTTGGAGTCGTTGTCGACAATGATGACTTCCATCTCGATTTCATGTGATGAGGCGTCAAGATGGCTGAGCGCCATCTTCGTCATTTCGATCGTATTGTAGCTAACGAGAATTACTGAAATATCCAACGTGAAGTTTCCAAAAATAATTGTGGGTAATACCAATAGAGCCATGGACGATTCTATGCGCTTTAACAGAACGTCGACAGCAGCCGCCCCTCTCGCATCAACTAACTTTTTTCACCGGCTTCACCAGCAATGCCAGAAAACTCCGCCACACCCTCAAATCGAACGGTGAATGCATTAGCGCACGACACCCGACACCAATAGCCTTGAACGTGTTACCTGCCCCCTTCTCGCGCCATGCCGCCCCAATTAGCATGCCCTGAATCTGCTGGGTTGCAGTGCCAGATTTATCCGACAGCACTACCGGCGGCATTGGCGGGCACCCTCTCTGCAATTCATCCTGCCCTGTCGCTTTGCGTTGCAACTGAAACTGACGCGCAGTATCCTCAAAAAACGTTCTCCTTACATTTCCTTGTGTATGCGTCATCGAAGCATCATGCAATCGGTACAGATAGAAAGAACTTGGCAAATACATCACCTTAGCGACCTCACCAAACCTGAGTTGGAAATCAATATCACACGAAGTCTCAAAATATGTCCTGAACCCGCCGAAATTTTGAAGCGCAGCTTTTCGAAGCGCATAGGAACACAGAGTCGTTCTGGTTTTTCCCGAATTTAATTCACCGGTAATTTCTTCTGGCATAACGCTTGATACCAGCACAGTCACCAACCGCCCTGCGGTATCCATGGTAGAAAATCCACCGCAGACTGCGGCATATTCGGGATTGGCATCCAGCCATGCAACCTGATCCTTGATTCGCCCCGCAGGGTATAAGTCGTCCGCATCGCACTGCATGACGACATCGCCATTAGCAGCAGCCAGGCCGGCATTCAAGCAAGCTGACAGCCCTTTTCCCGGACCGTCAATGACGCGTATTCGTTCGTCGCGAACGCTCAATACCCGCTCTAGCGACCGGTCTGTTGATTTATCGTTGATAACGACCACCTCTAGAGCAACATCTTTTTCTGAAAGAACAGAGGCCAGTGCCGCAACAACATACGGCTCTGCGTTTTTCATTGGAACAAGCACGCTCACGCGCGGTGCAATTTCAATACTCATCTCAACCCCCAAAATTCTCTTGCTCAAACATGATGGAATATTTCCGTGAAATTTAGCGCAACAACGAGAACAGAAAGCGCGATGAAGGGCAAATCAATCTTGGGCTCCCAAAGGCCGATTTTGAGATATATGAGGGCCTGCACCGGGTACAGCAGCCAGGCAACTGCAGCAACACTCAAGATTACGCCCCTCTCACCCAGAAAATGATACCCAACCATCATGCCCAGCCATTGAATGGCAACCTCGGCAACCAGAATCACCGTGCTAAGCTTGACCATTCCCTTGGCCCACAACAATCCGTTGTAAGAGCCCCCAATCGACCACATCAAAGCCCCCATCGCCAGCATCCGTAACATGTTCCCGGAGTCCGCGTAGCGCTGGTCATACAGAAGCCACATGAAGTGATCGCCCCATAGCACAAAGAACAGGGCAATCAGCCAGCCTGGTACGATCAACAACAGTCGGCTTCTTGCTGCCACTTCCCGAAGGCGCTCCGGCCTCTCTCGAACCACCTCTGCATAGGCTGGGAACAACACTTTGCTATTCACTTGCTGAGCAATCTGCCAAAACATCGAGCTCATCGCGCTGGCCAATGTAAAGAAGGCCAACACCTTCACACCCAGAAAGGCGCCGAGCAGCAATTTATTACCTTCACCTGAAAAAAAGGTCAGGATTGAACTGACCAGCATCCATTGACCGAAACCGAACAATTCCCTCACAGAATCCCGATCCCATGCAAACCGGTTATGCGTTCCTTCCAGCAGGAGATGGCTGGCTACCGTTTTGACGGAGGCGCCAATAAGCCCCCCCCACACCAGCGACCAAATAGAGTGGTCGATCCACGCCCACAAAATCATCACCAGCAGTCCGATTACCTGAGACCCGACTTCAATCAGCACCAGCTTCTTCAGCGCCAGTGATCGGTTAGCCAGTGCCATCTTAGTGGACACCAATCCTCCAAGCACAGATCCGAATCCAACAACTGGCATTAGGCTAGCCAGCAAGGGCTGTCCATAAAATGACGCAAAAAATGGGGAGAGCAGACACAGTAACAGCCAAATCATCACACTCTGTATCAAGCGCATGGTCCAAGCCGTATTGACAAAAACCGCCTCGGTTCCCCGCTTGTTGTGAATAATGCTGGTCGCGATTCCAATATCAGAGAGCATTATCAAACCAACTGCCACGCTTTGAACAATGGCCATGAGCCCGAATGCCTCGGGAAAAAGCAATCGAGTAAGTATAAGATTCCCGCCAAGCCGCAATATTTGGCTGGACATATGCCCGCCAATCGTCCAGCCACCTGCACGCATGGCCCGGTGACGGAGAGAATTATTAGCATTCAAAGATTGTTTTACTACTGTTTCAGATGCCATCTTTACCTGATTTCGCGGTGGTCATAACGTATAAAGTAGTGCGATAAGCGGGCGGACTCTACGGACATGAAGGTGCTAATCAGTAGGCAATAGTGGGGTAAAGGTCATTTCCACGATTTTCGCACGATCAATAAGCCCTTCACTCCTTCTATGGAAAACTGCCGACCGACTATCGACCAAATCATCGGTAACCACAGACAAGGGACTGTTCGCAAAAAATACAATTTTTCATGAGGCTGGATTATATGCGACACTTGTGCGCCCGAAAGAGGTTATCGTTACCGCAGAAGTCGCGTGAGCAACGGTTGTGACTTATTGACTCAATGAACAGAATAGATTAGCCAGCGCCAAGGTCGACACTTAATCACCCTTATCAGATATGCCTGAACATTTTCGTGCGTTAATCATAATCCTCTTCTGCGCAACAACTCTATTTACCTTTGCACGTAAATCAGCCTGCGCAATCACCACAACTGAGAATTTTACTCACAGACGCAACATTTGGTTTGCGTTGACGCTTGCCGCATTTTTCTCTTTCAACTTCTGGCTCTTTGTGACCATTGCCGTGGCGATTCTGACTTATGCAAATCGACGCGAATCCAATCCGCCCGCGCTATTTTTCACCGTTTTGTTTATCCTGCCCGTAGCTCCCGTGCTGGTGCCCGGAATGGGATTAATAAATTTTCTATTTCTGCTAACCTACCCCAGGCTATTAGCCTTGATAGTCCTTTTCCCCGCATTTATTTATTTGCGAAAACAAAGTGACACCCTCTCTTTCGGACGCTCTGGACCCGACAAGGTATTAGCCGGCTACCTCCTGCTCGCAACTGCGCTATTTCTGCGCGAAGATACCCTGACGAATACCATGCGCCAAGCATTTTACCTATTCGTCGATGTCTTCCTCCCCTACTATGTGATTAGTAGGTCATTGAAGAATATGTCCGCCTTTCGCGATGCACTGCTAAGCCTTGTGCTTGCAATCATGATTCTTGCTCCTATCGCACTTTTCGAAAACCTCAAACATTGGCTTCTATATTCTGGAGTTGCACAAACGCTTGGAATGACTGGGGCCATGACAGGATATTTGGGGCGCGATGGCATGCTCAGGGCTGTCGCGACGGCAGGGCAAGCTATTGCCTTGGGGTATCTGATGGTCGTTGGCATGGGAATTTACCTGTTTATACAGCGGCGAATTTCGCAAAACTTCATCCGGCGGTTAGGCATGATGCTGCTGTTTGCCGGATTGATCGCGCCATTGTCACGCGGCCCCTGGGTTGGCGCTGTCGCGCTTCTGACGGTTTTCATCGCTACTGGCCGAAAGCCCGCTCAACGCTTAATGACTTTTTCACTTGGGGCCGCGCTTGCCTTTTTCCTGGTTACCATACTTCCCGGCGGAGAGAGAGCAATCAATTTGCTCCCATTTATCGGAACCACGGAATCTGGAAACATTGACTATCGCGATCGCCTACTAACGAACTCCATGATCGTAATCCAACGCAGTCCCTGGTTCGGCTCCACCAATTATCTGGATACGCCTGAAATGCAGGAAATGATGCAAGGTCAGGGTATTATCGACGTGGTCAACACCTACATCGGGATAGCACTGGAATCAGGATTCGTGGGGCTCGGCCTGTTTGTTGCCTTCTTCGTCCTGACGCTCTTGGGAATATATCGGGCGATGCGTTCAATTCCAGATAAGGACAGCGAAGAGTACTTGCTTGGCCGGGCTTTGCTATCCACGCTACTATCTATTCTGTTAATAATATTCACGGTAAGCAGCATTACGATTATTCCGATTGTATATTGGTCCGTTGCCGGGCTTGGGGTTGCATACTCACAAATGGTGAAGAAGAGTAAGGCCTGAGCAAACACTGAAGAATTTCGCGGCAATTTGCGCAAACATCAATCTCCCCGATTGACCTCTACTACGATAGCCACCTGATGTTTGCAGGATCTGTATTGCATGCAACCGGAACGCAGAGTATTTGAAACAGCCCTTAATCGTAGTAGTAGGCCTTCTGATCGACCTCTGCCTTGTTGAGTATTGTCCCAATCAGATTTGCTGTTGGCAGAAGGCGCAGGCTATCTTCAATTTCTCGTTTGGTGGTCATTCCGTTGGCCACCACCATAAGCACGCAATCAATCTGTGGCAACAGGGCGATGGCATCATCGGTAACAAGCAATGGCGGCAAGTCAAAGATGACAATGCGGGATTTGTAGTGCTCGCGAAGATCCTTGATCAGGTCGGCAACCTTGCTTGAAGAAAGCGTTTCCGATGAATGCCTAACCGCACTCTTGGTCGGCAACACCACCAGCCTCGGCATGTCCGGATTGACGAGCACGTCCTGCAATTCAGCGGTTCCCTCCAGAAGATCATTCAGCGACTTCTCCATGTGAATTCCGAGATACGCCCCAACCTTCGGGCGGCGCAGATCGAAGTCAACCAGCATGGCGGTCTTGTTGGTTTGCTGTGCGATGCTCATCGCCAGATTGATGGCGACAACGGTCTTACCCGCCTCGGGCGTGGGCGAAGTAATCGCCAGAGTGCGCCAGCCGTTTTCCTGCATTATTTGCAGGACGTGTGTTCGAAGAAGATCGAAGGTCATGCATTTGGGGTCACTTTTGTCAAAAGCCACAATGCGATTTTTTTCCAGATGCTCCTTCCGCAGCTTGACTGTGCGCGTGTACTCGTAGCGGATATCCACCAACTCTTCCTGAGGTTTTGCGGCGCGCGTATTGGCTGTTTTATCCGGTACGGATGGACGTGCTTGCTTGCGGCCGGCTTCGCTTGAATTCTGGCTTTTGACCTTTTCAATGGCCTGTTTGATGCGTTCCATTACTTTTCCCCTATTGTTCCGGCGCAAGTCTCGCCCACGAAACGTTCAACATCTGTTAAACCCAAATAATCCATTAGGGATGGCCTGATAAAGTCCTCATTCGTCATTCCGGCGAAGGCCGGAATCCAGTGTTTTCAATGAACTGGACACCGGCCTTCGCCGGTGTGACGGACTTAATCAGAAGCTCCCTAATGGTCAGTCCGGGTTGAATGCAATATCTCTATGACTTCCACCTGTACAGGAACGCTTTAACGACAGCCCGAATGGCCAGTAACTTATTGCGCCCCTTCTCCTCCTCAATCGGCAGATACGGGATCACCACCAGCGGCCGTTTGCCCAGGATATGGGTAAGCGCATCGACTCCATAGACCCGCTTGTTGATCATTTCCAATAGCATGGCAAAGCCAATCGCAGCAGCTATTGCAAACACGAAACCGAGCGCAAAGATTTTCTTGCGATCAGGTTTGAATGGCTTTTCCGGCATTATCGGGGGTTCCAGCAGGGTAAATCTCTCCGATTTATTCTCGCTTTCCAGGCTCTGCGCAATCTGCGCATTCATTTTTTTGTTGCGGAGTTCGTCGAACTTTCTTTGGGCGCTATCACGATCTCGAATGAGTATCTCCAACCCTTGTGCCACGCGCGGGGTTAACTCCATCGCATGTTCATTCTGGCCGATCTTGTCTTTCAACATTTTTTGCTGCTGCGTAAGCGAAGCCAGTCTGGCATTTACCGCATCCAGTCGCGCTTGTATCTTGAACACGAGCAGACTGGTGGCATTTGCAGCTGGTGTATCGCCCCCCGACGTACCTTCACCCAGTTCCAGGGCGTCTATTTTGCGTTTTAGCGACCTCAAATCCGGGTGAGATTCCGTGTAGACAGCTGAAAGCTTGGTGTATTGAGCTTTAAGCGCCGGCAATGTTTGGGAGGGGTCATCGCTCATGCCGTGCTTGGCAGCAGATAGCTCTGCTTCCAGTGAACGGAGTTCCTCGTTGCTGCTTCTGATATCTCTCTCGACTGCATAGAGATCGTTTTCCGCACGCGCCATCATGCTCGTGCGCAGGCTCAATTGCTCCGGCAAGTTCTCGCTATTCTGCCGCTTGTATGCGCTGATCTTCTCCTCCAGCCTGTCTACTTCAGCCTTGAGTTTAGCCGTCTCCTGGCTGAGAAATTCCGTGGTCTCCATTGCGCCTTCCGTTCGCAATTTGATGTTCCAGTCCAGGAAAAGGGTTACCAGATCGTTGGCCACCTGAAGGGATACTTGCGGGGATTTGTCCTCATAAGATATGGTGAAAGCAATTGCCGGCAGACCTTGCCTGCTGGAACGTGAGTCGTCAGAACTGATCGATTCAACGTCAACATTGTTCCGCATCTTGTCAATCAATTCGGTCGTCGTGAGCTTGCCCACGCTTTCCTTAAACAGACCGTGTTTATTGATGATCTGCATAAGACTCTCGCGAGTCATTACCCGCTGCCTGATAACATTGATGCGTTCGTTCAGGTCGCTGCTGGTCCTTCTGGGCCCCACTGCGTCAAGTATCTGCGGCAACTCCACCATGATGGTCCCGGTAGCGCGGTAAGCCGGGGGGATGACGAAAGCAACCACAATTGCCGACAGCAATACCACAACAAATATCACGACCATATAAATGGCGCGACGGCGCGCGATCGACAGATAATCAGAAAGTGTTAGTTCGTATTCGGTGGCCATGAATATTCTTTAAGTTGGGTTCAAAAGTCGGAATAGGCGTAGGCGAAGGATAGCCCGAAAATATCCGAAGATACGCTTTCGCTCCCTGCAACATCGCTTGTCCTGTGCTGATAATGCGTGCGCAATGTCCACAAGGCGTTTAAATTATGCTCGAGCCAGACATCCGAGCTTGCGCTGGTGCTGCTGTTTTCACTGGACAAGTTCTTCTGCCACACAAGATTCAAACCAGTACGGCTGTACTCGCTCAAGGCATAACTCCAATTGCCGCTCAACTGGTCGGCTTTGACAAAACCGCCCAGTCCACTGGGTACAACTTGGCGACTCGCGATCAAACCCAGTTGATTTAGTTGACCCGTGTACTTCGTTTCGACCGAACCTTGCGTGGATGTGTTTCCCCCAACAACTCTGGACTGCCCCGCTTGCATGCTCCAAACCAGATACTCTGCTTTCCAGTCCAGGCCAATGCTTGCATCGTTACGGCGGCTGGATTGTCCCTCGCCCTCAGACTCATACTTATTGCCTGACACCCTTATATACGGCGTGATGTGTTCATCCCAGGCGCGGCTGAATGTCAGGCCGACAGTCTGCGTGGAATAATTGACATAAGTGCCGCCCCGATAGGAAACCCGGTCATACGATCCATCCAGCGAGACGGTGCTCAGTTCGCTCATCTCTTTATTCCATTTCCCGGTAAGGGTGCGGGAAACCCGGGTACTGGACGCCGGAACCAGTCCTGCCGCATCAATCCCGTCTACTTCGCGTGTCGAAACCTCGGTATATCGCGACGAAATATCAAATCCGCCGGTTTCGCCTTGGCGTAGCCAATTCAGGAACACGCTGGGGCTATCGCGATCCGGGCTAAGTTTTTTATTCGAAGCACGCGCCATCTGAACAGCAAGTCCGGTTCTAATTTCGTTATCCCCTACCATGCCGATCAACGCATAACCCGGCTCGAACAAGCCCCGCCATACGCCCTCCGGGGACGTTGAGGACATGGCCGGGTTCGTTTCGTACTCCGTCGAAACACGGGCTGTTACTGCCTGCTGCCAGGAGTCCGCCCGTCCATATCCCGAGTAGAGCATCGCGCCAGCCAGCAAAATGAATAATCTGAAAAATATTCGCACGTTCAACTAAAACCCCATTTCAGGTTTGGTGTTCTCAAATTGCATTGCCTACAACCCGGTAATCCATTAGGCCGAAAATCCGTCATACCGGCGAAGGCCGGTATACAGATGATTGAAATATTCCACGCAAGTGCGACAACACCAAGGATTTGTCCGCTATGCGGAGTATTTTTCTCGGCTGGATTCCGGCCTTCACCCGCAAGGGGTACGCCGTGGTTGTAAGGGGCTAAAGCCCCAACAACACACGCAGCGCCGGAATGACGGCCTAATGGATTATCCACATTCATGGCACCACCAAGGTATCGCCCGCTTTGAGCTGAATATTGGTCGATACGTTTTTGCCCGAAATAATGTCTTTGTAGTTCACCGGCAAGATTTCTTGTCCGCCCGGTTTGGCGCGAATTACCTTGATGCTGCTTTCATCCGCGAATTTGTCAAATCCTCCCGCGATGCTGATTGCCTGGAGCACAGTAGTGGGGCCATTGATGGTCAGCGGTCCGGGATGCATGACCTTGCCAGTAACAAAAGCCCGATTCCCCTCGATTCCGGTAATAACGACCGTGACGATAGGTTCCGGAAAGTATTTCTTCAGTTTCGCTGTAATGCTCTGTTCAACTTCCGGCGTACTTAGCCCGGCCACTTCAACCCGGCCGATCAGCGGAAAAGTGATGCTCCCGTCCGGCAGAACCACCACTTCTCTCTGCAAAGTATCTTCACGCCAGACGGAGATAAGCAGCTTGTCGCCTTGGTGCAACTGATAAACACCCGAGTCTTCCGCTGCAGCAGCAACCACGCAATTCATGCTTGCCAGCAAAAAAAGGGCAGTAATAATTCTGTGTAACTTCATCGAATACTCCTTTGCACTACAGAACAAATAATCCAATATGAATCAAAGATACTATTGATCCGGCCATGAGAAGTTTGAAGTCAGCAGTTGCAAAATCGCCAACGCTCTTATTAAGTTAAGGTTGCTCCCGCGTAGGTTGGGCAACGCGCAGCGTGCCCAACACCAATAATCATGCAATCACTTGTTGGGCACGCTGCGCTTTGCCCAACCTACGCGGGAGCAACCTTAACTTCATAAGAGCGTTGGCGATTTTGCAACTGCTGACTTCAAACTTCTCATGGCCGGATAAATAGTATCTTTGATTCATATTGGATTATTTGTTCTGTAGTGC
>JAUSBC010000048.1 GCA_030652215.1 Sideroxyarcus sp.
TTCGAGTGCGACAACTGCGTGGTGTACTGCCCGCAGACTGCCGTGTATCGCGTCAAGAAGACCGAGGCGACCACCGGACGTTATGTTGCCACGAACTACGACAAGTGCATCGGCTGCCACATCTGCGCAGACGTGTGCCCGACGGGTTATATCCAAATGGGTCTGGGTGAGTAATGAAACTGCTCGTATCTCTTCTGCTTTGTCTGTGCATCCCCGCGGTTTGGGCTGCCGAGTCGACCACGCCCAAGCCGGACATCGGGAAAGGCGGGCAATGTGTGAAGGATGCGCAGTGGATGCGCCTGAACCATATGCATTTGCTCAAACACCAGCGCGACGAGACGGTGCGCAAAGGTGTGCGCGAAGAGCAGAATAGCCTGAAGAACTGCGTGGAATGCCATGCCAGTTTGAGCAACAACAGCGTGGTGGCGCGCGAGGACGGCTTTTGCGTTGCTTGCCATCGTTACGAGGCGGTGAAGATCGATTGTTTCGAATGCCACGCCAGCAAACGCAGGGCCACGCTCGTCACGAAGGACGTCAAATGAGCGATACCAATACCCAACGCAGAGAATTCCTGAAGACCTCGCTGGGCGCGGCGGCGGTTGCCATCGCTCCCGGCATGCTGCTGTACTCGACGGCGAACGGCAAGACCGAAGGCGCAAGTTCCCAGGTTCGCTGGGGCATGTTGATAGACACCACGCAGTGCAAGCCGGACTGCAACGACTGCGTGACCGCGTGCAACACCGAAAACGGATTGTCGGGCGGCAAGTCCGCAACCGATTCGCAGTGGATACGCAAGATCGAGATCAAGGATGTCAGCAACGGACGGGTCACGTCGCTGCCGATGATGTGCCAGCACTGCGAACATCCGCCCTGTGTGGACGTGTGCCCGACGCAGGCCTCGTTCAAGCGCGCCGACGGTATCGTGCTGGTTGACCGCCACCTGTGCATCGGCTGCCGCTATTGCATGATGGCCTGCCCGTACAAGGCGCGTTCCTTCGTGCATGAAACACTTACCGACCAGAATCCGGACGTGCCGCGCGGCAAGGGCACGGTGGAAGCCTGCTCCCTGTGCGTGCACCGCATCGACAAAGGCCAGATCCCGGCCTGCGCCGAAGCGTGCCAGAACAAGGCCATCCTGTTCGGCAACCTCAACGACACGAACAGCGAAATCTACAATAAAGTGCGCAGCGTCGCATCCAAGCAGATTCGTGCCGACCTGCAACTGAATACCGGCGTCCGTTACCAAGGGCTTTAAACCATGGCTGATCTTTCCGCACTGCGTTCCATGAATCGTCTGTTTTACGTGCTGCTCGCCTTCGGCGGTCTGGCGGCGCTGGGCGGCGCCTATGCCGTGTACATGATGGAGCATCACGGCCACATCATCTCCGGCATGAATAACCAGATCGTGTGGGGGATGCCGCACGTGTTCGCCATCTTTCTGATCGTTGCCGCCTCCGGCGTGCTCAACGTCGCGTCCATCGGATCGGTATTCGGCAAAGCAATTTACAAGGCGCGTGCGCCGCTGGCCAGCCTGTTGTCCATCGCCATGCTGTCGGGCGGTCTCGCTGTGCTGATGTTGGATCTGGGCAGGCCCGACCGCATCATCGTCGCCGCCACCCACTACAACCTGACATCGGTGTTCGCGTGGAACGTGGTGCTGTATTCCGGCATGTTCTCGCTGGTCATTGTCTATCTGTGGACAATGATGGAACGCCGCATGAATGTCTTCAACAAGGCTGCCGGTCTGGCCGTGTTCGTCTGGCGTTTCGTACTGACAACCGGTACCGGCCTGATTTTCGCTTTCCTCACCGCACGTCAGGCCTACGGTTCGGCTCTGCTGCCGCCGATGTTCATTGTGCTGTCGTTCGCCTGGGGACTGGCTGTGTTCCATGTGGTGCAGGCCGTGATCTATGTCTGGAACGAGAAAAAGCTCGATCCAGAGATTCTTCAACGCAAGAAGAACCTGCTCGGCGTGTTCGTGATCGGCTCGCTGTACATGGTCGCCACCTACCATTTCACCAACATGTATTTCGCGCACCAGCACGGCTTCGAGCTGTTCATCCTGCGCGACGGCGGCATCTATCCGAATCTGTTCTGGTGGGGTTACGTCGTGCTGGGCAATGTGCTGCCGCTGTTGCTGATTTATGCGCCGGGTCTGGGCAAGAGCAAGTGCGTGATGGCGGCCGCGCTGCTGGTGGTGCTGGGGGCGTTCGCGCTGCTGTACGTGTTCATCATCGGCGGACAGGCATACCCGCTCAACATTTTCCCCGGCTATGAAGTCAGCAGCAGTTTCGCCGACGGACAGATTGCAAGCTACACGCCCTCGATCTACGAATTCCTGCTCGGCTTCGGCGGTCTGGCGATTGCCTTCATCATCACCACCGTCAGCGTGCGCGTGCTGAATTTCATGCCGCAGGACAAGCCTTACATTTCTGACTGACGCTGTCTGAAGCCTGCCATGAACCGCATGCTGATCTCGGCAGCACACAAATCCTCCGGAAAAACCATGGTAAGCATCGGCCTGTGCGCGGCACTCGCCGCGCGCGGCCATGTGGTGCAGCCGTTCAAGAAAGGGCCTGACTACATCGACCCGATGTGGCTCGGTCAGGCTGCCGGGAACGCCTGCTTCAACCTCGATCTGTACCTGATGGAAAACGACGACGTCGTCGCCACCTTTGCGCAGCACAGCAAGGCGGTGAACCTGGTTGAAGGTAACAAGGGTCTGTACGACGGACTTGCCTTGGACGGCAGCAACAGCAACGCCGCGCTGGCCAAACTGCTCGACCTGCCCGTGATATTGGTGATTGACGCGCGCGGTATGACGCGCGGCATCGCGCCGCTGATCCTCGGCTATCAGGCATTCGACCGCGACATCAACATCGCCGGCGTCATCCTCAACAACCTGGGCGGCCGTCGCCACGAATCCAAGCTGCGCCAGGTGATCGAGCATTACACCGACGTGCCGGTAATCGGGGCAATTCAGCACGACGAGCGACTGAGCATTGTCGAGCGCCATCTCGGCCTGATGCCCAGCAACGAATCGCACGTCGCCACTTCCAAGATCAAGCAAATCGGTGAAGCCATCGCGGAGCAGGTCGATCTGGACAAGCTGCTGACCCTGTCACAGAAAGAGCCGCTCGCCATTCCGCACAAGGCTGACGTAAGCCCCTTGCCCTGCGGCGAAAAAGTGCGCATCGGTATCGCGCGCGACCGTTCCTTCGGCTTCTATTACGCCGACGATCTTGAAGCGCTGGAAGCGGCAGGGGCGGAACTGGTACCGTTCGATGCCTTGCGCGACGCGCAACTGCCCGAAGTCGATGCGCTCTATATCGGCGGCGGCTTTCCGGAAACCTGTGCCACAGAACTGGAAGCGAACGTGTCGCTGCGTACCCAGATCAAGCAGGCTATCGAAGGTGGCATGCCGGCTTATGCCGAATGTGGCGGCTTGATGTATCTGTCGCGAGGGATCGAGTTCGAGGGACGGACATATCAAATGGTCGGCGCCATTCCCGGCGACGTGAAGATGCACGCCAAGCCCATAGGGCGCGGCTATGTGCACCTGAAAGAAGACGAGGCGCACCCTTGGCCGCGGCCGGATACCCCCGCCAAGCAGATCAAAGCCCACGAATTTCACTACTCCAGCCTGGAAAACCTGCCTCCGGACAGCCGCTTTGCCTACCATGTAGAGAGAGGCTTCGGCATCGACGGGGAGCGCGACGGCTTGATCCTGCACAACCTCCTGGCTTCCTATACCCACCTGCGCACCATCGGCAGCTGTTACTGGGCCACGCGCTTTGTCGCATTCGTCCGGCGCCAGAAGGAACAGAACTACAAATTAACTTTACCGAGCGAGAAATCACTATGACCAAGCATCATTATCAATCCGCCATCGCCGCTTTCGACAAAGCCAATTCCGAAGATCCGAATATGGAAATGGCTAACGGCAAGGAATATCCCAAGGAGTTGCTCTACGCGCAGCGCATGACCGAGATGCAGGAACGCTATGCGCCCGACGCATCCGAAGCCGTGAAGCTGGCCTGCCGCGCCCAGCATATCCAGCGCTGGAAGAGTCCGCGCAGCAACTTCCCCATGGATCGCAACGGCTACCTGCAGTGGCGCACCGGGCTGTACAAATTCCACGCGGAAACCGCCGGCAAGCTCATGAAAAAAGCCGGCTACGACGAAGAGATGATCGAGCGCGTCATGTCCATCATCAGCAAGAAGGGTTTGAAGGTCAACCTGGAGACGCAGTTGATGGAAGATGTGGTGGACTTGGTGTTCATCGAGTACTACATGATCGGTTTTGCTTCCAGCCATCCGGAATACGACGAGGCAAAATGGATCGCTATCATCAAAAAGACCTGGAACAAGATGTCGGAACGCGCCCATGAATTTGCACTGGCAGGCAAGGTTGCCCTGCCGGAAGCGCTCGTGCCGCTGATTCTGAAAGCGGTCAAGGAGTAACGTGGATTTTCTTCCGGTATTCCATAACGTCAAAGGCAGGCTGTGCCTGGTTGTCGGCGGCGGCAGCGTCGGCGCGCGCAAGGCAGGCGTGCTGCTCGAAGCGGGCGCCAAGGTGCGCGTAGTCGCGCCCGAGATCGACGCAGAACTGTCGCGGCAAACCAATGTCGAGCCAATCGTTGCGCGTTTCGAGGCCAAGCACCTCGAAGGTGCGACGCTGGTTATCGCCGCCACCAACGACCGTAGCGTCAACAAGCAAGTCTCCGAACTGGCGCAGGCGCGCAGCATCCCGGTCAACGTGGTCGACGATCCGGAGCTGTGCTCCATCATCATGCCCGCCATCCTCGACCGTTCTCCACTGATGATTGCTTTCTCCAGCGGCGGTGCCTCGCCGGTGCTGACGCGCATGCTGCGCGGAAAACTCGAAACGATTATCCCGCAGAACTACAGCCGTCTGGCCGCATTCGCCGAACGCTTCCGCGAACTGGTGAAGACGCGCGTCACCAATCCGCCAAAGCGCCGCATCTTCTGGGAGAACGTACTCGACGGCGTGGTCGCCGAGAAGGTGCTGACCGGCGACGAGGCCAGCGCCGAAGCAATGCTGCAGCAGATGCTGAAGAGCGAAGACAACATCCAGCGCGGCGAGGTTTATCTGGTCGGCGCCGGTCCCGGCGATCCCGACCTGCTCACTTTCCGCGCGCTGCGCCTGATGCAAAAGGCCGATGTGGTGGTGTACGACGCTTTGGTGTCCAAACCCATCGGCGAGATGACGCGCCGCGATGCCGAGCGCATCTACGTCGGCAAGCGGCGCAGCGACCATACGCTGCAACAGGAAGAGATCAACGAGCTGCTGGTGCGCCTGGCCAAGGAAGGTAAACGTGTGTTGCGCCTCAAGGGCGGCGACCCGTTCATCTTCGGTCGCGGCGGCGAAGAAATCGAAACGCTGGCGGAGGAGGGCATTCCTTTCCAGGTCGTGCCCGGCATCACTGCGGCTTCGGGTGTGGCGTCCTACGCTGGCATCCCGCTTACGCACCGCGATTACGCGCAGTCCTGCATGTTCGTCACCGGCCACCTCAAGGACGGCACCATGAATCTGGATTGGGCCGCGCTGGCGCGACCGAAACAGACCGTGGTGGTGTACATGGGCCTGCACGGTCTCGACACCCTGTGCGCCAAGCTCATCGAGCACGGCATGCCGGATACCACGCCCAACGCCATCGTGCAGCACGGCACGCAACCCACACAGCGCGTCATCACCGGCACGCTGGCAACACTGCCCGGCATTGCCGAGCACGAGAAACCGCAGGCGCCCACGCTCATCATCGTCGGCGGCGTGGTCACGCTCAGGGAAAAACTGGCCTGGTTCCATCCGCACCAGTCATAAAAAAATTATAAGTTGTTTCGCAGTCCAATAACCAACAGGGAGAGCCAAGATGGTACGAATGACGATCAAGAGAGTGATGTTGTCCGCGTTGTTTCTGATAGTCGGCGCAGCGCAAGCCGACGATGTGAAGCTCAAACCATTTGTGCTCGCCTCCAAGAGTGAGGGAACGGTAGTCGAGAAGTCCGCCCAGGTGAAGACTGCGCTGACCACGGCCGGTTTTACCGTAGTTGGCGAATATGCGCCTTACACCGGCGCCAACGTGATTGTTGTCACCAGCGATGACTTGAAGAAGAATGCCGCCGCCTCAGATGCGGGCGGCTACGGCGCGGTGCAGCGCGTGTCGGTTACAGAAGCGGGCAAGGACGTTCAGGTCAGTTACACCAACCCGGTCTACATGTCGCATGTGTACCGCATGGAAGGCGATCTAGCCGGTGTATCGGCCGCGCTGGAAAAGGCGCTGGGCAGAGTGGAAGAGTTCGGTGCGCAGGGCATGACCGCAAAGCAGGCGCGCAAATACCACTACACCATCGGCATGGAATATTTCGACGAGCCCAGCAGGCTGGCTACATACGGCAGTTATGAAGAAGCTGTACAGGCAGTCGATGCCAAGCTTGCCAACAACAAGAACGGTGTCACCAAAGTCTATCGCGTCGATATTCCCGGCAAACAGGAAAGCGTTTTCGGCGTTGGACTGAAAGGCAGCGGCGACAACAAGTCCATGGACGACCAGTTCATCATGAGCGAAATCGACTTTCGTGACTTGAAATCGACTGCGCACCTGCCGTATGAAGTGCTGGTGTCCGGCAAGAACGTGTATGCGCTGTACGCTCGTTTTCGTATCGCCATCAACTTCCCGGATCTCAGCATGATGGGCAAGAACAGTTTCATGAACATCATGAGAGCCCCGGAAGCCATACGCAAGACTCTTGAAAGCACCGTAGAAAAGTGATTGCCACGGAGGGCCACATGGACACCAAACTGATCGATGCCGTAAGGACAGGGGATAGCGCTGCGGTTCGGCAGTTGCTGGCCGCAGGAGCGAATGCCAATGCCCGCGACGGCGAGGGCGCCACGCTGCTCATGCTGGCGGCGTACAAGGGCGATTTGGATATGGTCAAGACGCTCATCGCAGGAGGTGCGGACGTCAATGCCTGCGATGAACGCGGCTGGGCGCCCCTTGCCAAGTCGGTATACAACGCCGAGTTGAAACGCGGTTTTGCCGATGTGGCGCAGGTGTTGATCGACGCCGGCGCCAATGTCGAGGCACCCATCGGTTATGGCGTGCGGCCGCTGATGCTGGCAGCAGGCTACGGCGAAACGGCCGTGGTCGAGGTGCTGCTGCAGGCGGGGGCGGATGTGTTGGCGAAGAACGAGGGCGGATTCACGGCCCTGATGATGGTGAAGCAGAAGCACTATGTGGACGTCATCAACCTGTTGCACGAGGCCGAACAGCTTGCCGGAGTCGGGGAGGGCAGTTGCTCAACCAAGAACGCGCCCGGTTCCAACGTTATTACTTTTATGAAGCGCCCTGCTTCATAATCGGTCACGCACATCGAGTGCACAGAACGAGGTAACCATGCCCTACTTTATTTACCACGTGAACGATTTCCCCGTCCGGCAACTGAAAAAACTGGAGCAGCACGACGTCTACCGGGATGCATCAGCCAGGGTCAAGCAGTTGCGCGCCGAGTTAGCCGAGGGTTCGCCCTTGATGATAAAAATGATCCATGCCGAGTCTGAACTGCACGCCGAAGACCTGCTCAACCAGGTTCGCGATCCGGCTCCTGAACTGGGCGACGACTGAATACTCTGGGACTGGAGCCGTCGGGCAGATTCAAATGAACTTGTTTTGCCGGCCCCGGTTGATTTGTGGAGGGAAGCGTGCCGTGCAGTTGCCCGTCTTTCCAGGTAATCAAACCGTTCTGAAAGGCGTGGCTCGCGCCCTGGAAATAGGCGATATCGCGACGCAGCAACGGATTGTTTGCATCCACCGAAACTTCACGGCTTTTACCCAGCGCGTCTTCATGTTGCCGCATGGCGCGTCGCGGGCTCAGGATGGCCAGATTGGCGCCATCGAATAATCCCAGGTGCAGGTAGTTTCCGATCAGCGCGCGTCCGGGGGGGGCATCCGCGCGCAGCACATTGCGTCCGAAAAATGTCGATGTGTAGTCGAAATCGAGAAGTCCAAGCAGTGTTGGCGCAAGGTCGATCTGGCTGGTAACCGCTGCGAATTCCTGCGGCTGGATGAAATCCGGGGCGTAAATGAAAAGGGGAATATGGTAGTTGTTCACAGGCAGATCTTCCTTGCCGGCGCTGCCCGCTGTGTGATCGGCAACAAAAATGAACACTGTCTGCTTGAACCAAGGTTTTTGCCTGGCCTGTGCGAGAAACTGTCCAATTGCATAATCGGTGTACTTCACCGCACCTTCGCGTCCCGTACCTGATGGAATATCGATGCGCTCTGCCGGGTAAGTGTAGGGGCGGTGGTTAGACGTGGTCATCAATTGCAGGAAGAATGGCATGCCCGCAGCGTGATCGGCATCGGCAACCTTCAGGGTCTGCGCATAGAGATCTTCATCGCACATGCCCCACGCATTGCTGAATTGTATTTCCTCTTCCGCCACACTGCTCTGGTCCACGATTCGGTAACCGTTGCCGCCAAAGAAGGCGTTCATATTGTCGAAATAGCCGCGCCCGCCGTAAAGGAACACGCTGTCGTAACCCTGCGCCTTGAACTGTTGGCCAAGGCTGCTGTAACCGGATTCCCGTCCGATTCGTTTGACGATGGAACGGCCCGGGGTAGGGGGAATGGACAGGGTGATGGCTTCAAGTCCGCGGTCCGTACGTGTGCCGGTCGCGTAGAAGTTGTTGAAAGCAAGACTTTGCTGGCGCAATGCATCGAGGTTAGGGCTCAGGCCGCGCTTGTCACCGTAGCTGCCGAGGTATTCGGCACTCAGGCTTTCTACTGTAACGAGCACGACATTCCGCCGCTTGGGATTACCCGGATTATCGATGATCCGGCGAATGTCCTGCGGGTCCTTGCCGACGAAGTGCGCATTGGGCTCTTTGACCTCATCGCGTATCAACTGGGCCACATTCTGCTCCGGCAAAGTGGCGTAGAACTGGCTGTAGTCGAGTTCGTTATTGCGAAATGCCGCGAAGAACTGAAACGGGCCGTTGCTGGCCAGTTCGCGCTGATATGCATTGCCATCCAGCCCTCGGGGAAAGTCCTGACCGACCGCAATGGCGCTTACCGTCACTGCCAGCATCAATGATGCAAGGCCCATCCAGGCGTGCGATCTGCTCAACGACGGCGCCTCAAGCGCTGCGGAAACCGGCTTCCTGAGTGCAAAACCCAATACGATGGACGCTGCGGCCAGCGCTCCCAACAATGGGTAGATCGGGTACGACTCCAGGATGTTGTTGATGACCTCCTGCGAGTAGACCAAATAGTCCACAGCGATGAAGTTGAAGCGGACGCCGAATTCATCCCAAAACAGCCATTCCGCTACTGCGACAAACAGCATTGCAAACAGGCTGCAACTCAGCAGTAAATGCAGAATGAATTTGTGCCATTTCTGCCGCCAAAGGCGTTGGGGGCAGAGCAGCAGGTAAATTGCCAAAGGAAGGCAGGCATACAGCAGAAAGCCGAAATCATAGATCATACCAACGCCGTAGAGGCCCACTATCCCGGTCAGGCTTATGTCGGCATCCGCCCAATGACTGGCCAGCAATACGCTGCGGGTCAGGAAGAAAACCGCAATCCAGGCAAGCAGGATGATCGACAGATAGCGGAGTTGTGCGTAATGAAGCTGTGGCATCGTTAAATCTCATGGTTCTTGATTTGTGAAATGTAACCGATTTCCTGTATAGCGAATGTCAAGCGAAGGTTAAGAGAGCGTCAAAATAATGGTCATTTTTTGGGTGGTGTTGTGGGGGTAATTTCGGAGCCGGGGAGGGCAGTTGCGCCAGCAAGAATGCACCCGGTTCCAATGTCATCACCTTTATTAAGCGACCTGCCGCATAATGCCGCCAAATCACATGCAAACAACATGGTAACCATGCCCCACTTTAATTACCACGTAAGCGACTTCCCTATCCGGCAATTAAGAAAGCTGGAACTGTACGACGTCTACCGGGAGGCATCGGCAAGGGTCAAGCAACTGCGTGCCGAACTTTCCCAGGCTCCTGAGCTGGGTGCCGATTAGCCCCCATGGACGAAGCCGCCTACCAGCAGAAGGTTTCCGAAATGCTTGATCGTCCCTGTACGTTCGAAAAAGCAGTCTTGTCTGGTTGCGTCGCTTGTCTACGCGTGCAGCGTGTCCAGATCGCCGAACGGGAGGCAGTGACTTGCAGAAGTGCATCCTGTCTTTCCCGTTGTACTGCATTGCACGAGTTGTTGCGGCACAACTTTTCGTTTGCGCTCGGCTTGACGCATGACAACCCGGTTTTACCCCACGCAAAGGAAATGCGCGTTCAATGCGGCGGGCTGATGGGAATCCAGAAAATACTGAACGACTCTACGGATGTAGACAATGTGGATGCGCTGCTGGACAGCGTTCTGCAGCAGTGGGGGGATTTGGCGGATATTCCGTATTCGGAGGTTGTTCATGCTGCGGCGCTGAGCTACAAGGGGCGGCATGGGTAATATTACTTCGTTTGACATAATATACATTATGCGCAGGGATGGTATATGTTGAAGTGTTGGAAAAGCCTGCTACATTGAGGTTAAAATCCCTGCAATCAAGATGGACAACAAAATGGCAGCCCATCTCAGACTCGATTGAATGGCCACAAATTCATGAAAATATACTTGTTCTTCGCCCTGTTGATCGTCGGTTTCACCTTGGCAATAACCGCCGCAGTCCGGCCAGACGTTATCAAACAAAAATACGAGGAAGTTAAAAAGCCATTGGACAAATATCAGGCAGACAAAGAGGATGAACTTTGGCGCATGGCGAGAACGCAGGAACACGCAGCATGGATGCTTAACCACCGACTACCTAACGATTGCGCTGCAACTAACAGCGAAGTTCGAAAACTGGAATGCCGAAGCTTGAAAGACCAAATCGAATTCCAGTTTCACAAATCGTGGCAATCAAAAATTAGCCAAGGCTGGCACCCATAACTAGCGTTTCAGGAATTTTTTGTTATCCTTTTTGGATCAGCCTATTACGTCTGCTTCAGGAACAATCGCCTGAAATTCTGACTTGTCGCATCCCCGACCTCATCCAGCGTAATGTCGCGCAACCGGGCGATCTCCTCGGCCACATGTTTGACGTAGGCCGGCTGGTTGGTTTTTCCTCGGTGCGGTGTCGGCGCCAGATACGGCGAATCTGTTTCGATCAGGATTCTGTCCAGCGGAATGCTCCGGGCCACTTCCTTGATCTGGGTCGCGTTCTTGAAGGTCACGATGCCGGAAAACGAAATATGGAAACCCAGAGCTATGGCAGCCCGGGCGACTTCCAGGTTCTCGGTGAAACAATGCATCACGCCGCCGATCTTGCCGGCGTCTTCCTCGTCCATGATGCGCAAAGTATCGGCGGCCGCCGCCCGGGTGTGAATGATGAGCGGCTTGCCGCTTTCTTTGGCGGCTCGGATGTGTACCCTAAAACGCTCGCGCTGCCACTCCAGGTCGCCGGTTAGCCGGTAATAATCCAGGCCGGTTTCGCCAATGGCGACGACTTTTGGATGCTGGGCCAGAAGTACCAGTTCGGCCTGGGTGGGTTCGGTTTCCAGTTCGTAATCGGGATGCACACCTACCGAGGCATACAGATTGTCGTGTTGCTCGGCCAGGGCCAGTACGCGCGGGAATGTCGCCAGTTCCACCGAAACGCACAAGGCATGCGAGACATCGTAGTCTCGCATGTTGCCAAGAATGGCATCCAGGTCTTTGACCAGATCCGGAAAATCGAGGTGGCAATGCGAATCTATGAACATGGATGTGACTCAGGCAGCAAAGAGCTGGCGGTAGGACAATAACAGCGATTCCATGAACAGCTTGGGATTCAGGGGGTGAAAAGCAGCCCGGCGGGCTTCCAGCAGTTCCTTCTGAAAGCGCAACAAGGCGGCGGATGAAACGCCGCTGGCCAGCTTAATGATTTCGCCGGACTGTTCGGGGAAATAGCGCACAGAACCCGCCAGCTTGGCGCTGGTCAGGTCGTGGCACCACTGTTGCAGGCAATGAATGACATACACCGGGGCGCTGCGTTGCAGACTCTCGGCCAGCGCCAGCGCATCCAGTTTGGCCGGATGGCGGATGGCCGCAAGCAGGATGCCGCGTTCCTCGGCGCCCTCGCCCGACTCCGCCCAGCCCAGCGCCTGCAGGGGGGCGAAACCGGTTTGAGCCAGGGCATGGTCCGGATTTTTCACGCCTTGTCCCGCCAGCCAGGCCGTGCCGGCCTCACGCGACGGTGTCTGCACCGGGAAGCCAAGGCAGCGGCTCAGGATGGTTGGCAGCAATTGCTGTGGCTTGTGAGTTACAAGCAAAAACAAAAGCTTGTCGGTGGGTTCTTCCAAAGTTTTGAGCAAGGAATTGGCCGCATTGTTGTTCATTGCCTCGGCGGGATGGATCAGCACGATGCGATAACCGCCGCAATGGGCAGACAAATTGGCGAAGCTGGAAAGGTCGCGGATCTGGTCCACCGAGATCTCGCGCGACGGCTTTTTACCGCCAGGTTTCTCATCCGCGTCTTCGGCTACGCTCATGGCGTCGGGTTGGATCAGGCGAAAATCGGGGTGATTGTCTTGCTCAAACCAGTGGCATGAATTGCATTGCCCGCAGGGCGTTCCATCCGGGTTGGGCTTTTCACAGAGCAGCGACCGGGCATAATTCAGCGCCAGGTCGAGCTTGCCGATACCCTGAGCGCCCTTGAGCAAGAGCGCATGCGGCAACCTGGCGCGCAGCCCTTGCAGGGCTTGCCATGAGTCGGACTGCCAAGGGTAGAGTTCTTTCATTTCAGAGTGTTGCAACAATCTTTGCCAGTGCCTTTTGAACAGCGGCCATAGTCTTTTCGGCGTGAATAACGGCAAATCGTTGCGGTGCTTTTGCCGATCTGGCGAGATATGCCTGGCGCACGCGCTCGAAAAACTCGCCCTTTTCCTGTTCGAAGCGATCCAGACTCACGTTGTTGGAAAGGCGCTGGCGCGCGATCTCGATCGGAATGTCAAACAGCAGGGTCAGGTCGGGTTGCAGGTCGCCGTGCACCCATTGCTCCAACTGTTCCAACTTGGCCAGCGGTACTCCCCTGCCCCCGCCCTGGTAGGCAAAACTGGCATCGCTGAAACGGTCTGAAATAACCCAGGTGCCGCGCTGCAAAGCAGGGCGGATGACCTGCTCAACATGCTCACGGCGTGCCGCAAACATCAGCATGGCCTCGGTTTCGGCGTGCATGGGCTGGTTCAACAGTATCTCGCGCAGTTTTTCGCCCAGCGGCGTGCCGCCCGGCTCGCGCGTCACCAGCAAATCTATGCCGCGTTCGCGCAAGGCATTGGCGAACCATTCCAGATGGGTGCTCTTCCCTGCCCCATCCACGCCTTCGAATGTGATGAATTTGGCTGAACTCATTTTCGTTTTAATTGGAAGCGGTTGACCGCGTTGTTGTGTTCGATCAGTGTACTGGAGAAGTGAGAAGTTCCGTCACCCCGCGCTACGAAATATAAAGCACGGCTCGGGGCCGGATGCAGCGTCGCCTGCAGAGCGGCCAGACCGGGCAGACATATCGGGGTCGGGGGCAGCCCGTTGCGGGTATAGGTATTGTAGGGGGTGTCGCGCGACAAATCGCGCTTGCGCAGATTGCCGTCGAACTTGTCGCCCATGCCGTAAATCACGGTCGGGTCCGTTTGCAGGCGCATGTTCTTGCGCAGGCGGTTGATAAAAACCGAGGCGATCATGGCGCGGTCCACGGCTTGCCCCGTTTCCTTTTCCACGATGGAAGCGAGGATCAGGGCGTCGTAAGGCGTCTTGAAAGGCAGGTCGGTATCGCGCTTTTCCCAGCTTTCCCGCAGATTGCGCTGCATCAACTGGTAAGCGCGCTTCAACACCATGAGGTCGCTGCTGCCTTTTTCGTAGATGTAGGTATCCGGAAAAAACAAACCCTCGGGAGTCTGTTCGGTGGCACCGACACGCTTCAGTATTTCGGCTACCGTGAGGTTTGCACTGTCGTGGCGCAACGTGGGTTCAGCGTTCAGTGTTGCGCGCAACTGATTGAAAGTAGAGCCTTCGATGACGGTCAGCGAGCTTTGCTCTACCTGTCCTTTGCTGATGATGCTCAGCAGTTTCAGCGGGGTGACTTCATGTTCCAACTGGTAGTTGCCCGGCTTGATGCGAGCCGCTTTGCCCTGGACTCTACCCAGCAAAACGAACATCCATTCGCTGTTCAGCCCGCCCGCTTGTTGAATCTGGTGAGCGGCGCTCTTCAGGCTGCTGCCGGGTTTTAGCTCAAATGACAGCGGCGCGCGTTCCAGCGGAATCGGGGTGCGCGCGTAATAAGTAAACAGGCCGCCCGCAATGACCACAATAAACAACAGCCACAATAGCAATTCCCTAATGACTTTCATCGACCAACCATTCCTGTATCTTCCATGCCACCGGATGCTGTACGCGCCGGTAATCTGCGAGTTCGCGCACCGGCCAGAGCCCGAACACACTGTTCACCAGAAATATTTCGTCCGCCTGCACCAGTTCTTCCATGTGGAAATCTGCCACCTTGCAGGTCACGCCATGTTGTTTCGCCCAGTCCATGACCCGGTCGCGCTGCACGCCCGCCACACCGCAGCGCGCCAGGTTGGGTGTGTACAGGATGTTGCCGCGCAGCATGAACAGATTGCTGCGCGTGCCCGAAATGACAAAACCGGAGATGTCGCTGAGTACGCCTTCCGGCATGTCCTGATCCTGCCATTCACTGGCGGCGAGTACGTTTTCGAGGCGGTTCAGGTGTTTGATACCGGCCAGCAGCATCTGGTGCCCCAGCCTGACTTTGCACACATGCACACGAACGCCCTGCTTGGCATAGTCGAACGGGTAAGCAGTAAAAGGGGTGAGGTTGACGATGCGCGTTGCTTCGGCCTGCGGCGACGGCGCATAGCCGCGGCCGGATACGCCGCGCGTGATGACGATCTTAGCCACGCCATCGGGCTGGGTCTTGCCGAGTTGCTGCAGTTCGCTGGAAAGCACCAGCGCGGACGGACAGGGGATTTTCAGGGCGCTGCAATCGCGTTGCAGCTTGGCGAACTGGCGTTCCCAGCAGACGGGACGCCCGGCTTGCATACGCAGGGTGCGGAACACCCCGTCTCCGTATGACAAGCCGCGATCTTCAGCGTTGATGGAGCTGCCCGGCGCGCCGTTGACTAGCATCACGGCGCGGGATCAGACCTTGCGGAACACCAAAGAACCGTTGGTCCCACCGAAGCCGAAATTGTTGTTCACCGCCACATCGATCTTCATCTCGCGCGCCACGTTGGCACAGAAATCCAGATCGCATTCCGGATCCTGCTCGAAGATGTTGATGGTGGGAGGCGAAATCTGGTGATGGATCGCCAGTACGCAGAACAGGGACTCGATGCCGCCCGCTCCGCCCAGCAAGTGACCCGTCATCGACTTGGTGGAGTTCACCACCAGCTTTTTGGCGTGGTCGCCGAAAGCCAGCTTGATCGCTTCGGTCTCGTTTTTGTCGCCCAGCGGTGTCGATGTGCCGTGCGCGTTGACGTATTGCACTTGATCCGCATTCAGACCGGCATTGCGCAAAGCATTGACCATGCTGCGTTTTGGTCCATCCGTGCTGGGTGCCGTCATGTGGTAGGCGTCGGCACTCATGCCGTAACCCGTGAGTTCGGCATAAATCTTCGCGCCGCGTGCCTTGGCGTGTTCGTATTCTTCAAGAACCAGTACCCCGGCGCCCTCGCCCATCACGAAACCGTCGCGGTCTTTATCCCAAGGACGGCTGGCCGTGGCCGGGTCGTCGTTGCGGGTGGACAGCGCCTTGGCGGAAGAGAAGCCGCCGATTGCCAGTTGTGAGATAGTCGATTCGGAACCGCCCGCGATCATTACGTCCGCATCGCCGTATTCGACGATACGGGCAGACTCGCCGATACTGTGCGTGCCGGTGGTGCATGCGGTGACCACGGAGAAATTCGGCCCCTTCAGTCCATACATGATGGACAGGTTGCCGGAGATCATGTTGATGATGGTGCCGGGAATGAAGAACGGCGAAATTTTGCGCGGGCCGCCCGCGAGAAAGTCATTGTGCGTCTCTTCGATCATCGGCAGGCCGCCGATGCCTGAGCTGATGCACACGCCGATACGCTCGGCATTCTGTTCCGTCACCACCAGACCGGAGTCCTTGAATGCTTCCATGCCGGCCACGAGGCCGAAATGAATGAAGCGATCCATGCGCCGCGCGTCCTTGGGAGGAAGGAATTGGGTTGCGTCGAACCCGTTGACCTCACCCGCCACCTGGCAGGCGAAGGCACTGGGGTCGAAGCGGGTGATACGCCCGATACCGGATTTGCCTGCAACGATGTTTTGCCATGTTTCGGCAACCCCCACACCGACGGGCGTAATTGCGCCCAATCCGGTCACTACTACTCTGCGCCTAGCCAAACTGGACTCCGCTACGGAAAGAAACGATTAAATTACTTGGAATGGGTGTTGACGTAGTCGAGTGCTTGTTGCACGGTGGTGATCTTCTCTGCATCTTCATCAGGAATCTCAACGCCGAATTCTTCTTCCAAGGCCATAACCAGTTCAACGGTGTCCAAGGAGTCGGCGCCCAGGTCGTTCACAAAGGAAGACTCGTTCTTGACTTCGGACTCGTTTACACCCAGTTGCTCAGCTACGATTTTTTTAACGCGTTGTTCGTTTGACATCCCTGATTCTCCTACTCTAGATTAAAGTTCAAAAAGCGCGTGCATTCTACCAAACTTGCGCCGAATTCCAAAACACCTGCTTACTCCATATACATCCCGCCGTTCACATGCAGGGTCACGCCGGTAATATAAGCTGCTGCGGGACTGGCCAGAAAGGCAACCGCGGTCGCGATATCGGCCGGTTGGCCAAGGCGCTTCAGCGGCACATGTTCGACCAGTTTGGCGCGTTGTTCCTCGCTCAGGGCATGGGTCATGTCGGTATCGATGAAGCCGGGAGCCACGCAATTCACGGTGATATTGCGGCTACCGATCTCCTGCGCCAGCGACTTCGTGAACCCAACCATGCCCGCCTTGGAAGCCGCGTAGTTGGCCTGGCCGGGGTTGCCGCTGCTGCCGACCACCGATGAAATGCTGATGATACGTCCGTTCCTGGCCTTCATCATGGCGCGCAACACGGCGCGGCTCAGGCGAAACACCGACTTGAGGTTGGTGGTGAGCACGTCGTCCCACTCTTCTTCGCTCATGCGTGCCAGCAGGTTGTCCTTGGTGATACCGGCGTTGTTCACCAGGATCGAGATTTCGCCGAATTCTGCGCGCAAGCCAGTCAAAACCTGTTCGGTCTGGGCGGCATCGTTGACGTTAAGTGCATAACCCTTGCCCTTGATGCCGGCCGCAGCCAGGTAGGTGCTGATGGCTTGCGCGCCGTTGTCGCTGGTGGCGGTGCCGATCACGGTAGCGCCCTGCTTGCCCAGTTCAAGTGCGATGGCTTGGCCGATCCCGCGCGAAGCTCCGGTCACCAGTGCGATTTGTCCTTGCAGTGTCATGTAACCTCCTCTTATGCGAGTGCAGCCAAGGCTGCTTTCAAGGCTTCGCCGTCATTGATGGCCATAGCCTGCTGGTTGGTGTCGATACGTTTGTTCAGTCCGGCCAATACTTTGCCCGGCGCACATTCTACGTTATGCGTGATGCCCTGTTTGCCGAACGCTTGCACCGTTTCCACCCAGCGTACCGGAGAATAGAGCTGGCGCACCAGCGCATCCTTGATCTTGGCGGCGTCGGAATAAGCGGCGACATCGGCGTTGTGCAGCACCGGAACGGACGGCGCCGTTACGGAGACGTTGTTCAGATAGGTACGCAACTGTTCCGCCGCGCCTTTCAACAGGCTGCAATGCGACGGAACGCTCATGGGCAACATGATGGCGCGCTTGGCGCCTTTGGCCTTGGCCAGTTCCATGCCGCGCTCGACCGCAGCTCGATTGCCGGCGATGACGATCTGTCCGGGAGAGTTGAAATTGACCGCTTCCAGTACTTCGCCTTGCGCGCCTTCGGCACACACGGCACGTACCGCTTCGTCTTCCAGACCCAGAATGGCAGCGATGCCGCCCACGCCTTCCGGCACGGCGGTTTGCATGCATTGCGCGCGATAGCGTACCAGTGGCAGCGCATCCGCAAAGCTCAAAGCGCCCGCGGCAACCAGTGCGGTGTATTCGCCTAGGCTGTGTCCGGCCATCATGGTCGGCTTGGCACCGTTCTGCGATTGCCAGGCACGGTATACCGCGACGCCGGCAGTCAGCATGAGGGGCTGGGTGTTTACTGTGGAGTTCAGGTCGGCATCACTGCCTTCCGCGGCGAGTTGCCACAGATCCTGTTTCAGTACGTCGGAAGCTTCGGTAAAGGTATCGCGTACGGCGGCGAAATCGGCATAGCCGTTCATCATGCCGCGCGATTGCGAGCCTTGGCCCGGGAAAACGAATGCGAACTTGGTCATATTGAGCCTACCACTTGATTAAGATAGCGCCCCAGGTGAACCCGCCACCTACGGCTTCCAGCAGAATATTTTGTCCGGCCTTGATGCGTCCGTCGCGTACCGCAGTATCCAGGGCCAGCGGGATCGAGGCGGCCGAGGTGTTGCCGTGCTTGGCGACAGTCACCACGACATTATCCATGTCCAGGCCGAGTTTCTTAGCCGTGGCTTCGATGATGCGGATGTTGGCCTGATGTGGCACCAGCCAGTCAATGTCGGTGCCGGGCATCTTTTGCTGTTCCAGCACCTCTTCAACCACTTCGCTTAACACCTTGACCGCAAACTTGAAAACAGCCTTGCCGTCCATCGAAACCAGAGGATCGGATTTCAGCATATGGCGATGTGCGCCGTCGGCATGCAGCTTGGTAGCCACGATGCCGGGTTGCTCGGAAGCGCGCAATACCACCGCGCCAGCGCCGTCGCCGAACAGCACGCAGGTCGTGCGGTCGTTCCAGTCCAACAGGCGTGAAAACACTTCGGCGCCGACGACCAGTGCAGTCTTGGCTTGTCCGCCGCGAATATACAAGTCAGCCGTATTCAATGCATAAACGAAACCGCCGCATACCGCCTGCATGTCGAAGGCGGCCCCGCCATTTTTGATGCCCAGCTTGTCCTGCAGGATGCAGGCGGTACTGGGAAACGGCATGTCGGGCGAGGTCGTTGCCACGATGATGAGGTCGATCTCGTCGGCACTGATGCCTGCGGCCTCGATCGCCTTGCGGCTGGCATTCAGCGCCAGGTCGCTGGTCATCTCGTTGTCCGCCGCGAAGCATCGTTCTACTATGCCGCTGCGGGTGAAAATCCAGTCATGTGAGGTTTCGACCATCTTTTCGAGGTCGTAATTGGTCAGCACTCTGGCGGGTAAATAACTGCCGGTGCCGATTATTTTGGAATAGGTCAAAGCGCCTCCCCTGCGTTTTGTTGGCGTGCGTGGTGCCACTTCTCTACGTGCTCGCTGATGTGATTCAGCATGCCGCCGCGTGCCTCCTCGGCTGCGCGTTCAATGGCGCACAGGAAGGCGAATATGTCGGCCGAGCCGTGGCTTTTCACCACGATGCCTTTCAGTCCAAGGAAACTGGCGCCGTTGTAGCGGCGATGATCCAGTCTGTGCTTGAAGGCTTTGAGAACCGGCATGGATATCAACGCGCCCAGTTTGGTGAACCAGTTCTGGCTGAAACCTTCTTTCAGGAAGCCGCCCATCATCTTGGCCACGCCCTCGGCGGTCTTCAGGGCGACATTGCCCACGAATCCGTCACAGACCACGACGTCGGTTACACCTTTAAATATATCGTCGCCTTCCACGTTGCCGTAGAAATTGAGGTCGCTGGCCTGTAGAAGCTCGCCGGCCTGCTTGACCACTTCGTTACCTTTAATATCTTCGCTGCCGATATTCAGCAGGCCGACGGTGGGCTGCTCCTTGTGCTCCAGCGCTGACACTAGCGTGCTGCCCATCAGCGCGAACTGCAGCAGATGTTCCGCCGTGCAATCCACGTTCGCCCCCAGATCGAGCATGCAAACCTGCCCCTTGACGGTGGGCAGGAAGGACGCGATCGCGGGACGGTCGATGCCGGGCAAGGTCTTCAAGACATAACGTGCGGTTGCCATCAGGGCGCCGGTGTTGCCCGCGCTGACGCAGGCCGCGGCTTCGCCGTTCTTGACCAGGTTGATGGAAACGCGCATGGAAGAATCTTTTTTGCCGCGCAAGGCGGACTGCGGCGACTCGTCCATGCCCACGACTTCGGTCGCGGCATGAATGCGCAGGCGAGTACGGTCAGTAAAGCCGAGTTTGTGCAACTCGGCTTCGACAGCTTCGGACAGGCCGACCAGTACCACAGTATCGTCAGGATGCTTCTTCAGGTAAGCGACAGCCGCGGGAACGGTTACCCGTGTCCCGTGGTCGCCTCCCATGGCATCAATGGCTATCGTGATATCCATCGGGAGATCCTCTTAAGCGAGAAATGGACGGAAGTTCGGCTCTCGCAAGAAGGAGAGCCTCGCAAAGTACCGATGAGCTTATTCGCCCTTGGTCTTGACGACTTTCTTGCCGCGATAGTAGCCGCTGGGGCTGATGTGGTGGCGCAGATGCGGTTCGCCAGTGGCAGGCTCAATGGCCAGTGCCGGATTGGTCAGGAAATCGTGCGCGCGGTGCATCCCACGTTTGGACGGGGACTTTTTATTCTGCTGAACAGCCATTTATCTACTCCTCACAAAAACTATTGTTGCTTCTTTAATCCGGCCAGTACCGCGAACGGATTGGCCTTCTGTTGTAAATCACCCGCTGCCGGAGCGCATTTCCCTTCAGTGTGTCTGGGGGCGAAAGGCAAACTCAACAACAGCTCTTCTTCGATCAATGCCAAGACATCCAGCCGGGGCTCGGCTTCGATGGCATCCATCTCGTCGTCATCTTCTTCAGCTTCATCCAGCTTGTCCGCCGGAAGCAACCACAGCCGCGAAACCTGATTCACCGGATACTCCAGTTCACCCAGACAACGTTGACACCTCAAAGTGCAGCCCCCTTGCAGGGACACCTCCAGCATGTCGCGGCCTTCTTCGTGCAAGCCACATACTATATAAGTCAGTGACCCGTCGGGTTTCGCCAATTTGTCGGCTAATCTGGACAGCGCTGAAACCGCTATCTCGCCGCGCATTTCCTTGCCGTTTCGGGCAAAGTCCACGCTGTCTATGAAAGGCCGTGCAAACATGAGGCGCGCATGATATATATTCCGACCTCCCCTGTCAAAGAAGCCTTAAAGGAATATCTTGAATTCTCAGCCGCTTGTCCTGGCATCGACCTCTATATATAGGAGCGAGTTGCTGTCCACCCTGCAAATTCCGTTTGTAACCGCCGCCCCGGATGTCGACGAAACCCCGCTTCCCGGGGAAACTGCGGAGCAGACTTCATGGCGTTTGGCCCAGATAAAGGCACAAGTTGTAGCGGAGCGCTTTCCCGACGCGCTGATTATCGGATCAGATCAGGTGGCCCTGCTGGACGGGAAACAGATCGGGAAGCCACTCAACCACGACAATGCCGTACGGCAGCTTAGTTCCATGCGCGGCAAGACTGTGACCTTTTATACTGCCTTGTCTTTGCTCAACGCCGCCACTGGTGAGATGCAGACCGACGTCGCCATCACAAATGTCGGCTTTCGCAACGTGAGCGACGACGAGATCGAGCGTTACCTGAAGAAAGAGCAGCCTTATCACTGTGCGGGCAGCGCCAAGTCCGAAGGTCTGGGTATCGCCCTGATCAGCCGCATCCAAGGCGACGACCCGAATGCCCTGATCGGCCTGCCCCTGATTCTCCTGGTCGGCATGCTTGAAAAACAAGGTGTTAGAGTATTATGACCGCCGCAGACTGAATTTTCTTGTTGCGACTCAAAACTCTTTCTGGTATTAAAGCGCGCTTGAAAAATTTAGCATCATCTTGGAGACCGACGTAATGCCCGTACAAGCCAATAAAACAACCGCGCCGTACAAGGCCAAAAAAGGCGAGGAATACATGAGTCCCGCGCAGCTCGATCACTTTCGCGGCATTCTGAACGAGATCAAGCTGGGCCTGAGCCAGGACATCGACCGTACCGTGCATACCATGCAGGACGAAGCGACCGTGTTCGCCGACCCCAACGACCGCGCCAGCCAGGAATCGGATATGAGCCTGGAATTGCGCAACCGCGACCGCGAACGCAAACTGATCAAGAACATCGACAAGATGCTGGGCCGCATCGAAGCCGGCGACTACGGCTTCTGCGACAAATGCGGCGTCGAGATCGGCCTGAGCCGTCTGGAAGCCCGCCCCACCGCGACACTGTGCATCGACTGCAAAACGCTGGATGAAATCAGAGAGCGCCAAGTCGCAAAATAAGCGCCAGTAGCGAGATGGAAATAAAAAATCCCTGCTTATGCAGGGATTTTTGTTTGTGTCGCGAAGAAATGTTTGGAGGCGCGACCCAGAGTCGAACTGGGCTAACCGGATTTGCAATCCGGGGCATAACCGCTTTGCTATCGCGCCGTCAGGCTGTTACATATTAGCAAAAAATATGGGAAAGCCTGAAGGGCTTTCCCAAGTTATTTGGAGCGGGAAAAGAGACTCGAACTCTCGACCTATACCTTGGCAAGGTATCGCTCTACCAACTGAGCTATTCCCGCAAAAACGAAGTCCGCATTATAAGGAAATCGAACTTCGTGTCAACAAAATGTGCGCACTTTTTTTGTTTTTGTTTGTGACGCACCCGTCTCTGTATAATGCGCCGCTCATGAATTTCGGAATCGGCGCTCCGAATTACGCCTTTCTGCCCGAGTGGTGAAATTGGTAGACACAACAGACTTAAAATCTGTCGCTGAGTAATCGGCGTACCGGTTCAATTCCGGTCTCGGGCACCAATACTGATGTCAAGCAAACTCAATCCCACGCAACGCGAAGCGATCAAGTATCTCGACGGCCCCCTGCTGGTTCTGGCCGGCGCGGGCAGCGGGAAGACGCGCGTCATTACGCACAAGCTGGCCTACCTCGTCGAAGAATGCGGCTACGCGCCGCGCAACATCGCCGCCATCACGTTCACCAACAAAGCCGCCAACGAAATGCGCGAGCGCGTGGGCAAGATCATGAACGGGCGCGAGGCCAAGGGCATGACCATTTGCACCTTCCACGCGCTGGGCATGCAGATCCTGCGCGAGGACGGGCCGCTGCTGGGATACAAGAAACAATTTTCCATCTTCGACAGCGCCGACACCGGCAAGATCATCAGCGAACTGCTGGGCAGCCCGGACAAGCAGGAGATACGCAACGCGCAAAGCGTGATGTCGAACTGGAAGGCCGCCTTCCTCACGCCGGAACAGGCGGGCAGCCTGGCCGAGAACGAGGAACAGCAGCGCCTGGCCCTGCTCTACGGACGCTATCAGGAGACGCTACGCGCCTATCAGTCGGTGGATTTCGACGACCTTATCCGGCTACCGGTGGAGTTGTTCAAGACGAACGAGGAAGCCCATCAGCGCTGGCAGCATCGTTTCCGTTACCTGCTCATCGACGAATACCAGGACACCAACGACTGCCAGTACCAGATGATGAAAATGCTGGCGGGTGTCCGTGCCGCGCTTACCGTGGTGGGCGACGACGACCAGGCCATTTATGCCTGGCGCGGAGCGAGTACGGCCAACCTGCACAATTTGCAGAAGGACTACCCCACCCTGCGCGTCATCAAGCTGGAACAGAACTACCGCTCTTCGCAGCGCATCCTGCAAAGCGCCAACCACCTGATCAAGAACAACACCAAGCTGTTCGAGAAGAACCTGTGGAGCGAGCACGGCCCTGGTGATCCGGTTCGCGTGTTCGCCGCCAAGGACGAGGAGAACGAAGCAGAATCCGTGGTGCTGCGCCTGCTGGCGCACAAGTTCGAGAACCGCACGCGTTTTGCAGATTACGCCATCCTCTATCGCAGCAATCATTTGTCGCGCGTATTCGAGGAGCAGCTGCGCACGCACAAGGTGCCCTACACCGTGAGCGGCGGCACCTCGTTTTTCGACCAGGCCGAGATCAAGGATCTTACCGCCTACCTGCGCCTGATCGCCAACCCGGACGACGATCCCGCCTTCATCCGCGCGATCACGACGCCCAAGCGCGGCATCGGCAACACCACGCTGGAAAAGCTGGCAACGCATGCCGGGTCGCGCAACGTCAGCCTGTTTGAGGCCGCTTTCGACGGAGCGATGGCGCATCATTTGCAACCGCGCCAGCACGAAGACCTGCTCACCTTCTGCAATTTCATCAACCGCATGCAGGCGCGTGCCGAGAAGGAGCCCTGCAACGAAGTGCTGAACGACCTGCTCGCCGCCATCGACTACGAGGCCTGGTTGTTCGACAGTCACGAGCCGCGCCAGGCCGAGGTCAAATGGAAGAACGTGCAGGACTTCGTCGGCTGGATGAATCGCAAATCCGAGGCTGACGAAAAGTCCATGATCGCCATGACGCAGTTGATCGCGCTGCTCAACCTGCTCGAATCGCGCGACCAGGAAGCCGATGCGGTCTCACTCTCTACGTTGCATGCCTCCAAGGGGCTTGAGTTCGGCCATGTATTTCTGATCGGCGTAGAAGAGAACATCTTGCCGCACGAACGCAGCGAAGCGCCGGAACAGATCGAGGAAGAACGCCGTCTGATGTACGTCGGCATCACGCGCGCGCAACGCTCGCTGCAGATCAGCTATTGCACCAGGCGCAAACGCGGCAAGGAACACACAGGCTGCGATCCCAGTCGCTTCATCGCGGAACTGCCGCAGGCGGATATCGTTTATTCGGGCGTGGTGACGGCGGGCAATGCGCCCGCAGTGACCAAGGAAGAAGGAATGGACAAGCTGGCGCGCCTGAAGGCGATGCTGAAATAGCGCACCTATCAATACAGAATCGGTGCCCCGTCAGGGCAGGTCAACCTGCTTGATGGGACGGTCTTTCAAGTCGATGAATTTATCCAGCACCGCAAACAAGTCGACGAAAATCTGCTTTCCACAAGCTTGCTCGATATAGGCGTACTGCTGGTCTATCAGGGGCCCGATCTTGCCCAGCAGCTTCATTCCCTTCGGCGACAAATGCACGATGACCCGCCGCTGGTCACCGGATATGCCGTCGCGCGCGATCAATCCCGCGTTTTCCATGCGCGTCAGTATGCCCGCCATGCTGGGGCTGGATATCTGGCACGCTTCGCAAATCTCCCGGGGTTCCAGTTGGCCGAACTCGTCCAGCGACCGCAATATCCGCCATTGCTGCTCAGTCAAACCGAAGTGATTGAGGATGGGCCGGAAATGCGCCATCAGGCCGTCCCTCGCCTTGAGCATGCGCTGCGGCAAATTGGGGTAAGTAATGAGGTGCTTCATGCTTTTCTCCGTTCAAAATCCTGCTTGAGCCCTATACCAAACAAGTTTCCTGTGCCAATTATACATATTGACTCGCTAATATATTAGTGTTCAACTTGCTAACATGTTAGTAAATAATCGGGAAGGCGGAGGCAGTCATGTCAAAAAACCACGATGAGCGCATACGCCTGCCGGCCTTGCGTAAGAAAGTAACCAGCGCCGAAGTTGCGGCACAGTGGATAAGCGACGGAATGACGATAGGCATGAGCGGCTTCACGCGCGCCGGCGATGCCAAGGTCGTTCCGCTGGCATTGGCCGAACGCGCGCGCAAGGAGAAACTCAAAATAACCCTGATGACGGGCGCCTCGCTCGGCAACGATGTGGACAAAACGCTGACCGAAGCCGGTGCGCTGGCGCGCCGCATGCCGTTCCAGAGCGATCCCGTGCTGCGCGCGGCAATCAATCGCGGGGAAGTGATGTTCATCGACCAGCACCTGTCGGAAACGGTGGAACTGTTGCGCACCGGGCAGATCGCCCCCATCGACATCGCGATCATCGAAGCGGTCGCCATTACCGAGTCGGGCGCCATCGTGCCCACGACCTCGATCGGCAATAGCGCGAGCTTTGCGATCCTGGCCGACAAGGTCATCGTTGAAATCAATCTTGCCCAGCCTCTGATACTGGAAGGCCTGCACGACATCCACATTCCGAAACACCGGCCCCGGCGCGAACCGATTCCGCTCATGTCCCCAAGCGACAGGATAGGAACCTTCGCCATCGAAATTCCGCCGGAAAAAATAGTTGCAATCGTGGTCACCGAAAAGGCCGATAGCGCTTCGAATATCCTGCCTCCCGACGACGAAACGGCCGCGATTGCCGGCCATTTGGTCGAATTTTTCAAAGCTGAAATCAGCGCCGGACGCCTGACAAACAGCCTGATGCCGCTACAGGCGGGTATCGGAACCATCGCCAATGCGGTCATGGCCGGCTTTCTGGATAGTCCGTTCGAGCATCTGACGATGTACTCCGAAGTGCTGCAGGACTCGACTTTCGATTTATTTGACGCAGGCAAACTCGACTTCGCGTCCGGTTCGTCGATCACCCTGTCGCCGGAAAAGAATAAACAGGTTCTCCGGGATATCGCCAAATACAAGGAGCGCCTGATCCTGCGTCCGCAGGAAATGAGCAATCATCCGGAATTGATTCGCCGCCTCGGGATCATCGCGCTCAATACGGCGCTGGAAGCGGACATATACGGGAACGTCAATTCCACCCATGTGATGGGCACGGACATGATGAACGGCATAGGCGGATCGGGCGATTTCGCGCGCAATGCGTACTTGTCCATTTTTGCCACCAAATCGACTGCGAAGAACGGCAAGATATCCAGCATCGTGCCGATGGTGGCGCATGTCGACCATACCGAACACGATGTCGACATCCTGGTAACCGAGGTCGGTTTGGCCGACCTGCGTGGGTTGGCGCCGCGCGAACGCGCCCAGGTCATCGTCAACAACTGCGTTGCTGAACCCTACCGGAAAAGGCTTTTGAATTATATCGAAGGGGCGAACAAGCGCGGCGGACATACCCCGCACATGCTGGAAACGGCGCTTTCATGGCACATCAATTACCGGAAAACCGGCTCCATGCTGCTGCATGAAATACCGCAGTATGAGCCGGAACTGGAGTTGAGTTGATTTGTTGGTGAAGTGTGCCGCTTTCTTCAGCAAGCGGCCATGCACAGGCACGGTTGGCCGGCGTTCAGGGCTCAGCCTATCTTGTCCGACAGGGTCGCGGCAGTCTGCGCAAGCAGTGCGACATCCAAAACCCCGATGCATTCTTCAGCCACATTGATTCCGTCCAATACACTGGGGCGCTCTTCTTCGTTTATCTCCCACACATCAGTCAGATCGCCGCGCCTTCGCACGGTAGTCAGCGTGATAATGGCGGCATCCAGTGTTTCGATGGCATTGGGAATTTGTGTGTTTTTCTGTGCGAGCGCGGAACGAACGACACATAGTGCCACGGCGAGGCGGCCGAATGCACCAACGCTAAAGCGTCCTTCACACGCAGCCTGATATGGCAAATGCATATCCATGGCGTAAATGTCTTTAAGCCCTTTGGTGACAGGCACCCGCAAAGGTACTTTCTTCTTGGCCATCAATACTGCCCTTCGTAATGATCGGAATTCCAACCCCCTTGTTTTCGGAGGAATTGCAACTCGAGTTGTGAAATTTCAATTCCAGAATTCTTTTTGCGCTTTGAAGCGCTTCCAGGCTTTGCCGAACTCCGCAACGCGCTCCGCATAGTCGTGTTCCATCCAGCCGCGTATGAGCGCGAGTGTATCGTGCCGCGCGGCATTATCCAACCCGTCCAGCAGGCGGTGGGCCACGGCGATGTCGTTCAGGGTGCCGAGGATATCCTGCAATTCGGATAGGGCGATTTCGTAGTGTCTGGTTTTGGCCTCAGGAAACAACGAACCGAACATCTCTATGCTGTAGCGCAGTTTTTTGCACGCAATGCGCAAAGCATGCAATTGCGCGGCGTTTTCTTCAACCACACCGCCGCCATGGTTGAGCACCTGCTTGTTGCGTCTTGTCAAAGTTTGTCTGGCGAATTGCTCCAGCGTGGTTGACCCATCCTCCTGCTGCCCGCCGTGCATCCAGGCGCCGAATCTCAACAACAAACGCTGAAAATCCTGCGAGGCGAGACTGTTTTCCATTCCGGCATGCTGATGCTTGCGCGCTCGTTCGCTTGCGCTCAACACCTCGCGTAGTCCGGCATGTTCCGGCAGGCGCGTGCAGATGGGCGCCAACGTCTGCGTAACGAACACATCCCATTCGCGCGAGCGTCCCAGCTCCACGCACAGCTTGGTCACCTGTTCGCGCAAGACCGCCAGTTCGGCATCGGCATGAAAGCGCTGCGCGATGGAAAGTACCACGCGCAGACGGCGCAGCCCGACCCGCACCTGGTGCAGGTATTCCTCATCCAGCTTGAGCAAGGCGCCCGGCACGTTGGCTTGCACATGCGCCAGGCACGCGCCGACCAGGCTTTGCAGGGCACCGGCGACGGGTTGCGATTTTTTCAGTGCCGGAAATTTTCCTTTGCTCACGGCGGGCTTGGTGGCGGAATACAGCAGATAGCCGTATTCCGCCTTGCTGGTGAGCTCCACCTGCAGCGGCACGATGTCGAGCAGAGCCAGCGCAAGCCTGAAGAGTTGCGGCGTTCCTTGGGATTCCGGCAGCCCCGCATACATGTCGAGGCCGGTCACCGGCTGCAACTCCAGTTCCAGCTCCGAGATCGGGCAGCTCGATTGTCCCGCGCGAATCTCGCCGCTATCCATGCACAGCTCGATCTCCGCCCCTTCAAAATTCAAACGTCGTGCACTGCGCGAAAAATCGGTGACGAAAACCGGCTGCAAACGGCTGCGCACGCCGTTCGGCAGTTCACCGCCGCCGGCTTTGAGCGCGGCAAAATCCAGCTGCTCGGTCGGTACCGGCATCTCCCACTCGTTGCGCCGGTGCAGCCCCGCGCTCACCTGCCCTCCCCCCTTCAGGGTTTGCAGCCATTGTTTGCCGGCCCGACGCAGGCGCAAAGCCATTCCGCGGCGGCGCAACTCAAGATCGGGCGTGTCGTAGTAGATGCTGTAGAGTCTCAGCGTGCGCTCGCGGCCGGGCGAAAGCGAACGCAGAAAAGGATGGCGTTTGAGCCTGAGCAGATTCTCGGGCGTGATGTGCAGCTTGAGTTCGAGCTCGATGGCCACGGTGAATTTAGATCAGCACGGGACGATCCGGCAACTCGTTGAGCTTGCCGCCACTGACATTCGGATAGTGCAGTGCCAGATGTGCCCCCACGCTGCGTACGCCGGCAATGACGCCCGCCTCGAACTTGCCCTGCCGGAAGGCGGCTTCCATTTCCTTGCACACCGCTTCCCAGGTTGCCTGTCCCAGTTTGGCATGCACACCCCGATCCGCGACGATTTCCACATCGCGATCCGCCAGCAACAGATAGATGAGCACGCCGTTGTTGTGCTCCGTGTCCCACACGCGCAAATTGGAAAAGACTTCGATGGCGCGTTCGCGTGCAGTCTGCCCGGCGAGCAAAGGCCCGATGTCCAGCCCATCCTCGACCGCGAAACGTATTTGCCCCATGTGCGTCTGCTCTGCTTCCTTGATGGTGTGCTCGATGTTGTCCAGCACCGTGCGCGGGAAAATACGGCGCAACGCGGCGTTGCCGATGGAGAGATGCCTGACGATGCGTTTGATGTCCATTTACCAGTCTCCCGAAGCGCCACCGCCGCCGAAGCTGCCACCGCCCCCGCCGAAATCGCCGCCACCTCCGCCACCTCCGCCGCCTCCCCAACTGCCGCTGCCGGAGCCCCACCCGCCGCCACCAAAACCGGACGGAAACGACGAGCCCCCGCCGTGCGATCCGAAGGTCAGCGACAGCACAAAAGCCACCAGCGCAGCAGCAATCGCCCAGCCCAGGGAAAGCAGCATCAGCCAGGCCAAACCGCCGATCACGCCGCCGACGATCAAGCCGCTGGGTAGCCGTCCCAGCATCTGGCGCAATACGATATTGCCCATCATGAAAATAATGAATGCGGTACCGAGCCATTGGCCGAACTCGCCCGAATCGCCGCTGCCGGAATTGGATGAGGCACGCTGTGCCGGCGGCGGCAACGGTTCGCCTTCGACGACCTTGACGATGGCATCCACGCCCGCATCGATGCCGGTATGGAAATCGCCGCGCTTGAAATGGGGTGAAATGATCTCGGACACGATGCGCTTGGCTGTCGCATCGTTCAGCGCCCCTTCCAGGCCGTAACCGACTTCGATGCGCAGTTTGCGATCGTTTTTGGCGATCAACAACAACACGCCGTCGTCCACGCCCTTGCGGCCCAGCTTCCAGGCCTCGACCACGCGCATGCCGAACTGCTCGATCATTTCCGGCTGGGTAGTCGGCACGAGCAGCACGGCGATCTGCGAGCCTTTGCCGGCTTCGAACGCCTTTAATTTATTCTCCAGCAATTGTTGTTGCCCGGCATCGAGTGTGCCGGTCAGATCGGTGACGCGTTGCGAGAGTGCGGGAACGGGAACTTCCGCCTGCGCCGTGCCGCAAAGCAGCAGCGCAAGCAGAAGCAGCAGCGTCCGGAGGTGTTTCATTTATTTGGCCGGTGCGGCCTTGGGGGCGGAGAAATCTACTGCAGGCGCTTTGGACACGGCCTTTTCATCCTCCACGGTAAACGACGGCTTCACTTCATAGCTGAACATCATGGCCGTCAGATTGCTCGGGAAAGTACGCGCCAGTACGTTGTATTCCTGCACCGCCTTGATGTAGCGGTTGCGCGCCACGGTAATGCGGTTTTCCGTGCCTTCCAGTTGTGCCTGCAGGTCGCGGAAGATCGCGTCCGATTTCAACTGCGGGTAGTTTTCCACAACCACCATCAAGCGACTCAATGCCGAGGTCAACTCGCCCTGTGCAGCCTGGAACTGGGCGAATGCTTTCGGATCGTTGATGAGTGCCGGGGTGGCTTGAATGGTGCCCACCTTGGCGCGCGCTTCGGTCACGCCGATCAGCACGTCTTTTTCCTGTTGTGCATAGCCCTTCACCGTATTCACCAGATTGGGCACCAGATCGAAGCGGCGCTGGTACTGGTTCAGCACTTCCGCCCAGTCGGCCTTGACCTGTTCGTCGAATCTCTGGAAATCGTTATAGCCGCAGCCGCTTAACAGTGTCGCAAGCAAAAGCATCAGTATTGCACGCATCGTTGAATCTCCTTTGTTGAGCTGAATTACTTGAGGAAAACTATAGCATTAAACTTGGCTCATTGTTCCATAGCGTAGGAGCCAGCTTGCTGGCGAATCAATCAAAAACCTTCGCCAGCAAGCTGGCTCCTACACAGCCTGCCCCGCCGCATATCCGGACGCCCAGGCCCATTGGAAGTTATACCCGCCCAACTGGCCGGTCACATCCGTCACTTCACCGATGAAATACAGCCCGGGGACGTCGAGACACTCCATCGTTTTGGACGACAGCGCATGCGTATCCACACCGCCGCAGGTCACTTCCGCCTTGCTGTAGCCCAACGTTCCAGTGGGGGTGACTTGCCAGTTTTTCAAGCTGTCGGCCAAGGTCCGCAATTCCTTTTCAGAGCACTGGTTGAGCGGCCTGTTCTGCGTCCATTGCGTGGCGACGATCTCCGCCAGGCGTTTCGGCAGGTATTGCGCCAGGAAGTTGTCCAGCAACATTTTGCTGCTGCGATGTTGCGTAAATATGTCGCGCAGATCCAGGTCCGGCAGCAAGTCGATGGATAGCGGCTTGCCGGGTTCCCAGTATGAGGAGATTTGCAGAATGGCCGGGCCGCTCAGGCCGCGATGCGTGAACAGCAGGTTTTCGCGGAAGCTGTGCTTGCCGAAGCTCACCACCGCTTCTTGCGAGGCGCCGGACAAGTCGGCATAGGGCGCCCACTCTTCCGGATGGAAAGTCAGCGGAACCAGTCCCGGATTGAGTTTGGTCATGGGCACGCCAAACTGTTCGGCGACCTTGTAACCGAACGGCGTCGCGCCGATCTTGGGGATTGACAGGCCACCGGTGGCGATGACCAGCGAGGCGACGCGATATGTTCCACGCGGGGTCGTCACCTGAAATGCATCGCTGCGCTCTATCTTCTCCACGCTGCACGGCATGACCCAGCGCACGCCGGCCGCATCACATTCCACTTTGAGCATGGCAATGATGGCTTCCGATCCGTCGTCGCAGAACAACTGGCCCAGCGTTTTTTCATGGTAGGCGATGCCGTGTTTGGCAAGCATGGCGATGAAATGCTGCGGGGTGAAACGCGCCAGCGCCGAGCGGCAGAAATGCGGGTTCTGCGAAATGTAGTTTTCCGGCCCGGCGTTGAGGTTGGTGAAATTGCAGCGTCCACCACCCGAGATGCGTATTTTTTCCGCGAGTTTGGCCGCGTGGTCGAGCAGCGTCACCGAGCGTCCGCGCCGGGCTGCGGTCAGGGCGCACATCATGCCGGCGGCACCCGCGCCGACGATCAGCACATCGCTGCGGTGTTCTTTCATCAGGGTTTTGCCGTGCGCAACTGCGTGAACTCGTTGAGTGCGGTGCGATATTCCAGCAAGCCGACGCTGCTGGAATTGCCGTGTTCCCCGCCTTCGATGAGCTTGAGCGTCTTGGGCTGTTGCGCGCGCTCGTACAAGCGCTGGCTCATCCAGTACGGCACGCGGTCGTCCCAGGTGCCGTGGATGAACAGTACGGGCATTTTCAACTTGCCGACTTTGCCCATCGAATCGAAACGCTGGTTCAGCAGCAGGTCCACCGGCAACAAGGGGTAGGCTATCTCGGCCATGTCCAGCATGCTCGTGAAAGAGCCTTCCGCGATGAGTCCCGCCGCTTCGGGATGGCGCGACGCCAGCGCGATGCCGACCGCTCCACCCAGAGAGTGTCCATAGATATAAGTGCGTTTCGGGTCCTGCTGGCGTTGATGCAGCAAATAGCGCCATGCCGCTTCGGCATCCTCATCCATCTTGGCTTCGTTGGGCTTGCCGCCCGTGCTCTTGCCGAATCCGCGATAGTCCACCAGCAATAGGTTGTAACCGGCATCGTGCAGGCGCTGGGTATGTTCGATCAGGTGGCTGATGTTGTGCTTGTGGCCGTGCAGATAAAGCAAGGTGGGCGCATCGCTTTGCGCTGCCGGTATCCACCAGGAATATAGTTCGCCGCGCTCGGTACCGCTGCCGGATGGAATGGCTATCTGCTCGTATTGCATGCCCTGCCGGTCCGGTGTGGTCTGGATGGCTGAGCTGGGTTCGTAAATCTTGTCGCGCTGTATAGCCCAGAGATAAGCGCAAATTCCCAGGTAGACCAGTACTGCCAACATCAGGGTCCAGCGTATGCGCCTGGACCAAATCAAAATCACGCCTGTTGTTCCAACCTTTTCCACACGCAAGCTCCTTTGCTGGCTTTTTCGATGTCTTCCATTTGTACTGCATGCAGCGCCAGTTCTTCTTCGCTGGCTGGCAACACGCGCACGCTCAGGCAAATCGCCTCGCCCGTGGCGGTGAACTGCACGCCGTCTTCCTCGCTGGTTTCCTCGCCGAGCAGGCTCTCTTGTCCGCGCGTCATGCCCAGATACACTTCCGCCAGCAATTCGGTGTCCAGCAGCGCGCCGTGCAGCGTGCGGTGCGAGTTGTCGATAAAGTAACGGTCGCACAACGCGTTCAGGTTGTTTTTCTTGCCCGGGTGCAGTTCCTTGGCGACTTTAAGCGTGTCGATCACGCGGTTGGTCAGCGGCGGCAAGCCGGCCAGCGCCAGTTCCGCGTTCAGAAAACCCATGTCGAACGGAGCGTTGTGAATGATGAGTTCCGCCCCTGCGATGAATTCGAGCAGCGCCGGGGCAACCTCGGCGAACTTGGGTTCGTCCTGCAGGCGATCCAGCGTCAGGCCGTGCACCGCCGCCGCGCCTTCGTCGATCTCGCGCTCCGGGTTGAGATAACGGTGAAAAGTGCGCTTGGAGACTTTGCGTCCGTCCATTTCGATGGCCGCGACTTCGATGATGCGATGCCCCTGCTTCGGGTCCAGACCCGTGGTTTCCGTATCCAGCACGACTTTACGCATTGCCGCCTCCCAGCACCGTTTCCACTCCGCGATTCGCCAGTTGGTCCGCGCGCTCGTTGCCGTCGTGTCCGGCATGGCCCTTGACCCAGATCCATTCGATTTGATGCTGTTCGGCCAGCGCGTCCAGCCTGCGCCAAAGATCTTCGTTTTTCACCGGCTTCTTGTCGGCCGTCTTCCAGCCGCGCTTCTTCCAGTTGTGCACCCATTCGCTGATGCCCTGCTGCACATATTTCGAGTCGGTATGCAGGCGCACCTGGCAGTGGCGCGTCAATGCCTCCAGCGCGGAAATCGCCGCCAGCAACTCCATGCGGTTATTGGTGGTGTGCGCCTCGCCGCCGCACAACTCGCGTTCCTTGCCCTTCATGCGCAACAAAGCGCCCCATCCGCCCACGCCCGGATTACCCTTGCAGGCGCCATCGGTGAATATCTCGACTACGTCACTCATCTTGTCCATTCTTTTGCGTTATACCTTTGCCCAGTTTGGGCGAGGCCGGAATCAGGTTCCGCACCAGTTTATGGTTCCATCGCGGCTTGATCAGGCGCATGCCCGGCACACGCTTGATCGCATGCAGGAAATACACGCCGCCGCTCACCGCCCACCATCGATCCCCCGCCTTTTCCATGAAGGAGAAGCGATCCAGCCATTTCGAATGTTGCAACGGCGGCGCATAGGCGGCAAAACGCCCGCCCACCACCTCGAAGCCTAGCAAGGCCAACCAGTCTTTCATGCGCGCCAGCTTGATGAAATGCCCGTTCCACGGGTATCCCTGCTTGCTCCCCAAGGCGCGCCGCATTCCCCACAGGCTGAAAGGATTGAAGCCGCTGATGATGAGGTTGCCTTCCGGCATCAGCACGCGCTCCACCTCGCGGATGATCTGGTGCGGATTGTCGGAAAACTCCAGCACATGCGGCATCACCACCAGATCCAGGCTGTCGCTTTCAAACGGCAACTCGGTGCAAATCAGCCGAACCGCATTGCCGGTATGGTTGCCCGCGCTGAAACGCAGCGGAATGCGGCTATTGCGCAGGAAATCCTGCGCCGGCAAGCCCAGTTGCACCGCATTGAAGCCAAAAATATCGGCCACCGTACGGTCGAAATATTCCTGTTCGCGCGTCAACACATAGCCGCCCTGCTCGCTGGCGAACCATTCACTCAAACTCTGCGCTCTTACCTTACAATTGGGCATCAAATTCCAATATCTATCATGCTGACGATCACTGCCATTCCTGCGCTGGAAGATAACTACATCTGGCTACTCCGGCGCGAACATCACGCCGTTGCGGTCGACCCGGGTGAAGCCGCACCGGTGCTGGATTATTTGCGGGAAAACGGCCTGCAACTGGATGCGATCCTGTGTACCCATCGCCACCACGACCATGTGGATGGCATCGAAGAATTACGCGGAGTATATAACGTGCCGGTGCACGGGCGAAGCCATCCCAAGAATCCCCATATTACCCACGACTTACAAGCGGGGGACCGGCTGCGCCTGGACATGTTGGACATCGAATTCGACATCCTCGAGACACCCGGCCACCTGGACGGGCACATTGTCTTCATCGCTCCCGGCATCCTGTTGTGCGGCGACATGATATTCGGCGCGGGCTGCGGCAGGAATTTCGAAGGCACGCCGGCGCAACTGCTCCATTCGCTGCAACGCCTGGCTGCCCTGCCAGACGACACCCAAGTCTACTGCGCGCACGAATACACCGCCTACAACCTGCCCTTCGCCCTGGCCTGCGAACCGAACAACCCCGACATCCGCCGCCGCATCGCCGAAACCAATCGCCTGCGCGAAGAGCACCAGCCGACCGTTCCTTTCACCATTGCCCTGGAAAAGGCAACCAACCCCTGCCTGCGCTGCACCAGCCCTGAACTCATCCAAACCCTGCGCGCGCGCGGCCTGACCGATACCGGCGAACTGGCCGTATTTACTGCCCTGCGCGCATGGCGCGAGCGTTTTTGATTGCAGTAAACGGCGTTCTAGTTTATTCTGCGCGCCCTTTCGGAGAGGTGGATGAGCGGTTTAAGTCGCACGCCTGGAAAGCGTGTGTGGGATAACATCCCACCGCGGGTTCGAATCCCGCCCTCTCCGCCAAATAAACAACCGTCCCCTGTGGACGGTTTTTTATTTGGTTGAGTGGGTTGTGTGGACGAAACAGCTTGGGTTCGACCAGCGAGCACAGCTCGCGCAGGACGCCGACAGGCGGTCCCGAGTGAAGCGAGGGATGAAGCTTTCGCGGAGGCAACGCGAAAGCTGAACAATCCCGCCCTCTCCGCCAAATACAAAACCGTCCCTTGTGGGCGGTTTTTTATTTGGCTTTGTGGTTTCTTGATTTGATCTGACAGGGTATGGCCGATGATCGCCTTTGCTAACGGGCTCATCTTGTATACTTCTCCCTCCCTGACTCCCACTGCTACACACCATGTCCGCAATCAACCAAACCCATACCGCCGCTCACGAGCTAATCGACTTCATTGATGCAAGCCCCAGTCCTTGGCACGTTGTGGCGAGTGCCGAGGCGCGCCTGTTGGCTCATGGTTTCGCCCGGCTTGAGGAAGGCGATAGATGGCAACTCGCGGCACATGGACGTTATTACGTCGTGCGTGGCGGTGCATCTATGATTGCATTTGTGCTGGGCAGCCAGCCCTTGGCGGAAACCGGTTTTCGCATCGTCGGTGCCCATACGGATTCGCCGGGCCTCAGGCTAAAACCGAAGGCGGCAATGAGCGGCGATGGTATTTCTCGGCTGGCCGTTGAGGTGTATGGCGGACCGATATTGGCCACGTTTACCGACCGGGACTTGAGTTTGGCTGGCCGTGTCGTGTTGCGAACAGCAGATGGTCAGGAAACGCGATTGTTGCGCTTCGAGCAAGCGCTGGTGCGGTTGCCCAATCTGGCCATTCATATGAACCGCGAGGTCAATGAGCAAGGCCTGAAGCTCAACAAGCAAACGGAATTGCCGCTGATCCTAGGCCAGATGAGCGAAGGCGATGATGCCGAAGCGCAGTTGCGCAAGCTCCTGGCTGACGCCGTGCAGGGCGATGCGGCGGATTTGCTGAGCTGGGAATTGACGGTCTATGACGTGCAGAAGGGCTGCCTGTGGGGAGCAAGCAACGAGTTTATTGCCGATAGCCAGTTGGACAATTTGTCGTCCACGCACGCTGCACTCTCAGCGCTGATTGCGACGCAGCAGCCTGCTGCGACCTGTGTCGCTGCCTTCTTTGATCACGAGGAAGTGGGTAGCGAGAGTGCCACCGGGGCGGGCGGCAGTTTCGCAATTGATGTGCTGCAGCGCATCAGTCTCCAGGCAGGATTGGATGAGGAGGACAGACGGCGTGCCGTTGCGCGCAGTTTTTTCATCAGTGCCGATATGGCACATGCCTATAACCCGAATTTCCCGGGCGCCTACGAGCCCGGTCACAAAGTGCTGGTGAATGGCGGTCCGGTCATCAAGACCAACGTGAACCAACGCTACACCACGAATGCCGAGACTGCGGCGCGTTTCATGAAGCTATGCGAAAAGGCCGGCGTGCCTTACCAGCAGTATGCGCATCGCAGCGACCTGGGGTGCGGCAGCACCATCGGTCCGATGATCGCGGCCCAGTTGGGTGTTGCGAGCGTGGACGTTGGTTCGCCAATGTGGGCGATGCACAGCGCGCGTGAAAGCGCCGGAGTTCTTGATCACGCCTATATGATTGCGGCGCTGTCGGCGGCGTTTGGGAGTTGAAATAAGCCCGGATTGTCTATAAGGCCGTCATACCGGCGCAGGCCGGTATCCAGATGATCAAATATTTCCCACGAAGTAGGACAACATCGTGGTTCTGTCCGCTTCGCGGCCTATTGCTTTATTGCTGGATACCGGCTTTCGCCGGTATGACGGCCTAGTGAACAACCCCGCCCCGCATCTCGATTTACCGTCCCGAAATCATGGCATGCACGTTCATGATCCTGCCCGCAATCTGCTGCAGCGGAATCTCCTCGCACACCGCCCCCAGTTTCTTCGCCTCTTTCGGCATGCCGTAGACGACGCAGGTATCTTCGTTCTCGCCCAGCGTATGAGCCCCCGAATCGCGCATTTCCTTGAGGCCGCGCGCGCCGTCGTCGCCCATGCCGGTCATGATGATGCCCAGCGCGTTCTTGCCGGCGAACTTGGCAACCGAGCGGAACAGCACGTCCACCGAGGGCCGGTGGCGGTTGACCAGTGGCCCTTCGACCACTTCGACATGGTATTGCGCCCCGCTACGCTTGAGCAGCATATGCTTGCCGCCCGGGGCGATCAGGGCGCGGCCGGGAATGACGCGGTCGTTGTTCTTGGCTTCCAGCACTTCGATCTCGCACAGGCTGTTCAGGCGCTGGGCAAAGGCTTCGGTGAACATTTCCGGCATGTGCTGCACGACGACGATGCCGGCACACATGCGCGGCAAGGCGGTGAGCACGACTTCCAGGGCCTGGGTGCCGCCGGTGGAGGTGCCGATGGCGACGATCTGTTCCGAGGTCTGGTCCAGGGCGGCTGCGCCGGGCGGTGCGAGTATGGCGTCGGCATTGAGTTTGGGGCTGACGGCGCCCACCGGCCGCAGCGTAGTGTCCACCAGGCGGCGCACATTGGCGCGGGCCGCCGCCTTGACGGATTCGATCAGGTCGTTGGATGCGTCTTCCTGCAGGAAACGTTTTACGCCCATCTTGGGCTTGGTGATGATGCTGGTGGCGCCTGCCGCCAGCGCAAGCATGGTTGCCTGCGCGCCTTTTTCGGTCAGGGTGGAGCAGATCACCACGGGGGTCGGGCGCTCCGCCATGATCTTGTGCAGGAAGGTGATGCCGTCCATGCGCGGCATTTCGATGTCGAGCACAATCACGTCCGGCCACTGCGTCTTCATCTTTTCCATGGCGAACAGCGGGTCCATGGCGGTGGCGATAACCTGGATCGCCGGGTCGGTTTCCAGCACTTGTTTGACAACTTCGCGTACGACTGCGGAATCGTCCACGACCATGACTTTTATCTTATCCATCGATTTCGGTTTTCCTGTGATCTATATGCACCAATCTTACCTCGCCGTTCCACACATCGAAGGCGATCTTGCGTCGTCCGAAGCTGCCGAGATGATCGTCCGACAGCGTGAAACCCCGCTCGTCCAGCAGGCGGCGAGCCATGTCGATGTTCTGTTGCCCGATATCCATGCCCTTGGGGGAGGCCTCGCTGAACATGTTGCCGCCGCCATATACGCCCACCCGGTATTGGTCGGGCGCGGTATGGCGTTTCCTGAGTTCGAGCATGAACAGTTCCATGGCTTCATCGCCGTATTTTCCGTCCGGCGCCAGGCCGCCGCGCGGCAGGTTGCGGCTTGGCAGCATGTAATGGCACATGCCGCCGTGAGCCAACTGGGGATGCCACAGGACGATGGAGACGCAGGAACCCAGCACGGTGTTGATGCGCAGCATGCCCTCCCCGAAACAGAAATCGCCGGGTTTGAGATATACCTCGCGCACTGCGGCGGCCGCTTCCATGCTCAAAGCCTCCTGTAAACGGTGGGCTCCACCTGCGTTAGCACGTCGGTGATGCCGTTCAGCGATTCGGCATGACCAATGATGAAGTAACCGCCGATTTTGAGGTTCGGAATCACATTGGCGACCACGCGCTGCTTGGTGGGTATGTCGAAGTAGATGAGCACGTTGCGCAAAAAGATCACGTCGAAGTCGCCCACCTTTCTCATGCCCTCGACATTCAGATTCAGGGGCTCGAATCGGGTGTGCTGGCGCAATCGCCGGTCGATCAGGAACGTGCCTTCCTGCGGTCCCTTTCCTTTGAGGCAGTATTTCTTCAAATATTCGCGCGGGATTTTTTCCGACTCGGCCATGCGATAGTGCCCTTTTTGCGCCTGCTCCAGCACGGAATTGCTGATGTCGGTGCCGAGTATTTCCCAGGTGCCGTCGATGCCCAGCTTGTCAGCCAGGAGCATGGCGATGGTATAGGCCTCCGCCCCGATGGAGGCGGCGGCGCTCCACACGCGGTACACCTGGCCCTGCCTGAGGGCGGACGGAATGATCGTTTTGAGATAATCGAAGTGCTGCGGCTCGCGAAAGAAATAGGTTTCGTTGGTGGTCAGCAGGTCCACCATGAACTGCAACTCGTCGACATGTGCATCGTCGGTGACATATTTGAAGTACTGCGTGTAGTTTGGAATACCCAGCGCGATGAGCCGCTTGGAAAGCCGCCCCGTCAACAGCATCTTCTTGGCGTCGGTCAGGGTGATGCCCGCGATGTCATAGATCAATGCACTGAAGCGTCTGAATTCTGCATCGTTGATTGTGTAACTCATGGAACGGTACCTGTTTAGAACTGCAACGCTCTGGTGAGCGACTCGATTTCTTCGGCCGATTCCTTGAGAATGAGGGAAAGCGTCTCCTCGCCGATCACCATTTCGATGCTGGCTATCATGCTGCTTTCGGGCACCTTGTTGTCCAGCCGGTGCAAGGGCGACGGGATTGGAGAAAGTTGTTCCGCCAGCAGCAGGGTATCGGCCAGTGTCACCGGGGGCATGGCCAGAAAGCCGTCCCAGAATGTCTCGATAATCGAAGTCACCGATGCGGGCACCTTGAGCTTGCCCAGTACGGCACGCCCCACTACGACCTCCCCTCCCTCCAGCCACTCGGTAAAGTCGCCTTCCAGCAAGCCGGGGAATTCTTCCACGCGCGAGAGCATGTAAAACCCGCCTATTTCGTGAATGATGCCCGCGAACAGCGCGGTCTCCGGGTCCTGATGCGTGACATGGCGCGCAATGGCATGCGCGAGCGAGGCCACATGCGCCGAATGTTCCCACTGCTTGTTGACCAGTTCCTGCAGCGCGGGATTCTTCGATTTCCCCGCCATCTGGCGCGTCACCAGTGCCATCGCCAGCGAACGTATGGTGCTGAAGCCGAGCAGCGAAACGGCCATATGCACATCGGCGATCTCGCGGCCCGAGCGGTTGTAAACCACGGAGTTGGCGATGGCGATCACCCGCGCCGAGAGCAGCGGTTCCGCCTGTATCAGCCGGGCTGCGGTATTGATGTGGCAGTCCGGGTCGTCGAGGGCTCGGCGCAATTTGAGTGCAACCTGGGCTCCTGTCGAAAACACCAGTTCGCCCTGCGTCACTTGGGCGGCGAGCGTCTCGAATAGCGATTTTTTATCCATGTGCCGATTCATCCCGAGAGGATGCCAAGTTACCCATGCGGGCAACTTGGGGATGAGATGCCCGGAGGTGTCCGGTATATAGAGTTTTCATGTAATGGTTCATACGTATGGTGAGCCCGGTGTTTTGCGGCCAGAATCCACTCACGCAAACAACGCGACGCCGTGAACGCGATAGAATATTCGTCCTGTCTCGATTCGAGGTATGCACCCGGGCACCATGAACGCAACAACAAACCTGACAGGCAAGGATTTCGAGCGCATCGCCAAGAACATCAATCCCGGCGGTTGGGCCATCGACAATGAGCGTCCGATCTCCACGCTGCTCGGTTCCTGCGTTGCCGTCTGCCTGTTCGATCCGGTACTGAAATTTGGCGGCATGAACCATTTCCTCCTGCCGACCAGCACGGGCTCGTCCAACGCCGATATTGATGTCATCATGAACGGCGACTATTCGATGGAAGTGCTGGTCAACGCTCTGCTCAACCGAGGCTCCCAGAAAACCAGGCTCATCGCCAAGGCATTCGGCGGAGGCACCATCGTCAGTTCGATCCGCATGGACATCGGGGAGCGCAATTCCGCTTTCGCGCACGAATGGCTGGAACGCGAGGGTATCCCGCTCGTCGCCTCCGACTTCAATGGCCCCTGGTCGCGCAAGGTGGTCTTCGTTCCCCACACCGGCGAAGCATTCTGCAGGCGCATTCCCACCACCCAGGCCAACGCCGCCGAAGTCACCAAAGCGGAACTTGAATACGAACGCATGCTGGCTATCCATAAGAAAACGGCTGAAAAGAAGATCGAGCTGTTCTGATTTCTTCCGCAACTTGAAGCGCTCCGCCGCCTCCGGCATCACACAACCTCGGCCTGACCCGCCGGCACCAAACCTGCGGCGTTCCCGAGCATGGACAGTTCCTCCACCGACAGCACCTTGTCGGCATTCAGGATGATGACGAACTTGCCCGCCACCTTGCCCATGCCGTGGATGAAGTCCACGCGGATCTTGGCCCCGAAGGCCGGCGGAGGTTCGATCTCGCTGCGCGGGATCTCCAGCACTTCCGACACGCTGTCCACCATCACGCCGATGTCCTGCTTTGATTCGTCCTCGTTCCGCACTTCGATGATGACGATGCAGGTGCGCCGCGATACTTCGGTCTTGCTGCGCCCGAAGCGCGCCGACAGGTCCACCACCGGCACCACGCTGCCGCGCAGGTTGATCACCCCGCGGATGAAGCCCGGCATCATCGGCACTTCGGTGAGGCTGCCGTACTCGATGATTTCCTTGATGTTGAGGATGCCGATGGCAAACATCTCTCCACTCAGCAGGAAGGTGAGGTATTGCTGT
>JAUSBC010000053.1 GCA_030652215.1 Sideroxyarcus sp.
GCCGTTCGAGCCCAACCAGGTCAAGGAAGTGAACGGCCAGAAGATCGTGTCCTACGGCACCTCCAGCTACGGCTACGACATCCGCTGCTCGCGCGAATTCAAGCTGTTCACCAACATCAACAGCACCATCGTCGATCCCAAGAACTTCGATCCCAGTTCCTTCGTGAACGTGGAGGCCGACTACTGCATCATCCCGCCCAATTCCTTCGCGCTGGCGCGCACCGTCGAGTACTTCCGCATTCCGCGCAGCGTGCTCACGGTATGCCTGGGCAAATCCACCTACGCGCGTTGCGGCATCATCGTCAACGTCACCCCGTTCGAGCCGGAATGGGAAGGCTATGTGACGCTGGAGTTTTCCAACACAACCCCGTTGCCCGCGAAGATCTACGCCAATGAAGGCGTGGCGCAGGTGCTGTTCTTTGAGAGCGACGAAGTGTGCGAGACTTCCTACAAAGACCGTGGCGGCAAGTACCAAGGCCAGGTCGGCGTGACGTTGCCTAAGATATAAGATGCGTCAAACCCCTCTGTGGCTAATTCGGTTTTGAATTTGTGATGACCGCAAAACAACCCGTCATCTGGCGCACTCCCGAAGGCAAAGTCATCTCCTGCGTGGAGAAGAACAAGGTGCTGCAGGAGAACCTGGCCGAAATCCGCCAGCTCTGCGAGGACGCACTCGCGGATGCCGTACTCATGGACTGCGACGAGCAACAGTTCCGTCTTGTTCTGGCCGAACTCGTCGCACAGCTCAAAAACCCCTATCCGCCACGCGAATAGCCCCTTTCGTATTTTCCCCATCGCCGCATAAACCTGCGACAATCCGCGCCACTTTAATCTGTCATCCCCTGTAGGGAGCCATACATGAAATTCAACTTCCCCATCATCATCATCGACGAAGACTTCCGTTCGGAAAACGCCAGCGGTCACGGCATTCGCGATCTCGCCGATGCGCTGCAAAAAGAAGGCATCGAAGTCGTCGGCATGACCAGCTACGGCGACCTGACTTCCTTCGCGCAACAGCAAAGCCGCGCATCGGCTTTTGTGCTGTCCATCGACGACGAGGAATTCGGCGCGGGCAGCATGGAAGAGACAGAAGTCGCGCTGCGCACCCTGCGCTCATTTGTGCAGGAAATCCGCTTCAAGAACGCCGACATCCCGATCTATTTGTACGGCGAAACGCGCACCTCGCGCCACATCCCAAACGACATCCTGCGCGAGCTGCACGGCTTCATTCACATGCACGAGGACACGCCGGAATTCGTGGCGCGCCACATCATCCGCGAGGCCAAGTCCTACATGGATTCGCTGGCGCCGCCGTTCTTCCGCGCGCTGGTGGACTACGCGCAGGACGGTTCGTATTCCTGGCACTGTCCCGGCCACTCCGGCGGCGTGGCGTTCCTGAAGTCACCGGTGGGACGCATGTTCCACCAGTTCTTCGGCGAGAACATGCTGCGCGCCGACGTGTGCAACGCGGTGGACGAACTCGGCCAGTTGCTCGACCACACCGGCCCGGTCGCTGCGTCCGAACGCAACGCGGCGCGCATCTTCAACGCAGACCATTTGTTCTTCGTCACCAACGGCACCTCCACTTCCAACAAGATCGTGTGGCACTCCATGGTGGCGCCGGACGACATCGTGGTGGTGGACAGAAACTGCCACAAGTCCATCCTGCACGCGATCATGATGACCGGTGCGGTGCCGGTGTTCCTGACGCCGACGCGCAACAACTTCGGCATCATCGGTCCGATTCCGAAATCCGAGTTCGAGCCCGCGACCATCCAGAAGAAGATCGACGCCAACCCGTTCATCAAGGACAAAAAGAAAAAGCCGCGCATTCTGACCATCACGCAGAGCACCTACGACGGCGTGATGTACAACGTGGAAATGCTGAAGGAAATGCTGGACGGCAGGATAGATGCGCTGCATTTCGATGAAGCCTGGCTGCCGCACGCGGCGTTCCACGATTTCTACAGGGACATGCACGCCATCGGCAAAGACCGTCCGCGCGCGAAAGAGTCCATGGTGTTCGCCACCCAGTCCACGCACAAGCTGCTGGCCGGCCTGTCGCAGGCCTCGCAGATACTGGTGCGCGACAGCGAGTCGCGCAAACTGGATCGCGACTGTTTCAACGAAGCCTATCTGATGCATACCTCGACCTCGCCGCAGTACGCCATCATCGCCTCGTGCGACGTGGCGGCCGCGATGATGGAGCCGCCCGGCGGCACCGCGCTGGTGGAAGAGTCCATCGCCGAAGCGCTCGACTTCCGCCGCGCCATGCGCAAGGTGGATGAAGAGTGGGGTGCGGACTGGTGGTTCAAGGTTTGGGGTCCGGACTATCTGTCGGAAGAAGGCATGGCCGACCGCGAAGACTGGGTGCTGCGCGGAGACGACCGCTGGCACGGTTTCGGCAAGCTGGCCGAAGGCTTCAACATGCTCGACCCGATCAAGGCCACCGTGGTCACACCGGGTCTTGATGTGGACGGTGATTTTGCCGACAGCGGCATCCCCGCCAGCATCGTCACCAAATATCTGTCCGAGCACGGCGTGGTGGTGGAGAAATGCGGCCTGTATTCCTTCTTCATCATGTTCACCATCGGCATCACCAAGGGGCGCTGGAACAGTATGGTGACCGAGCTGCAGCAGTTCAAGGACGACTACGACAAGAACCAGCCGCTGTGGCGCGTGCTGCCGGAATTCATCGCCAAGAACCCGCGCTACGAAAAGATCGGCCTGCGCGACCTGTGCGACCAGATCCACGGCATCTACACGGCCAACGACGTGGCGAAGCTGACCACCGAGATGTACCTGTCCAACATGGTCCCGGCGATGAAGCCGTCCGATGCCTTCGCCAAAATGGCACACGGCGAGATCGAGCGCGTGTCCATCGACGACCTGGAAGGCCGCATCACCGCCGTATTGCTGACGCCATACCCGCCCGGCATTCCGCTGCTGATCCCGGGCGAGGTCTTCAACAAAACCATCGTCGATTACCTCAAGTTCGCGCGCGATTTCAACAAGCGCTTCCCCGGATTCGAAACCGACATTCACGGACTGGTGGCGGAGAGGAATAACGGCGAGCGCGTGTATTACGTGGATTGCGTGAAGTAGGGCTTTCGTTCGCAGCGAAACATGCCAGTTTCAATCCGCGCAATCAGGGCCGACATCACGACGCTGCAAGTCGATGCCATCGTGAACGCGGCCAACAGTTCGCTGCTCGGCGGCGGCGGGGTGGACGGCGCGATACACCGTGCTGCCGGGCCGCAACTGTACGAAGAATGCCTCGGCCTCGGCGGCTGCGCTACCGGCGATGCCAAGCTCACCCAAGGCTACCGTCTGCCTGCCCGTTTCGTCATCCACACCGTTGGCCCTGTCTGGCAGGGCGGCACGCACGGCGAAGCGGAATTGCTGGCCTCCTGCTATCGCCGTTCGCTCGAAGTTGCTGCTGCCAACGATATCCGCTCCATCGCATTTCCCTCCATCAGCACCGGCGTGTATGGCTACCCCATTGAGTCGGCCGCACGCATTGCCGTGGCGACTGTCCAAAATTGGCTACCGAAATATTCGGGGATGCGCGAAGTGATTTTCTGCTGCTTTTCCGATCACGATCTGGCGGTCTACCAGGAATTGCTGAAGCCCGGACAATGAACGAACCTGCCGACAAACTGCGCATCGACAAATGGCTGTGGGCAGCGCGCTTCTTCAAGACGCGCGCACTCGCCGTTGACGCGGTCGAGAGCGGCAAAGTGACGATGGGTGAAGCGCGCATCAAGCCCGCCAAGGCCGTAGGGGCTGGCGACCATCTGGTCATTCGTCTCGGCCAATACCACTTCGAGATCGAGGTGCTGGGCATCTCCAACCGGCGCGGCCCCGCACCGGAAGCGCAGAAACTGTATCGCGAAAGCGCGGCAAGCATTGCGCGGCGCGCCGAGATTGCCGCCAACCTCAAAGCGCTACCGCAACCGACTTTCAAAGGCAGACCCACCAAACGCGACCGGCGCGAGATCGAGCGCTTCGAATCCAATACCAAGAGCGCGACCAAGAAAAGCGCGTGGGGCGATTTCGAGTAAGGCAATACCCCCCCCCGGATTTCGCCTGCGGCTCCATCCGGGCTGCGTCGCTACATACCAAACCGGATAACACGTAGGG
>JAUSBC010000061.1 GCA_030652215.1 Sideroxyarcus sp.
GAACACGGTCACGCCGCCGCCGGTGAACGACCAGATCAATGCGAAGGTCGAGGTGGCCAGCAGCGAGAGGATGAACAGGTCAGCGCGCTCGAGCCTGAAAGCGGGCAAGCCTTCCGCAGCGACATCGGCGCGGATAAAGAACCAGAACCAGTATCCACCCACAGCCAGCATCAGCGCGCCGATGTGCCAGAGTTGCGGCAGCAGGGCAGAAGTGGACTCCGGCGAGAAAATCATGATCGCGGTCGTCACGATGAAAATAATGGTTCCCCACATGGTCAGCAGATGGGAAAGCCTGCGGCGGGGATTGTCGAATTCGCCGGAGGTCAATACTTCTTTTACCAGCACGGCAGTGGCAATCGCTACCTTTTCACCGCCACCCAGTGATCGTTTTGCGCTCTTCTCAGCTTTTTTTGCATTTTCGAAAAAGTACTTCGCGCTCTTCTTGTGAAGCATATCAAGTATTGTCCCGCCCATGACCAGCAGGACCATCACGATGATATACCCCTGCATGTAGGCGGTTGGAATCGATGCCGAAAGATCGACAAAGGGATTGCTTGTGAACATTAGTTTCTCCTCAAAAATTGCAGTTACTACCACAAAAATTTTTCACTGTTACGAACCTACCAAATATTACTTTCCACCTTCTAAACTCGCGTAATAGGCACGCAAAATTTCCAGCACCTCGGGCCGGCTGAACTCTGCGGGCACATTCTCACCTTTGGAGAGTGAATTGCGCAACTGCGTGCCCGACACTTGCAGCCGGTCCGCGTCATCATGCGGGCAGGTCTTGGCCGAAGCCATGCCGCCGCATTTATAACACCAAAACGAGATGTCGATCTTCAATGCTTCGGTTTCCAGCGCGCCCTTGGGCACCTGGTCGAAGATGTGATGCGCGTCAAACGGGCCGTAATAGCTGCCCACGCCGGCGTGGTCGCGACCGACGATCTGGTGCGAGCAGCCGTAGTTCTGGCGGAACACGGCGTGCAACAGGGCTTCGCGCGGACCGGCATAGCGCATGTCCAGCGGGTAGCCGGCCTGGACCACGGTCTTCTTCACGAAATATTTCTCGGTCAGGGTGCCGATGGCCTTGGCGCGCACTTCGGCGGGGATGTCGCCGGGTTTGAGGTTGCCCAGCAGCGAGTGAATCAGCACGCCGTCGCACACTTCAATGGCGATTTTGGCCAGATACTCGTGCGAACGGTGCATCGGGTTGCGGGTCTGGAAGCAGGCGATCTTGGACCAGCCCATCTGGCTGAAAATCTCGCGCGTCTGGTTGGGGGTCTTGAACAGCTCGGGATACTTCTCGGGGAAGCCGCCTTGCGACAGGACTTTGATGGAACCGGCCAGATTGACTTCGCCCTGTTCCATGACCATCTTCACGCCGGGGTGTTTGGGGTCTGTGGTCTTGAACACCATGGCGCACTCGTGCGCCTTGTCGATGGTGTATTTCTCGGTGATCGACATGGTGGCCAGCACCTCGCCGTTCTCGGGGTCGGTCAGCGCGATTTCCTGGCCGGTCTTGATGGTGTCGGCGACAGCCTGGCTGACGGACATCGTGATGGGGATGGGCCAGAACAGGCCATTTGCCATCTTCATGCCATCGCACACGCCTTGCCAGTCGGAATGGGTCATGAAGCCGTCCAGCGGTGTGAAGCCGCCGATACCGAACATGATGATGTCGCCCTTTTCGCGCGAACTGACTTTGATTTGAGGCAGTTTTTTCGCTTTTTCGAGTTCCGACTTGAGTGCGGAGCCTTCCAGCAACAACGGATTCAGATTGCCACCACCATGCGGGTTAACCAATGCCATTCTTTTCTCCCCTTGAATAATCTAGTAAGCTAGTCAACTACTTATAAAATCGCAGGTTCGCACACTAGAGCAAGCTCATCGAGTCGGCGATAGCCCTCATGGGTTGAGGTGCGTACCCCCCTTATGGGTTATGCTTCAATCCCTCATCACAGCTATGGTAGGCGTGGCGCGGGATACGCATACTCTCGCCCCGGAGAGTCTGAGTATTTTCGTAGGGCTGTCGCGTTTCGATCACCACCTAAAATTAAACCAATGTCATCGACTCCTTTGCATGATCCACTGGCTCCCCCCGTTGCGGGAGCGAAAACCGAAGTTCGCAACACGACTTGTTATATGTGCGCCTGCCGTTGCGGCATTCGCGTGCATCTGCGCAACGGCGAAGTGCGCTATATCGACGGCAACCCCGACCATCCGCTGAACAACGGCGTGATCTGCGCCAAGGGTTCGTCCGGCATCATGAAGCAGTATTCGCCCGCACGCCTGACCAAGCCTTTGCGCCGCAAAGCCGGAACCGAGCGCGGCGCCGGCGATTTCGAGGAAATCAGCTGGGAAGAGACTTTCTCCATCCTGGGAGAGCGCCTGGGCAAGATACGCGCGACCGACCCGAAGAAATTCGCGCTGTTCACCGGCCGCGACCAGATGCAGGCGCTGACCGGTCTGTTCGCGCGCCAGTTCGGCACACCCAACTACGCAGCGCACGGCGGCTTCTGCTCGGTCAACATGGCTGCGGGCATGATTTACACCATCGGCGGTTCGTTCTGGGAATTCGGCGGGCCCGATCTGGAACGTTCCAAGCTCTTCATCATGATCGGCACGGCGGAAGACCATCACTCCAATCCGATGAAGATCTCGCTGTCCAAGTTCAAGCGCGAGGGCGGCCGTTTCATTTCCATCAACCCCGTGCGTACCGGCTATTCCGCCATCGCCGACGAATGGGTGCCCATCCGTCCCGGCACCGACGGCGCGCTGATGCTGGCCCTGATCCACGAGATCATCGCCCTCGGCTTGTTCGACCGCGAATTCCTGGTGCGCTATACCAACTCCGGCCAACTGGTGAACCTGGATGCCGAACACGACGAGTTCGGCATGTTCGTGCGCACCGAAGTGGCCAAGGAAGAGGGCTGCTACGACCCGCAGAACAAATTGTGGTGGGACCGCAACACCAACAAGGCCGTGATTACCCATACCGAAGGCGCCGATCCTTACCTGCTTGGCGAATTCAAGTTGTCAGA
>JAUSBC010000064.1 GCA_030652215.1 Sideroxyarcus sp.
ACGGGGTTGTCAATATTTGGCGTTGTGAGAATCAAGTGTCCGCCTGGTTTCAGTGCCCGATTGCATTCCCTGAAAAAATGGCGTGGGTTTTCAAGATGTTCGATGATTTCAATGGCAATGACTGCATCAAACTGATTTTTGAATTCATTGGAGAACTCTTGGTTGAGGTCGGCGGGGACAAAGTCGATGTCGTCGGCCAAGCGAAAATTGTCAGAAACATAGTCCGTGGCAGTTACCCGATATCCCATGTCACGCAGCCGTAGACTCATTGCACCACTACCCGCAGCCAAATCCAGTACCTCTGTCCCGGTATTCAGCAGCCCCTGAATCTTTCCCGCAACATGGTCATGGAGTCCTGGTGCGGTATGGATATACAGTCCTTTGTAGTTATATCCTTCAACCCTTGAGTTGGTGGCGGCGCGAATGTATTTGTCGACCAAGATGGTGGATTTTCGATCCGATGTTTTCATTTCGATACTCTCGGCCGCAACATGGAAATGATCGTCGGTGGGAGGGCTAATAGTGTGGCTGGGTCGAATTTCAAATGCGCAATTAGCTCTGTCCACGGAAGCTGCTTCGTATGCCGAAAGACATGCAGAAGGTCTTGGCAATATTCTTCGCGCAAGCGTCTGATGTCCGAGCGTACGTGCTGCTTGACTTCTGGTGTCAGAGTCATGTTTTCGAGTGCGAAACGCTTGTAACGCAGCATGTTTCTTGTTCGCAGCATATGTTCCAGCGATCCCCAGGCTACTCCAGAAAATACGTTCACGCCTCGTCCACATTTTGCTTCGCAGACGGTTGAGAATGCAATATGGTCAGTCTTGAGGCAAAACTCAAGCCAGAATAGATAATCTTCTCCGGCGTTACGAAATTCCTCTCTGAATCGCTGTTCGGGGGCAACTTCCCTGCGAAAGACAACCGTCGGCGTACCGATTATGTTGCCCGTGAGAATCTGCGAAGCCATGTTGCCTTGATATGCATGCAGTTGCGATTCGGCGTTGATCTTGGGATGTTCGTGCGGTGTTATGCGGCCGGCACGTTCGAATGCACCTGTGCTTTGTTCGAGTTGATAGAGATCAGAAAAGTAAAAATCGAAACCCGCTTCCAGTGCAGTCCAGGCGTTTTTTAAGTGGTCAGTGCTCCATTCGTCGTCTGAATCAAGAAAAGCGACGTATTGGCAACTTTTGGGAACATTGCCCAGGCCTGTATTTCTCGCCGCTGCCGGCCCGCCATTGGCACGCTTGATGACTTGGCAAGTGAAGTGGTCGGGGAACAAGACACTGGCAATCTCGTCCTCGGCCGGTACCGGTGAAGCGTCATCGACCACGATGACGTGGGCGGCAACGACTGTGTCTTGCCTCGCGATGCTATCCAGTGCGCGGCGGAGAATGCCTTGGTCGCGCTGAAAATAAGGAATGATGATCGCAATTGCGGGCTGAAGAGATGGGACTGTGGTCACTTTGGCGAGTTCTGGAGGGGTTGCGGAACTACGTTGTCGAGCATGCGCGCGAGCGCTTCGCTTCGGCCGCGACGCGAAGCGGCTGCGGCTGCATCGATTGTCGGCAGCGCACCATGGAGCGACTGGTCAGCGAAAGCGAGGAGGATTTTTCCGATCGCCTGTCGGTCGTCGAGAGGGGCAATGGTGCTGATACCGGCGCCAAGAAGTGTTTGAGCGGTATCGCCGGCAGGATCGGTGAGCGCGATCACCGGACGCCCCGCGCGCAGGTACTCGTAGAGCTTGGCGGGTATCTGGTCATTGCAGTTGGCGGCCTGGAGGATCAATAGGCCATCCGCGCGCAACATTTCTTCCAGTGCCGCGCGGTAAGGGATCGAGGGCATGATTTCGATTGACTCGGCGACGCCATGCTCCATTGCAAGCCGGCGCAGCAGATCATCATGCACGGGCGCGCGAAAGCGTAGTTTCAAGCGGTTCGCTGCGGGTTGCTTGGTGCGTTGCAAGTCACCCAGTACGGCGATGAGTGCGGTGGGGTCGCGCTCTTCCGGGTAAACGATCCCGCTATGCAGCAGCGTCAAGTATCCGGGATTGAGTGGTGCGCGCTGGGTAATCTGCCGTTCAACATCGGCAAAAGCTTCTTCGTCGTAGCCGTTTTCCAGTAACTCGATTCGCTGGGCTGCATGGGGGTAGCGTTCTCGATAAAGCCGGGTGGCGCCGGGTGTGGTAAAGAGTGCAAGGGTGGCCTGCTGCATTGCCTGCTCCTCGATGCACTTGAAGCTTTGCCAGGTCCTTGGGTCGGCGGGATAGCCATCCTGCGCCATCGGGTCGCGGAAATCAGCTATCCAAGGTAGGCCGCTGCGGCGATGCAGCTCGGCGGCAATGACATGGGCGGTGGCGATGGGGTAGGTACTCCAGATGACGGCAGGTTCGAACTCGCGAATCAGGCGCATGCCCTCGCGAATGCCGGCAAATCGCCAAGTCATCCAGCGATCCGGCCGTGCCATGAATCCGGGGTAGCGGCCACCGATGGAAAGGTGGCGGGATGTATCTAGGGCGAAGGCTCGGCGCACGACGGTATCCGGCGGAATGTCGGCGAGCAGGTCGTCGCTGGTATTCTCGTATGCGCGCGGGTCACAGGTCAGCACTATCGGCTGCCAGCCGAATTTTGGTAAGTGCTGGACAAAGCGTAATGTGCGCTGAATGCCACTGCTCCCCGCGAGTGGCGGGAAATGGTAGGCGATCATCAGGATGCGTTTCATCGAGCTCGGAATGAATTATGTATGCGAGCTATGATAGCAGGGTGATATTTATCTTCAATTGACGGCAAAAGACGATATGCGCGGTGTGCGCAGCAATCCAAGGAGCGATGAAATGGCAGAGTGGATGGTGCAGCGGAGCATTCTTGTCAAATTCCTAAGCCTCTATTTTGGCGTGTTGGCATCCGGTGGGGTATTGGCACAAACAGGGTGCGGTAATCTCAACGAGGGATATGGGCCATTCGATTACCGAACCCAGAAAAACGAACTCAAGATAGTCGAGGGCGCGCATTTTTTGCCATTCGTCGAGAACCTTAGCCGCGGAAACACTTCGACTACCCCGGGGGGGGACATCGACTACACACTGCGCGCATCACCGAATCATCATCGAGCGTTGATGGCGATGATGAATCTTGCCAGGAAAGAGAAAACTGAAAAACCCAGGGGATCGCGGTATTCCATTGCATGTTGGCTTGACCGTGCCGAGCGCTATGCGCCGGATGATGCCATGGTAAAGACGTTATATGGTGTGCACTTGCTCCAAAAGAGGCAAAATCAGGATGGCGCAAAAAAACTGGAAGAGGCCTTGGTGTTGGCGGGAGACAATGCCAACATCCAGTACAACCTCGGTTTGGCCTATTTTGATCTCAAGGATTACGACAAGTCGCTTGCCAGCGCGCACCGAGCGTATCAGTTAGGTTTCCCGTTGCCTGGATTGCGCAATAAGCTCGAGCAGGCAGGAAAATGGCGTGAACCCACGCCGACGGGAACGCCAACTGCCGAGGCTGGGACAGAACCTGCGGTGATGGATTCCGAGGCAGAGCGCCCGGTGCGCTAGCCACGTTTCAGTCGCCAAGCATGCAGCTTGGCAAGGAATGGCCACCGATACACAGTTGCGTGGTAGATAGTTCTGGAGTATTCCGTCCAGCGCGTATGCCATTCCATGACTTTGCCATAGAACTCGATCCGCTTCAGTCGCCCCTCGGTGAACAATTCTCGGAACTCGTCCTGACGCATCAGGCTTGATGGAGAAACCGCCTTGTAGGATTCATCGTAGGCTGTTTTGAGGATGACGATTTTGTCGCCAGTTTCGATGCACAGGTCCATTGCGACGACCTTGTCGTTGAATCGGTAGCGGTAGATTCTGCCGCGCCCCTGGGCGCAGAAATTTTCCAGCATCTTTTGATAGAAGCGGCCCTGCGCATTGCCCGGATGGATGGCCGTGCCGTCCTTCCCCTTCCAGCCGGCGATTTCCAGTGCGCCGTAGTCCGCAATGGACTGGGCAACGGCCGCGGGTGTCGTCACACATTCGAGGCGCGGCGCGACATTCTCGGTTTCGAGCTTGGCGCGTTGCTTGCGCAGGTTGGTTTTCAGGTTTTTTCCGCGCGCTTCCCAGTAGGTGTCGAAGGCTTGATCGATGTCCACCCAGGCCGTGTTGATGTAATCCATCGTCCTGAGGCAGTGCCCGTCGGCCGGACGCGGCTGAAACAATGGGTCAATTTGCGTGAGGCTGAGGTTGAGGCCGGGTAGCGATTGGATCAGTGATTTGCCCAGGGTGGCCAGATCGGCATGGGCGTCCGACACCCAGGCGCCGAGAGGCAATTGTGATGGCTGGAAGGTTTGCCAGATTCCCGGGCGCGTCTTTGTCAGGATAGCGGCTGCGCACAGCTTGCCCTGTTCATTCCCCAAGGCAAGTACTTCTCGCCCTGTACCAAACTCCGCCAGCAACGGCTTCAGGAAACTGCTTTCGAGAAAGGGCAGGTTTGCACATGTCTGTTGCAAAGCATCCCAACGCGCCGCGTGGTCGTCGAATAGGTCGATGGGAATTATTTTCCAGTGTATGGCTTGTGCTTGCGTCTTGTGTTCGGGGCGCGCCATCTGGATTGCTTTCCGCACCATTCTGCCGATAATTTCTCGAGTAAGAAGAGCAAACCCCATCACCGTTTTTGGGTTATAGGCAACGATACCCCAGCGCTCCCTTCTATGGTTCATCCAGGATTTCTTGTGCTCGTCATCGCCGATCAGGTAATCAATCTCCGCCACGGTGTCGCGGTCGATGGCATGTTTCATCAGGTGTGCGGTCAGTAATGTACCGGGCGAGTAGCCCGCATGGGCCTCGTCATAGGCCAGCTTGAAAATGCTGGCTTTGCCGTTGGCAACGATCCATATCTGGGCAGCGACCGGTCGTCCGTTGAGCCGGGCTATCCCCAGTCTCAGTTGTCCCTTGGGAGCCAGCCAGCGGATCAAGCCAGGAATGAATTCTGGATACGGCTCGGGTTTCTTCCAACTGAGTGCATAGACATCGTTGAATGCCTGAATCGCGACCTCTGCCATTGCGGGGTCAATTATCGTTTCCAGCGTTCCGCCCTCGGCTGCGAATTTCTTGCCCATGCGATTGATGGTGCTACGCAGCTTGCCTTCTCTTTCCTTCAGATATTCCGACCAAGGCTTATCGACTGTCAGGTACCAGTTCCCGAAACAGAAAAACCGGAAGGGTATCCAGCCGCTACTGCGCAGGGCGGTCAGCAGTGCCTCGAATGTCGGCGAATCTGCGTCCAGCGGCGCAAAGCGCATGACATGCGCGCGGTGGTGATCGCGGCTTGCCGCCTCGAGGATAGGCACCAGGTCGACGGCGGTAGCGCACGGGGAAAATATGGGCGAATAAAGCGAAGTGTAGAAGTTACCCAAGGCCTCGCTGCGGCGGATCAGGCCATCTTTGACGAGCCGCATGGGCAAGGCTACGGTCGGCGTTCCGGCGAGTTCCGCAACATAGTAGTGAATGCCGGGGTCATTACCATAGACGCTGCGCTGCAGATTGTCGAACCATCCGAGAGAGAATTCGATGTTCTGGCGAGCAAACTCTTCGAATAGCCGGGTCGTTTCAGGCGTGAATTCTTGTCGGCTGGTATAGCGCTTGATGCATACCGGAACGTATTTCTGCACCGTTTTCATGCCGTCTTCAACAGTGCGGTCGAAGATTAGGGAGCGCAGCATTTTCGCCAATAGGTACCCTGAGGCGTGCAATTGGCTGCGATAAAGTTGGTGGTGACGGATATAGCGCAGTGATGTCGCCCATTGCGCCTGATCGATTGTGGCGCTGGTATAGAACTCGACAGTGCCCGTTCGCAGTTCCTGAAAAGCTTGTTTGAGCGTTTCATGAAGCAGAAGGCGGCCTGGCGCGATTGCGGCAAGTGACTCTTCGTACGTAGTCTTCAAAATGACCCACATTTGCGCGTGCCGAATGAGCAACCGCGATGCGGCGAGTTTTCCGCCGACATGAAGCTCCAGCACCCGAGCTTGACCAGTGGCGGCGAAGTCACGCATCGTTTTTTCATAGAAACGGCCCTGTACATTATCAGCGCCGATAGCGGTCCCTTCTCTACCCTTCCAGCTAGCCGATTCCAGAGCGCCGTAGCGAGTGATGGCAGCGGTGATTTCTGAAGGCTCGTCGATCGTGACGAGTGAAGACTCGCCATATTGCTCTTCTTCACGGTGCTGGTAGCGCCGCAGGTTTTTCACCAGATTTTTCGGCCGCGAACTCCAGTACGCCGCGAAGTCACCGCCGCCGAGTTCCACCGCAATGGTCAGGGCGTGCCGCAACACCGTGCGCGGAAGATGCAAATGACTCCAATCGGGCGAATATTGGGGATCGAGGGCGAACAGCTCGATCGTCCAGGCAAAGCCGGGTAGCGCGGGCATCAACGTTTCTAGCAGACGGGCATCCGCCAGCAGCACAGGGCCGGCTTGGGCCTGGGAGGGCAAGAAAAGGGCCCAACGTCCCATGCTGGTCGGGCGCAGGATCAATGCGCCGTCAACCGTTCCCGCTGTGCGATGGATGCAGAGCTGTTCGCTACCGCCGCCAAAGTATTCCAGCAATGGGCCGACGAAGCGGCTGTCGAACAGCGGGTGAGCGTTGTATAGCGCGAGGTTGAGCCGATCCCACTCGGTCACGAATGACGGAAATGCCTCGCGCGCGGGCTTGAGTTCCCAGCTCATCGGTCTGATTGTGCCGTCTCGCCAGCGCCGACTTTTCTCCGTAGCAGCATGTCGGGCGCTATTTTCACGAAAGCGTTTTCCACAAGGTGTCCGAGGCAAGCTCTGGCGCAATCCTCAGCAAAGCCTTCTTGCCTTGAATTGCCCGCGCTTGCCATCCCTTTCCTCTGGCCAGGGCATCACGCCATGCCGTGTTGAAGACAAGCGACTGACCGGATTCCACAAAGTAACTGATCAGGCTGGCGGCCTGCAACAGGTCCTTGGTGGCTTTGGCGCGCTCGGCGACGGGGCGCTCGCCCTGGATGATCAGCTTGTGCACCGCATAACGTTCCGGTGCCGGCAGGTTGACCACGCAGGCGCCAGGACTCGAGAAGATGCATCCCTGAACCGGTTGTTCTAGCGAGAACTCCATGAATTTCAGCGGCTCAAGTACCAGATTCAGG
>JAUSBC010000001.1 GCA_030652215.1 Sideroxyarcus sp.
AACTGGAAATGGAAGCCGCGCAACGCGGCTATGTGCTGGAGTGCGGTGCGATCACTTTGTGGGGTGCGGCGTGTGTGTTGCTGGGCAGTGATGCGGTGCAGCGGGCGTATTTGGGGGCGTAGGTTTTCTACCATACCGTTCGCCCTGAGCCTGTCGAAGGGTCGCCGCGAAGCGGCGTGCTGCATGTTGAGTGGCTTCGATTTAAAACCAACACCGTCGGGGGTAGCCCGACAGCTAGTCACTTTTCTCGTCTTGCCGAGAAAAGTAACCAAAAGAGGGCGCCCCCGGTGCGCCGCCCCTTCGGGGTTCCCTGCGTTGCTCGACTGCTCAGGCGGCTGCGGAACTCGCGCTACGCGCTCAGACAGTCCTCGCCGAAATCCCCTGACCAGCCTGCGCTACTCGGCGGCGCACAGGGGAAGGAAAGTCAAAACCAAAACCGCAGCGTGGGCACTTCGTGCCCACCCTACTCGGCTGCATAGAACGCTTGGTTAATTACCTGAGCACGCTTCATAGAAACGAGTGCATGATTTGGCGTTATCTGATTATAGAAAACTATATCAATGCCAGAAAGCATATCCGTGGCAAGCCATCGATCTATCTGTGAATAGTATTCTGCCTTCTTGTTACTGAAGAACTCATCAAAGTTGATCACAATAAATGCGATGCGTTTCACATCGTATGAGTCATCGTATGATGACATCTGGCTTATGGCTTTACATAAATGCGACTTCAATTTTTCGCAGAGAAAATTGATATAACGTCTGTCATCCGGGCGTTCAGTTTCCCAGCCTTTTTCCCTTTTTCGCCTGTCCATCTCTAGATCCGAAATATGGAGAGTCTTAACCTCACATAGAACCTTCCGCTCGTTCAGCACACCTTCGAGGTCGGGGGTTTTCAGCCCATCTATCTCCTTTTCTGGAATGAATCGCACATGAGAACAAACAATATCCACAAGGTAGTTATAGGCGCGCGCTTGATTCAGAAATGACATGATCTGTTGCCGACCACGAAGTGCTCCCCCGTTGAACTTATTTCGGTGGCGGTTTACTTCGCCTTTCAGAAACTCCCATGCGGCCACATCGAGCCGCCGTAATTCCTGCTCATACGCAAGCCAAGCCTGCTTCATCCCACTGAGCGGTGGATCAGTATCTCGAAAGCTTAGAAAATTTGTGCGAGGGTTATCCTGACCTTCGAATAGATCCTTTAACTCATATACTCGGGGCATTTCTTCACGAAACATAATGTGGACACCTTCCAAGAGCGAGTGCGAATGTACCGGAGTCGAATTGTTTTGGCTATCGCACATAAGCGTGCCAAGAAGTGGCAGGAAGTTACTTGTCTACCAAGCGAGCTTCCCGCCCAGCCAACAACTCCGCAATCTCAACAAACCCCGCCCTCTCCGCCATCTCCTGCGGCGTTTCGCATTCGTCGATCCGTGTGCGCAGGCGCGGGTCTGCGCCGGCTTGCAGGAGTAGTTGCACGGCAGCCAGATTGCGTTCGCCCACCGCCATGTGCAACGCGGTGTAGTCGTTGATGCCGCGCGGATTTGGATCGGCTTTGAATTCGAGCAGGAGTTTCAGTATCTCCGGCACGTCCGTCCTGCCGGGTGAGCCGGGATGCGGGTGGCTGCATGAAAGTGCGGCGATCAGGGGAGGGAAGCCGATGTGATCCTCGGGATTCGGGTTGGCGCCGATCTCCAGCAGTGTGCGGATGAACGGCAGGGGGCTGTGATAGATCGCGTATTCGAGGCAGCGGCCTATCGTCATCGGCATGGCGCCGTTCGGGATGTCGGCGGGATCGTCGACCGCGGCGCGCAGCGCGGCGAGATCGCCGGCGCGGAAAGCCGCATCGATCATCTTGAACTTGCGGTATTCGGCGCAGCGCGTGTCGTTCGTATCCATCATGGCCTCGATTGGTCGGGCATCAAAACTTCCGACAGCTCCTGCATGCCGCGCTCAGCGGCAAGATCGTATGCAGTCTTGCCTGCAAAACCGGGTGCGCCGCTTCCGCGTAACGACTGGTCCGCTCCGGCCCGTGCAAGCAGAATCGCGATCTCGGTATGACCGGCCACGATGGCGAGCATCAGGGCGCTGAGTCCGAACTTGGCCGTTACGTTCAGGTTGGCGCGATGGGCAAGCAGCAATTCGACGATCTCGCGATGGCCGGCATGTGCGGCGAGCATGAGGGCGGTCTGGCCGTAGCGGTCGAGCAAATCGACATCCGTGCCTTGCGCGAGAAGGGCGCGTGCTGTCTGCACATTGCCGTGAGTGACCGCCGCTTCCCAGGCCGCATCCATTGCTTACTCCGGCTCTTGCTGCCAGTTGATTTCCCGCGCGGTCAAATCGCCGATGATTACCTCGTTCAGACTCTCGGGAATGGTTGCGACGGATTGCGTGACCGGGGTGCGTCCCGCCATGATTTCCGCGAAGCGCTGCGGCGTTAGCGGCAGGCGGTCGGGTTCGGCATAACCGTCCGGATGGAGGGGCAGATTGGTCGACAGGTCGTACTTGTCGGTCGCGCCCAGCGTGTGCAGGAATTCGTGCGTAATGATTACGTTGTTCTGTCTCGCCATCTCGCGCGAGGCAAAGACGTTCACCCGCCCGAGCAATCCTTTCTGCAGGCCGGTGGAGTGATCCAGCAGGTTGTGTTGTGCCGGATCGAAATACAACAGGAACATTTTCACTTGTGTACTCGGGCCGTCCGTGTCGGTGTTCCGGTAAGCCCAGTAGCGCATTTGCAGGCTCCACAGGATGGTGTCCAGTGCACTGCCGTTGTGCGGCGGCGTGGGTGGCTGTGCTTCAATGATGCCGCCCAGTTTGACTTCGATGGAGGCGCGGGATGCGCGGTCATAACGTTCGGCTTCGTCGCGCATGAATCTTTCGACCGGTTTGAAATCTGCCACTGTCAGGTTGCGCAAGTGCTCCGCCACCGCTTCGCTGCCATCGCCGTTGATGAGGTAGATATTGACCGGCAGGTCGTATTTCCATTCCACCGAACGCGTTTTGGAGCGCGATGCTCCCAGCGCGACGCCGGCAAGGATCAGCAGCAGGATAAAGATGCGAAATGCTTTGAACATGGCAATAGCCTATCAGGAATAAGGGAAGCGCTGATATATCCGGTTTCGTCGTTCCGGCGAAGGCCGGAACCCAGTTATATAAAAGCACTGGATACCGGCCTTCGCCGGTATGACGAATAAATCAGCGCCTCCTTGGTTCAATTGGTCAAATGCACCGGAGCCGGAATTTGCAATATCCGGCCGTGTTGTCCAGGTCAACCCAGCACTTTCAGCAACAGCTTCGTCGCCAGCACCATCAGCATCACAGCGAACAACTTGCGCAGCAATTCCACCTTCATGCGATGCGCAGCTTTCGCGCCGAATGGTGCGGTGAGCACACTGGCGAGCGCGACCCAGAACCGGGCGGGCAGGTAGACGTAGCCCAGGTGCAGTTCCGGGAGGTTTTCGATATGCGAACCGACGGCGATGTAACCCAGCGTGCCGCCAATGGCGATGGGGAAGCCGACAGCGGCGGCGGTACCGATGGCGTTGCGTATGGGCACGTTGCACCAGACGAGGAAGGGCACGACGATCGCGCCGCCGCCTATGGAGACGAGGCTGCTGATCCATCCGGTGAGGGTGCCGGTGAGCGCCATGCCTGCCGTGCCGGGCAGTTGGCGCGACGGGTGTGGGTCACGGCCTAGCAGGATCTGTGCGGCGACGAAATAGACGAACAGCGCGAAGAAGATGCCGAGGCCTTTGGCGGGGAAGGCGGAGGCGGTCAATGCGCCGATGGCTGTGCCGAGCAGGATGCCGGGCGTGATGCGGCGCACGACTTGCCAGTTCACCGCGCCATGCTGGTGATGTTTGTGCAGGCTGGAGAGCGAGGTGAAGATGATGGTCGCCATCGAGGTACCGAGGGCGAGGTGTAATGTGTGCTCAGAACTGAAGTGTTGTGCGTCGAAAAGTATCAGCAGCACGGGTACCAGCACCAGTCCGCCGCCGACGCCGAACAGGCCGGCGAGGAAGCCGGTGAGGGCGCCGAGTGTCAGATAGGCTAAGTACCATTCCATGAGGCTACCTCTGCTGCTTTGCTCCTCCCCTGATAAGGGGAGGTTGGGAGGGGTTAGGGGTTCAACGAAAACCAAACCCCCTCTAACTCCCCCTTATGCGAGCATCCGCTACGCGGATTGCCTGCCTGAACCACTTCAGGGGGAGGACTGGTGCAACCACTAGCTGCGTACCAACCTCGTCGTGATGAACCGCCACTCCGCCGGATCGAGCGGCGTGATGGACAAGCGATTGCCGCGCTGTAGCGTGCGCAGGTTTTCCAGTTCCGGATGGTGTTTCAACTCTTCGATGGAAATCAGCGCGATCTTCTTCACCAGTTTCACGTCCACATTGAACCAGCGCGGTGTCTCTTGAGTGGCCTTCTCATCGAAGTATTTACTCTTCTTGTCGAACTGTTTGGCATCGGGGTAGGCGGTACTGCACACTTCGGCGATTCCGGCGATGCCGGGCTCCTTGCAGTTGGAGTGGTAGAACAGCACGCCGTCGCCGACGCTCATCTGGTCGCGCATGAAGTTGCGCGCCTGATAGTTGCGCACACCGTACCAGGCCACCGTTTGATCCTTCATTGCTGCCAAGTCATCAATGCTGCAGTCGCCCGGCTCTGATTTCATCAACCAGTAACGCATGTTCCAGCTCCACAAATAAAAAGTGCGATCCCGAAAGATCGCACTGAAATGAAGTTCCCCGCCTGTGCCGTTGACTCAATATCTTGAACCGGGGTTCAAGAGGGTCGGTTCCCGGTCGCATCAGGTGCATCCGCGGGGGATGCTC
>JAUSBC010000093.1 GCA_030652215.1 Sideroxyarcus sp.
GAAGATTGAGACTCAATCCCCGTCAAGAATAAAACGCCCCCCCCCCCCGAAGAAAGGCTGCAAGATCTTTACCTGCGAATAAGTTAGGGAAGGTCCGATTAAGTCCTCATTCGTCATTGATGAGACTACTAGCCAATCCACTAAGCCAGCAAGCTGGCAAGTGGCTGGTTATCCGGCGAAGGCCGGAATCCAGGGCTTTGCGAGCATCCGCTTCGCGGATTGCCTGCTTACCCCGCTTCAATGAACTGGACACCGGCCTTCGCCGGTGTGACGGACTTAATCAAACCTTCCTTAGAAGCGCACCACACCCAGCGAGCGCATGAAAAGTTCCACAGTGTCAGTGTATGCGCCCGGCAAGCCGAGCTTCTGATTGACCTCCTTGTGCGACAACGCCTGCCCGGAAACCTCGGCGCGGATGCCCAAAGCCGCGGCCCTGGCAGCAAACGCATCGGCCTGGTCGCAGGGTTTGTCCGGGCGCGTGGTGGAGCACACCAGCAACATCGGCGTTGCTGTTGCGCTCAGCACATGGAATGGCGAGGCGGATTTCCAGAACGCTTCGTCTTTGCCGAAGGCCTTGTCGTAAAGGCGGTAGTGCCTGGACTGCATGATTTTCACCGCATCCAGCGCTGCGCTATCCAATACGACGGTGCCTGGCCAGGATCGCGCGCCCTGCGCCTGCGCCCTGGCGGGCGCCGCGCTCAGCAATGCCACCAGATGCGCTCCGGCGGAATGGCCCATGAGGATGAACCTGGCCGGATCGCCGCCCCATGCCGCAGCTCGGGATTGCGCTGCCGCCAGTGCGCGCGCCACATCGTCGGCCTGCGTCAGCACATCGGCCTTGGGCAACATCCGGTAGTTGATCGAGATGAATATGAAACCCTGCGCCACCCAGCGCGCCGCCTTGTTGTCCACCACCTGGCTCATCGTCTTGTCGCCACGCCGCCAGCCGCCGCCATGCACCATGAGGATGACCGGCGCATGCTCCGCATGGGCAGGCAGGTACACATCCATTTTCTGCGCATCCGCTTCGCCGTAGGCAATGTCCTTCAACAGCTTTGTGCCGGGCGGCAGGGGTGTGCTGCCTGATGCTGAGTCGTCGTCCTGCTCCAGCTCTGTCCCCTGCGCAGCACGATCACGGAACAGCCCCGCGTTCGCGGAATTGCCGGTTAGCGCCAGCAGCAATGCCAGCATGAAGGGAAGCAGTTTGAGGTGTTTCATATCTAGGTTTCCTTTCCGGTTTGCTGCGACGGGGTAGCCCTCAGACGGCAGGAGTCCGTAGGTGCTCCATGGCGTAGTCCCACTTGCGTGGGGAATTCTTAATCATCTGGATACCGGCCTGCGCCGGTATGACAGCATTTTTGCCAATGAGCTATCCGGGTTATAAAAGGTAAAGCGCCACACAACTCGCACTGCCGCCGGATGTGCTCTGCACCAGCGGGCTGTTGCGCGCGCTGCCCGCGACATGGCGTTGCGACAGCGCGATGCTGCCCAGCCAGTGGCGGTTGAACACATGCGTCCAGCTCGTCATCAAACCGTAATTGTGCAAGCCACCTGCAGCCTGATAGGCAGGCAAGCCCGAGCTTGTCGCCTGCGTGGCATCGATGCCGAAATAGGCCTGCATGTACTCGGCATTCGCCCAGCCCACGGTCGCGCCTACACGCAGGATGTCGCGCTGCGCGGGCCGGAAGTCCAGCCCCGCGCCCAGTTCGGCATGGCTGCCCCGCTTGCCTCCGCCGACTTTGAACTTGAAGTAGCCGATGTCATTGCGGGTGTTCAGGAACAGGCCGAATTCGCCCGAGCGCTGCAGGTCTCCGGTCCCGGCCAGACGGGCATCCGCGCTTTCCTTGCGTCCGGGCGCTCCGCCCAGGCGCACGCCGAACTGCAGGTTGCGCTCCTTCACGAACTGGTAGCCGATGCCGCGCAAATCGCCCGCAAAGAATTTGCCGTAGCTCGCGTCGAACAGCGGGAACGCGATCCCGCGTGTGCTATTCGCACCCTCGTAACGCGGCACCGCCGCCGCGACGCCGCCCGCGATGAAATGCCATTCTCCGCCAGCCTCTGCAGGCTGTGCGACTTCCGGCATCGTGTCCTCGTCGAATCCGGTCAGTTGAGTGTCGTCGGCCCATACGGGATGCGCCAGCAGCCATCCGCTCAACATACACAAAGTCATCACCTTGCTTCTCATATCATCATGTTCCCCGGTCTGTATTTGATAGCGAGCGCAAGATTCATCCCCGCTACGAAGAGAAACGCACACTGCGAGGAAAGGACTACAAGGAATTGTTCTATTTCAGGGCCTTCTGAGGACAGGTCCGGCAAAGATATGCCGGAACAGGAGATGCGCAGCAACAGATTGGAAAGCGCTAGCCCAGCAGATTCGCCACCGTCAGCAGCAGCAGCGCGACAAGCTGGAACAACATGGCGCGCCACACCAGGCCGATGGCGCTTTGCATGAAGTCGGCATCGGCTTCGTCGCCGGTACCGAGTTCGGGGCGGAATACGGGTTGCTGGTCTTGCACGATGGTTTGCCCCAGCTTCACGCCGAGCGAGCCCGCGCCGCTGGCGAGCAGAATGCCGGCTTCCGGGTCGGGCCAGTTTGCCGCCTGGTTGCGCCAGCAATAGGCGGTGTCCTCGAAATTGCCGACGATGGCAAAGGTGACGGCCGTGAGACGCAACGGCATCCATTCCATGACGTGGTAGGCACGGCGCGCGAACACGCCAAAATTGCCGAATTCTGCTTCGTCGTGCAAGCCCCAGCGGTTGTACAGAAACAGCGCCATGCGGTACAGCACCGCCCCGATTGGCCCCATACCCAGCATCATGAAGATGACGAACCAGAACACGACACCGAACACATTGCGGTGCGAGCAAATCAGAGCCTGTTCGATGGTGACGCGCGCCACCTCTTCATTGCTCAATTCGCTGCAAGACTTGCCCAGCCAGTCGCCAAGCAATTCGCGCGCCCGGTCCGGCTGCTTGTCGCGCAGCGCCAGATGGATGTCGGTGTAATAGTGGCTGAACTGGCGAAACCCCATGGTGAGGTAAAGCACCAGCACGTTCAACGCCAGCGCGAAAAGGGGGTGAAAACCCAGCAGAAGGTAATACAGTCCGCCGACGAGCAGCAGCGGCAGCAGCACGGCGAGCACCCACGCGACACGGCCGTGCTTCAGGTGACCCGCATTGAAGTTGCGCTGGAAGTACTCCACGTAGCCGGAAAGCCAGGCCAGCAGGTATTTGCGCGACGACAGCGGTTGGACTTGTTCCAGCAACAATGCGGCAATCAGGGAAAGCAGGCTCATATTCTCAACTCAATATCAATAAATCTTCTCGTCCGTCCAGAGATCGGGAGTGAAGCGCACAACGCGGTTGCGTCCGGTTTCTTTAGCATGATACAGCGCCACATCCGCATACTTGACGGTCTGCCAGAAAGTGTCGCTATCGGTCGGAAATACCGCAAGCCCGATGGAAATGGTCTTTTGCAGCACCGTGCCGGTCAATTGTACCTTGAGCGCCTCCACGGCCGCGCGGATCTTCTCGGAAACCAGCTCTGCTCCGTCGCCGTCCGTGTCCTGCAGGATGATCATGAACTCTTCGCCGCCGTAGCGGATCACCATGTCCGAGCCGCGCACCGACTGGGTCAACACCTTGGCCAATGCCTTGAGTACGGTATCGCCGGCATCGTGGCCGTGCGTATCGTTGACCATCTTGAAGTAGTCCAGATCGAGCATGAGGATGGACATCTGGGTCTTGCGGCGATGCGTTCCGGCCACCAGTGTATCGGTGTATTCCTCCAGGAAACGCCGGTTGTGCAGGCCGGTCATGGCGTCGCGCAGGTTGGCCTCACGCAGCGTTTCCATCAGGCGTTTTGCCTCAAGCACAGGCGCCGCCTCGCGCAAATAAACCCTCAGGTAAGGCACGACTTCTTTCATGCGCTCGATCTCGTCGATACCGAACATCAGTTGCAGCACGCCGCCGACCATGCCTGACTGCAATACAGGGAAGCACACGTGGCGATATTCTTCGCCATCCTCGGGCGGATGAAAGGCAAAACAGATTCCGGGCGACTCGATGCTGTCGATGAGGTGGCCGGTGCGGCGCGCACGGCAGGTTTCCGAACGCAACAGGATCTGCGGATCGCACCAGCGGCAGGGTGCGCCCAGTTCGCCGTCCACAAGGATGGGGGTCATCAGGTTTTTGTTCGACTGAACTTCGTAGATCGAGAAATGCCTGAGGCCGAAATGTTCGCGCACTTCCTTTGAAAGCCTTTGGTATATCTCGGTTTTGCTCTCGTCTTCCTCGATAGCCTGTTTGAACTGGGAAGCATCGATCAATCCCTGCACCATGCCGACAGTGGAAACGAGCAAGTTGCCCTCTTCCGACGGTTTATGCTTGAGCAGTAGCGCCACATCCTGACGGATATCGCTCAAGCCCTTGTGCAGAAAAAGCATCAGCTTGTTCACATCCCGCGCGACCTGCCCGATCTCGTCGTTGGTGCGCTGCTGGATGTTGGCATGGAAATCGCCGCGTATCGCGTGGCTTACCGCATCCTGCACGTCGTTGGCAGTGATGATTAGCGGTTTGACCATGCGGCGTAACACGGTCAGCATCAGCAGCATGAACAGCGCCACCGAGGCCACCATGATGCCCGACACGATCAGCGCATCCTGCTTCATGTGTTCGATCGACATGGTCACCGTCACCGCGCCCAGCACGGCACCTTCCGCCACATCGTGACACTGCATGCAGACCGGATTGCCACTGCGCGTGGCGACGAACGGGATGGTGCCGCGGAATACCGGGTTGGCGGGTTCGTCCAATATGGTGAAATATGGTTCGCCGTTCTTCAGCACCTTGAGTTCGATGCTGTCCGCCGAGCTTTCGCCTTCATTGCCTTTGCCGTATTGACGCTCGACATTGCTGCCGCGGATGACATGCACCGATTTCAACCCGGGCACTTCGCTGAGCCGGTGCAGCAGACCTTCGCGCTTGCTGATGACGCCGTTGACCATGTCTTCGGTCAGGCTGACGCGGATGATCTCTGCCGCCGTACGCACCTGCGACTGCGCGGACATGATGGAGAACTGACGGAATGACAGCAGGCTGACGACGATCAGAACGGCGATCATGATCAGCGCCAGTGCCAGCGAGGACAGCGTGACTTTCTTGTTGAGGTTCAAAGTTACTCCCGGAGACGGACGACTCGCCACAAATGCCAATGGCATAGGGTGAGTGGATATTTAGTCCCGGCAGGATACCTTGAATCAGCTTGTCGCGGCAACGAACACGGGCGGCAGGACGGGGGGCCCGCCGCCCGTGTTCAGGCGATCATGCCCGCCGCCACGGTATTGTTGCTGGCCTCGTCGATCACGATGAAACTGCCCGTCACCCGGTCGATGTCGTAACTGTCGAATACCAGCGGCTGCTGGATCTTGAGCGCGACGCGCGCAATGTCGTTCATGTGCAGCTTGTCCGCCGCATGCTGCTCCAGGGTATTCACGTCCACCCGATAGTCGAGACGCGAAAACAGGCATTTGGCCGTGCGCGTGGTGTGCTTGACCAGGTATTTTCGGCTCTTGTCCAGCGGCGCTTCGGACAACCAGCACAGGGTCGCCTCGAATTCCTTTTCCACCCTTGGCGGATGCGCGATGCTTTTGACTAGCATGTCGCCGCGCGAGATGTCGATCTCGTCTTCCAGCGTGAGAGTCACCGATTGCGGGGCGAAGGCGGTATGCAGCTTGCCGTCGTAGCTATCGATCTCCTTGACCCGGGTGGTTCGCCCCGAGGGCAGGATGGTGACTTCATCGCCGACAGACACTTCGCCTGCCTCGATACGTCCCATAAAGCCTCTGAAGTCGTGATACTCCCCCGTCTGCGGACGGCATACCCACTGCACGGGAAAGCGGAAATCGCTGGTGTTCACGTCATGGTCAATCTCGACCTTTTCAAGCAATTCCAGCAAGGCCGGGCCCTTGTACCAATCCAGACTTTCGCCGCGATCCACCACCATGTCGCCGTTCAGCGCGGACATGGGAATGAAGGTCACATCATGGAGATTCAGCTGCGCGGCAAAGGCCTTGTAGTCGGCCACAATCTCGTCGAAACGCGCCTGCGAATAATCCACCATGTCCATCTTGTTCACGGCCAGCACGATGTGCGGCACACCGACCAGGCTGGCAAGGTAGGTGTGGCGACGCGTCTGCGTCAGCACGCCTTTGCGCGCATCAATCAGGATCACCACCAGATTGGCAGTGGAAGCCGCCGTCACCATGTTGCGCGTGTACTGTTCGTGCCCCGGCGTGTCGCCGATGATGAACTTGCGTTTGGGCGTGGCGAAATAGCGGTAAGCCACGTCGATGGTGATGCCCTGCTCGCGCTCGGCCTGCAGGCCGTCGGTGAGCAAGGACAGATCGACCGCGGCCATGCCGCGTTTTTCGCTGGTTCTGGAAATTGCGGCGAACTGGTCTTCGAAGATGGATTTCGAGTCGTGCAGCAGGCGGCCGATGAGGGTGCTCTTTCCGTCGTCTACGCTGCCTGCGGTGATGAATCTTAGTAACTGTGTTGTATTGCTCATAATGTGTGCCTCTCAAATTTCAATTTCTCTCGGAACCGGATTCCCTCCCCCTTGCAGGGGGAGGGTTAGGGAGGGGGTAGAAACTTCAATTTTTGCAACTCAACTGTTCTACCCCCATCCTAGCCTTCCCCCTGCAAGGGGGAAGGAACGGGTTTCGTGGTCAGCCTAGAAGTACCCTTCCTTCTTCCGCAACTCCATCGACGCATCCGAAGTCTGGTCGTCCATGCGCGTCGCACCGCGTTCGGTGATGCGCGTGGTCGCCGTCTCCGCGATGATCTCGTCAACCGTGCGCGCCGTGGATTCCACCGGCGCAGTACACGTCATGTCGCCCACGGTGCGGAAGCGCACCGAAACCACTTCCACCTTCTCGCCCGGCTTGGGCTGCACCAGATGCGATACCGGGATCACCGATCCGCCGCGGCGTATCACTTCGCGTTCATGTGCAAAATAGATGCTCGGAATATGCAGCTTCTCGCGGGCTATGTATTCCCAGATATCCATCTCGGTCCAGTTGCTGATCGGGAACACACGGATGTTTTCGCCGGGGTGCACACGGGTGTTGTAGGTATCCCACAGCTCCGGGCGCTGGCTCTTCGGGTCCCATTGGCCGAACTCGTCGCGGAACGAGAAGATGCGTTCCTTGGCGCGCGCCTTTTCCTCGTCGCGACGGGCTCCACCCATGCAGGCATCGAAGCCGAATTCGGCGATGGTCTCCAGCAGCGTCACCGACTGGTAGGGGTTGCGCGGCTTGTCCGGGTCTTTGATAACGATGCTGCCGCGCGCAATCGAATCCTCCAGCGAGCGCACGATCAATCGCTCGCCCAGATCGGCGGCCAGCTTGTCGCGGGTAGCGATCACCTCGGGAAAATTGTGCTCGGTGTCGAT
>JAUSBC010000095.1 GCA_030652215.1 Sideroxyarcus sp.
GTCGAATACGGCGGCACCCGCCACGGATTCCTCCCCTTTAAAGAAGTCTCCCCCCAGTACTACAGTGCCGGTGCCGGCAGCCGTCCTTCCGTCAAGGAAGCACTGCGCGAAGGCCAGGAACTGCTGGTGCAGGTGGAAAAAGACGAACGCGGCAACAAGGGCGCTGCGCTCACCACATATATAAGTCTGGCCGGCCGCTACATCGTGCTGATGCCGAACAACCCGAACGGCGGCGGCGTATCGCGGCGCATCGAGGGCGAAGACCGCAACGAGCTGCGCGACGTGCTGGCCCAGATGGAAGTGCCCAACGGCATGAGCATCATCGCCCGCACCGCCGGCATCGGCCGCAACCTCGAAGAACTGCAGTGGGACCTGAACTACCTCAAGCAACTGTGGGACGCCATTGAAGGCGCCGCCGAGTCTGAAAAGGCTCCTTCCCTGATTTATCTGGAAAGCAGCCTGGTGGTTCGCGCCATCCGCGACTACTTCAATCCCGAGATCGGCGAGATCCTGATCGACACCGACGACATCTTCCAGCAGGCGCAGGCTTTTATGAGCACGGTGATGCCGGACCATGTGGACCGCATCAAGCGCTACCACGACGATGTGCCGCTGTTCTCGCGTTTCCAGATCGAGCACCAGATCGAATCCGCGCATGCGCGCCAGGTGAACCTGCCTTCCGGCGGCGCGATTGTTATTGACCACACTGAAGCGCTGACCGCCATCGACATCAACTCCGCACGTTCGACACGCGGCGGCGACATCGAGACCACGGCCTACAACACCAATCTCGAAGCGGCCGACGAGATTGCCCGCCAGTTGCGCCTGCGCGACTTGGGCGGCCTGATCGTCATCGACTTCATCGACATGGAATCGAGCAAGAACCAGCGCGACGTGGAAAACCGTCTGCGCGACGCCCTGCGTTTCGACCGCGCCCGCATCCAGACCGCGAAGATCTCGCGTTTCGGCCTGCTGGAACTGTCGCGCCAACGTCTGGCACCCAGCCTGGAAGAAGGCAACCACACCACCTGCCCGCGCTGTAACGGCATCGGCCACATCCGCGGCACCGAGTCTTCCGCTTTGAACATCCTGCGCATCATCCAGGAAGAAGCAATGAAGGACAGCAGCGCCGCCATCCACGCGCAAGTACCGGTGGACGTCGCTACCTTCCTGCTCAACGAGAAGCGTTCCGACATCCATCGCATCGAATTGCGTTTCAAGATCAACGTGGTGCTGATCCCCAACCCGCACATGGAAACGCCGCATTACACGGTCACCCGTCTGCGCCAGGACGACATCACTTCAGATCATCTGCAAGCCAGCTACAAGCTGGTCGAGAAACCCGAAGAGATCAAGGCTGAAACCAAGGCGGCACAGGAAGCCAAGGCAGCGCAACGTCCGCAGGCAGCAGTGAAAGGCATCACCCCGGCACAACCCGCTCCCAAGCACGCGGCTAAGGCTGAAGAAAAGCAAACTTCCCTGCTCGGCAGTGTGCTCGGCTGGTTCAAATCGCTGACTGCTGAAAGCGAACCCGTGAAGAAGCCCGCAGCAGCCCCGGCCAAAGGCGGTCGCAACAATCCACGCCGCGAACGCGGCGAGCGCGGAGACAAGCCTGAGCGCGGGGACAAGCCTGAGCGCGGCGAACGTAGCGAAGGCAGCAGCGGCAACAAACCGCGTCGCGACCGCAACGAAGGCGGCAACAAGCCACGCCGCGACCGTGACGATGCCGCGCGCACCGAAAGCAAAGAACCCAAGGAGCAGCAGGAAGGCCGCAGCGAGCGTCAACAGCAGCAGCCGCGCCAACCGCGTCCGGCCAACGTCGACAAGCCCGCATTGGAGACGCCGAAACCCGTCGTCGCCGGCGAGCAAGGCGAAGAAGGCAACGGCAACCGTGAAGGCCGCAAACGCGGTCGTCGCGGTGGTCGTCGCGAACGCGAGCGCCGCGAGCAACAGCCGGCAACCGCATCCGCCGAGAACATGGTGGGCAGCGAAGTTCAGGCGAACGGGCAAGTTTCGGCACCCGTGGCCGCAGAAGTCGTCGTCGCCGCTCCCGCCGCGCGCCCCCAGCCGACCGAGTACATCGCGTATCCGGATTCCATGAAGAAGGCCATGCCGACCGAAGTGGTTTCCTATCCGACTCAGTCCGCCGCACCGGCGAAAGTCGAAGTGGTGTCCCAACCGGCTCCGGCCGCGTATGTTGCCCCCGTCGCCGCTGCTCCAGCAGCGCCGGTCGATTTGAGCAGCGCCGGCCTGACCATGATCGAAACCGATCCGAACAAGGCGGCCAGCATCGCGCCCGTGGCAGCCGAAAGCCGCGAGCACGCACCGCGCCGCCGTCAGCGTCAACGCGAGGTCTATACCATCGAAAACAGCGAACCGCTGCAGCAGGTGGAAACACAGTCGCCGAACTGATCTGTTTGTTGGATAATGAAAGCGCACGGCATGCCGTGCGCTTTTTTTATTCCCGGGAGTACCTTTATGCCACGCATTCTGCTCGCACTCATCGCCCTCGCCTTTCTGACGCCCGCACACGCGGCGCTCGGCCCGGACCCGAAACGCGACTGGCAGATTGCCGACACACCCCACTTCCGAGTCAATTACGCCGCGCCACTGCGCGCGCAGGCCGAACGCGTGGCCGACATCGCCGAGCGCGTTTATGTCCGCCTGAGCCGTGAACTGCAATGGGAGCCGAACGGCAGAATCGAAGTTGTGGTGGTCGACGAATACGACATCGCCAACGGTTACTCCACCCCGCTGCCGTTCAACAAGACGGCCATCTTCCTCACCCCGCCGAACGAGGGCGAACTGCTGGACAACAGCGTCTGGCTGGAATTGCTGCTCACCCACGAACTGACCCACACATTCCATCTGGACAAGGTGCGCGGCGCCCCCAACGTGCTGCAGCACATTTTCGGCCGCTTTCCGCTGCTGTTCCCCAATCTCTGGCAGCCGGACTGGGCCATCGAAGGCATCGCCACCTATAACGAAAGCACGCCGGAAGCCGGACGCGGAAGGCTCAGGGGGCCGATATTCGAGGCCTGGATGCGCATCGAACACGAGCGCGGCTTTAAATCGCTGTCGGAAATGAACGCCGACGGACGCGAACTGCCGACCTCCAAGCAGTACCTGTACGGCGTGTATTTCTACGAATTCTTGGCACGCAAGTACGGACCGGATGCTATATATAAGTACATCAACCAATTCAGCGGCAATGTCGTGCCGCGCGTGCATACCAACCCGGTGTCGGCGACCGGCAAGCGCATGGACGAGCTGTGGGACGAATTCATCGCCGACCTGACGCAACAGATGGAACAGCGCGAAGCGCCGCTCAAGGCGATGCCGCGCGCGACCGGCGAACTCATCCTGCCAGCGAGCTTCGACGTCAACTCGCTGGCTCCCGCAAACGACGGCGTATTGGCCGTGGTGAACGACGGCCTGCTGCGCCCCGCGCTGCTGCATATAGACACGAGCGGCAAGGTGGAACAGCTTGCCAAAGTCAACGCCGGCGCAACTCTCGACGTGCGCGCCGACGGCAAGGTGCTGATCGCGCAACCCGATATCTGCCGCAACCACAGTCTCTATTACGACCTCTACACCTGGAGCGCCGCCGACGGCATGCAGCGCAAGACCCGCTGCGGACGCTACCGCCGCGCAGTGTGGGCGGGCGAACAGGTCGCCGCGTTGCACATGGAAGGCGGTGTTTCAAGACTGAGCATACTGGAGCCGCAAGGAAAGCATTGGCGCGAATCGCGCACGCTGTACGAGACGCCGCCACAAGTCGAAGCGGTTGATCTGGCTTCCAGCCCGGATGGCAAGCGCATCGCGCTGGCGATCAAGCAGGCCGGTGCGTGGCAGGTACTTGAATTCGACAGCGCAGGCGGCACACCGCGCGTGCTATTCAACCACACCGCGCCTTTGCACGGATTGCGCTATGCGCGCACGGGCGATGCCGTTGAATTCGTCGCAGTGCAGGACGGCGTCTACAATCTCTGGCGCTACACGCCCGGTTCGCCCGAATTGACGCGCTTGAGCCACACCTATACCGCCGTGCTGCTACACAGCGGAGTTGCGCAGGACGGTTCGGTGGTGCTGGGCGTGCTGGCCGCCGGCGGCACGGAGCTGCGCCGTATGCCGTCCACCGCCCCGCTCGCCAAGACGAAACTGGCAAGCGCTCCGGCGACTACCCTGCAGGGCGACACTACTCCCGTCGCCACCAAACTGGGCGAACCCGGCAACTACCACGCCATTTACTCGATTTATCCGCGCACTTGGTTGCCCTCATCATTTGGCAGCCGCGGCTTGACAGCCTTCGGCGCCTACACCTTCGGCAGCGACGCGCTGGGCTGGCACAACTACGCGGCCAACGTGATGTGGGAGACATCGCAGCGCGAAGTCATCGGCAGCCTGAGCTACAACTATCTGGACCAACACTTCCTCAACGTTTCGCGCAACCTGTGGGCGCGCCAGTGGACCGGCTCGGACAACGACGAAACCACCACGGTATTCGACCGCGAGACCAGCGCCCAATGGGCTTCCATGCTGCCGCTGCTCAGACTTGAACGCCGCATCCATCTCGGCATCGGCGCGGCAATGCAGACCACCGACCGCGTGCAAATTGCCGGAGTTACCAACAAAATTGAAAACGAACGCGTCGCCGCGACTTTCCTGCATTACGACACGCGCAACAGCAACTGGTATGCCGACGGCATCAACCGCGGCAACCTCACCACCCTGCTCTACGAGAGCTACCGCCCTTTCAGCAATTTTTACGACGGACATGTCGTACGCTTCGACACGCGCGGCTACCTGCCACTGGGTGAAACGGTACTCAGTGCCGGATGGACGGAAGCGCGCGCACACGGCAACACGGAAGCCTTCGAGCTCGGCGGCGCGTTTGACCACACCTACACGCAGGCACCCATGCTCAACCAGCGCGAACTGCCCTTGCGCGGCTACCGGAGCGGCGAAACCGCACTGCGCGGGCAGAACGCCCGCATCGTGAACGCGGAGTGGCGCACGCCGCTGGCCGACATCGACCGCCACGCCATGGTCCCGCCCGTCGGCATCAACCGTCTCTCGGCTGCCGTATTCATGGAAGCGGGCAGCGTCTGGAACAACGGCGAAGCGCGCTCCAGATACTACCGAAGTGTGGGTGTGGAACTCATCAGCGAGCTCAAGGTGTATTACCGCGTTCCGCTGCCGGTAAAGTTGGGCATCGCGCACGGCTTGGACAATCCGGGCGATACGCGGGCGTACTTCCAGTTGGGGCAGGTGTTTTAGCAGTCGGTGTTGAGCAAAGAAAACGCCATGGAGCGATCCATGGCGTTTTTCATTTGGATAAGTCGATTACTGGTACGTGACGATAAGCTTGGGACCGCGTCCGCCGCTGTCTTCGCTGCTGTGGAACTCGAACTGGTCCAGCGAGATGTCGTACATGTTTGGAAGCAGGTAATTGTTCAGCACAAATTCGAATCCGTTGTTCTGGTAAGTTCCCGCCACCCAGTTGCGCACCGTATTCGTCTGGTCGATCTCGATTGTCTGTCCGATCAATGCGGGAGGATTGTGGACAGACTGGGAATAGACGTAGTACTGCGAGGTTCTGGAGTTATCCCAGGTGACCGAAGCTCCAGACCAGGATGATGCCAGTGCGCGCACATACCACTGCCGCGGCACGATACCGACCCCGACCGAACTGGCCTGCAATCGCAGCGTCGCGCTCACAACCGTTTTGCCTGCCAACGCAGCCAGATTGAATTTCAGCCGCGCCTCGGAACACGAGGCATCCATCTGGGCGAGCACCAGCGAGTAATACCAGGCACAGCCGACCGCAACTGCGGGAACTGGCGGAGCGTCAAACATCGCCGAGTAGCCGTAGACCATCGTCTGGCGCGCGGGCACCAGACTGCTGTACATCACAGTATTGTCCTCGACCGGGGAAGCGTTCAGCACATTTTGCACGGGAGCGCTGCCCGGCACAGTCACAGTCGTCGTTGCCGCCGCGACGGTGGGTTCCGAAGCCGGCAGGACTGCAACGGCCTGTATGACCGCTGAACCTCCCGCCACGCCGGCAACTCTTCCCTTGCTCGACGCGTTATCCACGGTGACCGCATTGGTGTTGCCCGAACTCCATTGCAACAAATTCGTGATGTCCTTCATCGACCCGTCGATATAAGTTCCCGTTGCGGTCAACTGCAGGGTGGAACCGGCTGCAACCGAAGGCGCAGCGGGAATAATCGCAATCGACTGCAGCGAAGGATCCCTGATCGTCAAGGTTCGCGCCGCAGAAGCGAGCGCGCCCGATGTGGCTGTGATGGTGCATGTGCCTGCAGCGTTCGCCGCGATCCACCCGTTCGAATTGAGTGCAGCTGCATTGGCGGGGCTGCATGCTGATATGATCCAGCTCACATGAGTATACGGAGACACGCCCGTGCCGTTGGAATATTCTCCATTCGCCCAAGTCACAGGACTCCATGCCCGTCCGGTGTAAATCGTCGGCGCGAGCGGAACCGATATCGAAATCAGCGAAGCAACCGGATCGGTCACGGAAACAGTGCTCTTGCCTATCGCGGCGCCGACGCTCGCCTTGATCAGGAGTCCATTCTGCACGGTGCTTCCGGCTGCCACTAATCCGGTGCTGCTAACCGAAGCAACCGCAGAATCTGCCGACGCCCATGTCACGGTTGACGTGATGTTTGCCGTCGAACCGTCCGCATAAGTTCCGGTTGCCGTCAGTTGCTGCGTCGAGCCGGTATTGAGACTGACGGAAGCTGGCGCAACGGCGATGGATTGCAGCAAGTTTGCGGGTGGAACTGTTGTACCGCCGGGTGTGCCTCCACCGCCTCCACCACATCCGCCAAGGCCGGAAGAAACCACGATTGCCACCAACACCGCAAAAATACGAGCCTTCATACTGCCTCCATCAATCTTCAATTGTCATTCTGGTCATACAGACCACATGCGTTCAGTCGAACCACCCCCATGCGCGCGACACACCGGTAAAGCGGGCAACCAGTCCGCTGGAATTGAAGCGCGAATCCAAACCTTGTGTTCCGGTCAGAAAGCTCACGTACGCCCCCGTGCGCGTCATCGACACGTAGTCCGTATAGCTGCCGCTGGTGCTGGACACAACGCGCGTTTCGCCGGTCACGAGATTGCGCATCACCACGTTGTAGCCAGTTGTACCCAGGTTGCTTGCCATCGTGTTGAACGCTATCCAGGTGGCGTCGTGAGACAGTGCCACACGCTCGCCCTGCCCGACCGGGCTATTGGCATTTCCCTGCACACCGGCGCTGCTGACACTGGCGCGCACCACGTTCAGACCCGCACCGGAGGTCTGCGTATCGACGACGAATACATCCTGGAAACCGCCTGTATCTCCTGTTACCACATTGGTCGATGTGGTCGAGTAGGCGACGTAACGGCCGTTGCCCGAGATCGTCGGCGATACGATGCGGCTGATGCTATCCCCCCCCTGATTGCGCTCACCGCCGCCGGCGGCGAGACTGACGCGCGATAGTCCGTCTGTCGTGTCGTACACAAAGATATCCCACAGCCCGTTCGCATCGCCGGCCACCAGATTGGATGCGTACGACCAGAACGCGATGCGTGTTCCGTCTTCCGAAATCGAAGGTCGCGAAGAACCGAAATTCCCCTCGCTGGACGAACCGTTCGCGTGGCTGACCAGCGTATTTGTATTGCCGGTCAGGTCGCGACGGATCACATTGGAATTAGTCGTGCCTGCTACAGTCCCTGCAAGGTTGCTGGCATATGTGCTGAAAGCCACAACCTTGCCGTCACCCGACACGGCAGGCTCAAAGCTGGCCGCATTACCCTGTACTCCGGCCTCGTTTCTGCTTACCAGTTGCGCACCCGCACCCGGATCCTGTGCAGACCAGATATACACATCTTTTACAGCCCCATTGGCATCGGTACCTGCCAGATTGGTGGCCTCCGACTCGAAAGCCACCTTCAAGCCGTCCGCCGAAATTGAGGGTGCCGTGCTGTTGCCATTGCCTTCGACTCCCGCTGCAGTCGCACTCACCAGTTTTGTCTCACCTGTCCACCTGTCGCGCCACAACACTTGGTAGTAACTGCCGCCGACGCCCGTTGCAATACCCGGGGCGTAAGACACGAAAGCGACAAACCGTCCCTCGCCATACCCGTCGGCAGTACTCCCCACCGCGCCCGCAGCCCCGCCCAGCGCCGACGCCTGGTTATAGGTGCCGTAGCTCATTACGGAATCGTCGCTGCTACGACTGAGCAGGTCGTAGTTGTATTCGCAACCGATCTTGAGCGCAGTGCTGGTCACAGGCATCGTGCCCGTCGCCCCCTTGAAAACCGAGCAAGTCTGATTGGCGGGTGCCGTCAGCACACTAACCTGGTATGCGGCGCCACCAAGCAACGTCGTTGCAAAAGTGAAGGTCTGCTCGTTGTAATCATCGCTGGTGGTGCCAAACGCAGGCACAGTTACATTCAAGTTGTCGCCACCGTTGTTCTGCAAAACCACTTGCGTGCCTACCGGACCGGCGATCGTTCCAACAAGCGAGGTTGCGACGCCGACACCAGTACTGTCTGTGGCACCCCCGCCTCCGCCGCAAGCGGAAAGCAGAACCGAGACCAGTGCGGCAGCGCCCGTTAGGCGTGCATGCATAAACTTGTTCATTTGTTTTCTCCCTCGTTCTCAAACATATTAATCATTGCTGCGAAAAGTGACGGTTTGTCCACGCTGCCGACGAATGGAATGTATGTGCTTTGACGCGCATTTCATATAGTCCATTTGGACTGGCGTATTGAAGTTGTTGATGGATAAAGTGATCACTGCATGGACCGGGCTCAAAAAACATACCCACCTTGCCTGGCTTTCACCTATTCCCTTCCAATCTGCCTGGTGACGAGTCGGACAACATGATTCAGGAACAAGGCGGCACAGTTTTCAGGCAGTTCTCCAGGCTATCGCTGCATTCAGCACCCAGCTTGGTCAATGTTTCGATCTCCAGTTGGCGGGCGAAGCTGACAGCATTCGCTTTGTCCTGGCGATCGCTTTCCGCTTCGCTCAATGCACCCAATAAGCCAATCACAACTACCTCAAGCACCGTTGCCGCCGCGAGCAACGCTGGAGCAAGCACCAGCCCTATGATCGGTATGGACAGTGCCGTGTACGCCGCTGCCAAGGCAATTGCCGCTGCCATAGCCGCGCTTTTTAGTTGCGTGGACAGATTGTCGACACGCGCCTGTGCGTTCCGGGCAGCGGTCTCGGCCACGCATCGGTCGGATCTTCGGTTGCGAAGCTCGACACACAACCCACTGCAGTTTGTGTTGCCAGAGTCGGCGTTCAGAGTGATGGTGGGCGGGTTCTGACCTCGGGCAATCAATCTGCCAAAGAAAAAAACGACAATAGCAACGACTACTCCGGCAAAAGCTTCCATGTTTTGCATCCTCCTGTTGTTAAGTGAAAATCCAACTTCGCGCCACCCCTACGTGTCGCCCGCGCATCTGTCCCGGTTATAGAGCTGTTTGGCGCAATATCCGAAGGCTATTGCGTAAAATGTTTGCTTACACATCCGGTGCATTACGGCATTTGCCTAATGCGTCTTACGGCCCTCCGCCGCAGCCCCCGACAAGCGCCACAAAAATACCAATACGGAAACACCGGCAAACCTGAATTTTTTCTTCATGGAATTCTCCCCTGCAATTTTGCCGTTCGCTGCGACAACGATTTTTGTCGGTGACGGATCATTGGATCGTTGCGGTGGTGGTGATAGAAATGGGGGCCTGCTCCGCAGGCACGGCCGAACCTGCACCGCTGAGCGCACCCGAGCTGGCGTTGATGCGGTAGACCGAGATATCTTCCGAGACTAAATTGGTCACATAGGCGAACTGGCCCGAAGCATCCACGGCAATGGAGCTGGGGTTGGTTCCCGCGCCCACATTCATACCCAAGTGGGTGAGCGCGCCGGTTGCGGCATCGATGCCCAGAACTCCCACATCATTTGATCCGCTGTTGGTCACGTAGGCGAATCGGCCATCGGGGCTGACCGCCGTAAAACTGGGCGTGTTGCCCCCCGTCCCGGATGCACTGATGCCGGTCAAGGCACCCGTGACGGGGTGAATGTTGTAGGCCGCCAGGGTATGGTTGCCCGCAACCGTCAGGTAGGCAATCCTTCCCGTGGGATCGACCGTGATGGACTGGGGCAGAGTGCCTACTGCCAAAGCGTTACCGGCGGCAGCGCCATTCTGGTCAATCTCGGTCAATACCCCGGAGACCGGGTTTATGGTGTAGGCAGAAACGGTGTTGGAACCCAGGTTGACCAGATAAACAAAGCGGCCCGAGGGATCGACACTGACAGACCAGGGATCGCCGCCCGCATTCACGAAACCGACGCTGGTGAGCTCGCCAGTCGTGGCATCGATGGTGTACGCCGAGACATTGTTGGAGGCTTGGTTCGCCACATAAGCAAACCGGCCGGATGGATCGACCGTCACCGAGCGCGGATTACTCGCCATAAGCGCCGGATTGCCAGGATTGGTGAGTGCCCCGGTCGCAGCATCGATACGGTAGGACAATACGGTGATGATATCCGGGCTTTCAATTAGCAACTCTCTCGTTGCATAGGCGAACCTGCCGGTTGGGTCTGTCGCTACAGCGGTCAAGAGTGCCCCGCCGCTCTCGGAAGGCACGCGGGTCAGGGCACCCGTGGTGGGGTCGATACGGTAAGCAGCTGGATTGCTTTGAAGAGACGGGCCGTAATTCGCGGCGTAGGCAAACTTCGGCGTGTAGCTCACGGGTGTGGCACCCCGGGTCATGGCGATGGAAAAAGGTCCGACGCGACCGCTGACAGTACCGGCGCTGGTGAGCGCCCCGCTGCCTGCATCGATGTCGTAGACCGATACGGTGTTGGAGGTGCCGCTCGCCACATAAGCGAACTTGCCCGAGGGGTCAATGATGACGGAGCGTGGATTCATCCCCGTCGTTGTACCCGCAATGCTCGTCAGCGCGCCGCTGCTGACGTTGATGCTGTAGGCCGAGACACTGAAGGAATTGAGATTCGCCACATAAGCGAACCGGCCTGTGGGATCGACGCTGACGGACGTGGGACTGGTTCCGGTCGCCACGGCGGTGCCGACACTCGTGAGCGCGCCAGTGCTGGCGTTGATGGTGTAGGCCGAAACGGTATCGGAGCCGAGATTCGCCACATAGGCGAATTTTCCGGAGGGGTCGACGGTGACGGACTGAGGTATCGATTCAGTCGCAACCGTCGCGCCGACGCTGGTGAGCGCGCCAGTGGTTGCGTTGATGCTGTAGGCCGAGATGTTGTTGTCGTTGGCATTCGCCACGTAGGCGAACCTGCCTGAAGGATCGACGGTGACGGAGCGAGGATCCCTTCCCGCCGCCACGGCAGTGCCGGCAGCAGCGCCATTCTGGTCAACCTCGGTCAAGGCGCCGGTGCTGGCGTCGATTGTGTAGGCCGAGACGTTGAACGATGCTTCATTCGCCACGTAAGCAAACTTGCCCGAGGGATCGACCGTGACGGCATAAGGCCACGTCCCCGCTGGCACTGTGCCCACGCCGGTGAGTGCACCGGAGCTGACGTTGATGTTGTAGGCCGAGATCGTGTTGTCACCCCAGTTCGCGACGTACGCAAACCTGCCCGAGGGGTCTACGGTGACCGAGTGGGGGCTTGCGCCCGTCATCGCGTAGCCGTTGTGCCTTAACTGCCCGGTAGCGGCATTGACCGTGTAAATGGATACGGTGTTGTCGCTGCTATTCGCCACATAGGCAAAGCGCGGCGAGGGAGTAACGCAGTTCACCACAACGCCGCCGATATTTGCACCCGTCACTGTCCCGCTGCCGTTTGTGACCGTGCAGGTTTGGGAAAGCAGCGTGGGCTGGGTTTTGACGGTGACGTTGTAGTTGGCACCGCTCGCCACACTGGCGGCAAAGGTGAATGCGCCGTTGGCGCTGATAGCGAGATCGTCGCCGCTGTTGTCCTGAAGTACCAGACCCGTACCTGCCAGTCCGCTGACGCTGCCGCTTACGGTATAAGCATTGGTCGAGCATGTGACCGCAACTCCGGTGACATTCGCCGAAGCTGTGCCGCTACCGCTGTTTACCGTGCAGGTCTGAACCGGATTGCCGGGCTGGGTCTTGACGGTGACCGCGTATGCGATGACCGGAGTGACAAAGGTGAAGCTGCCGTCTGCGCTGGCAGCAAGGTCGTCGGCCGCATTGTTCTGCAAAACAAGACCGGTGCCGGTCAAACCGCTTAGCATGCCGCCGATGGTGTAGCCGGTTTGCGCGCCACTTTCCCCTCCGCTGCCGCCGCCGCACGCGGCAAGAAACGAAGCCAGCAGCACTGCTGAAGCATGAATGATTCCGATATTGTCGAAACGCATGATTGTCCTCCCTTGATCTGCTGTTCGCGATTTCTCATGCCCCGCGCGCATTCGGCATCGCGCTGTTCAACCCGGGACACTCATTCGAATATCTTGCCCAGACCGTTGCCTGCCCCCGGACTCAGATCGGACACCCGCACCGTTCCAGCGGTCGTTCCGTCGCTCTTCCACAGTTCGTTGCCGTCGGTACCGTCGTTTGCGATGAAGCAAAGCGTGCCTGCAACTGCGGTCAGGTAGACGGGATCGCTGTAACCGGCGCCCGGATTGATATCCTTTACCGGCACCGTACCTGCCGCAGTACCGTCGCTTTTCCATAGCTCGCGTCCGTTGCCGTCTATGGCCGAAAAGAAAAGCGTGCCGCCGACTGCGGTGAAATTGGACGCAAAGCTATGACCGGCCCCCGCGACAATATCCTTGACCTGCACCGTGCCTGCTGCCGTGCCGTCGCTCTTCCACAATTCCCTTCCGCTGGCTCCATCATCTGCCGAAAAGTAGAACGCGCTGCCTATGCCGGTGAAACCGGATGGATAACTGTCGCCCGCACCTGCATTGATATCGGCAACCTGCACCGTGCCCGCTTCCGTGCCGTCGCTCTTCCACAACTCACGCCCGCTTGAGCCGTCCGTAGCTACAAAATAGAGCGTGCCGCCGACAACGGTCAGCGAGTCCGGATAGCTGTAGCCCGCACCCGCATCGATGATCTTGACCAGCACAGTGCCCGCCTCGGTGCCGTCGCTTTTCCACAGCTCGTAGCCGTTGGTGACATCATTGGCATTGAAGTAGAGCGTGTCGCCGACGGCGGCGAGAAAGTCCGGGTCGCTGCCGCCCGCGCCGACATTGATGTCCTTGATCGGCAGCGTGCCCGCCTCCGTGCCGTCGCTCTTCCAAAGTTCGTTGCCGCTGCTTCCATCGCTGGCGGTGAAATAGAGTGTGCTGCCGACGGCGGTCAGTTTGCCGAGGGAACTGGCTCCATTGCCCGGATAGATGTCCTTGACCAGCACCGTGCCCGCCACCGTACCGTCGCTCTTCCACAGTTCGCGTCCGTGGGTGTCATCGTAGGCTTCGAAAAAGAACACGGTGCCGACGACGGTGAGTTGCGAAACCATGCTGCCGCCTGCCGGGTTGGTTTCCTTGAGGACATAGGTACCGGCCGCGGTTCCGTCGCTGCGCCACAATTTCTCGACACCGCTCGACCCGTCGTTGGCGCTGAAATAGCTGACCCCATTGAGTGTAACCAGTGAGTTCACGTTCGAACCGATGCTGACCGTCCCGATATCGGCAACCATTCCGGAACCCGCCTCGGTACCGTCGCTCTTCCACAACTCGCGGCCATGAACGCCATCGTAGGCGGCAAAGTACGCATAACCGCCGACGGCGAGCATGCTCGCCGGCCCGCTGTCGCCGGAACCGGGATTGATGTCGCGCACCCGGGTGGTACCCGCCCCGGTTCCGTCGCTCTGCCACAACTCGTAGCCGTTGCTGCCTTCGCTTGCCTGAAAGAACAGCGTGCTGCCGACGGCAATCAAGTGTGAAGGATTGCCGCTGCTCGGGCCCGCGTTGATGTCCACGACCTGCACGGTGCCGACTGCCGTGCCGTCGCTCTTCCACAACTCGGTGCCGTGGGTGGCGTCGTTGGCTTGAAAGAAGAGCGTACCACCCGCATTTGTCATATACATGGCGGAGCTGTCACCCGGACCGGCATTGATATCCTTGACCAGCAGCGTGCCCGCCTCCGTGCCGTCGCTCTTCCACAACTCATTGCCGTTGCTGCCGTCGTTGGCGGCGAAATAGAGCGTGCCGCCGACGACAGTTAAACCGCCCAGCCCGCTGCCGAACGTTCCAGGGTAAATATCCTTGACCAGCACCGTACCGGGCGTTGTGCCGTCGCTCTTCCACAACTCCCAGCCGTTGCTTGCATCGGTGCCGTAGAAGTAGAGCGTGCCGCCGAGTTCCGTGAGAACGCCGCTGATGTCTATACTCTTGACCAGCACCGTCCCTGCTGTCGTACCGTCGCTCCGCCATAACCCGCCGGCACTGCCGTCCCAGGCCGTGAAGTAGAGCGTGCTGCCGATGACGGTGAAACCGAACGGGTCGCTGCTGCCGGAAACCGTGTTGATGTCCTTGACCAGCACGGTGCCGGCCTCCGTGCCGTCGCTCTTCCACAACTCCTCGCCGCTGAGGCCGTCGCTCGCCGTGAAAAAAATCGTACTGCCGATTGCGGTCAGTTGGGCATCGGGGCTGAAGCTCCCTCTGTCGGCATCGTTCTTGATATCCTTGACCATCACGGTGCCCGCACCGGTGCCGTCGCTCTTCCACAACTCCAGTCCGTGAACGCCGTCCTCGGCCAGGAAGTACAGCACAGTACCGACGGCGGTCAGCGAATTGGGCATGCTGTCTCCCGTGCCCGGGTTGATGTCCTTCACCAGCGTGGTACCCGCAGCCGAGCCGTCCGTCTTCCACAGTTCCACACCCGAGACCCCGTTGCTCGCGGCAAAATAGGTTACCCCGCCCATCACGGCGAGGTTGTGCGGGTCGGCGTTGCTGTTGGTGTTGATGTCCTTCACCAGCGTGGTACCGGCAGCCGTGCCGTCGGTACGGAACAGTTCCAACCCGGTCGTGCCGTTGTCGGCGCTCAGCAGAAACGGCGGAAGGACGGGCTCAATCGTATCCGCGGTGCCTCCTCCGCCCCCGCCCCCGCCGCAAGCGGCAAGCAATAGAGCCGCCAGGAACGCTGAGCCATGCATGAGTTTGACGCGGTTGAATTTCATTTTATTTCTCCCCCAAACGGATTCTTGTTGTTCATCCGGTACCGCGACACAGTCGGGTCGCTTACCCTTGGTGCGAATGTAGGCCGCAATGCGCGTATTAGATATAGTCCATTTGGACTGATTGAACGAAAACACCGCCTGCCTTGCTTCCTGTTTGTTTGCAGCACTAATGCGCGCTCACCCTGGATCGCGAATTCAACCGGAACAGCACCCGCAGGCGCGACTCGAACTCGCTCGGAACCACTGGCTGCACAAGGTAATCGTCCGCACCCGCCTCAAGACAGGCGATTTTTTCATCCAGCGAGTTGCGCACGGAGATCATCAGGATAGGCGTTGACTTGCATCCCGCTTGCCGCAACTGGCGGCACAACTTAAGCCCATCCGTTTGCGGCAACTTCACATCGAGCACAATCGCGTCATATTGACCGGCCAGCGCGGGATGCCTGCTCGAAATACCGCATCCCACCGAGTCCACAACATGTCCTTTCGATTCCAGAAAAACGGGCAAGCCCGAGTCTGTATCCGGTTTGTCTTCAATGATGAGTACATGCATAAATCACTTGAACACGTTGCCCCAGATATTCGCCCCGGAAGTCCCGGTGTGGTTCCACACCGCCAAGGCATTGCCATTGCCATCGACAGCAATTTGGGGAGTGGATGAAGAGCCTCCCGCAGCAGTGCTGTCTATCAACGTGGCACCGCTCCAGCCCGTGCCGGCCACGTAGCGGTTAGCCCAGATGTGGTAGGACTGGTTCCATACGGCCATGGCGTTGCCGCCTGCATCGATGGCGATCTGGGCCGAGCCGCCGCTGGTGTACACGCTCAAGTCATCGATCCGCACTGCGGTGCCCCCAACACCCGCCACATAGCTGCGGGCCCACACACTGGTGACATCGCCTGAATCGATCTCCGTCCACACCACGATAGCCTTGTCGCTGCCGTTTATGGCGATGGAACTCCGCTCCGCAAAATCAGCGCTGTTCTCAACCAATGTGGCCGAGCCCCAATTGCCGGCCGAGTAACGGTTTGAATAGATGCTGTTAGTCGTGCCGTCATGCTGCTCCCACACAGCCATCGCATTGCCGGCAGCATCGGAGGCGATTTGTGGATACCCTGCATCGCCATCAACAGCCTCAATCAGCGTCGCTGTCCCCCAGCCGGTGCCCGCCACATAACGGTTGGCCCAGATGTCGTAGTGCACGCCCCACTGCGTCCACACCACCATGGCATTGCCACCGGCATCGAAGGCGATTTGAGGCGTATCGGCAGACCCCGCATTGGTTTCAATCAATTGTGGAGATTCCCAAGTGCTGGTGCCGGCTGCATAGCGTCTGGCCTCAATATCGTAAGCACCGCCGTTCCAGCTTTGCCACACCGCCATGGCGTTGCCGCCGGTATCAATGGCAATTTGAGGATTGGCGCCATTGGCCGTGAGTTGTGTCGCGGTGCCCCAACTTGAATTTGCCGCTGTGTAGCGCGCCGCCCAGGTCTCGGACCCATCCGGGTGAAAACCTGCGAACGCAACGATGGCGTCACCGTTGGCGTCAAAGGCAATCTGGGGGACTCGATAATCGAGCGTGGTGTCAGTCGTTTGAATTTGTGCGGCATTGCCCCAGCCCGAGCCCGGTTCGTAACGGCTGGTCCATATCTTGAATTTGCCGCCGCTGACAGCGGGCTGAGACCAGACCGCAAATGCGTTGCCATTGGCATCAAAGGCGACTTGCGACTCGAAGGCATCGCCCGCATCGAGTGTTTCCAGCAGGGCCGCGCCTTGCCACGCCTTCGGCGCGCTGCCGGCAACACAACTCACCGCCACATTGGAAACATCCGCCAGCGCCGTGCCGCTTTCATTTTGCAGGGCGCAGAATTGGCCTGAAGGTTGAGTGTGTACGCTGACGCTGTAAGGCGCATTGTCTGCAATAGCCGAGGCGAAAGTGAAGGCGCCGTCGGCCGTCACGGGCAGGTTGTCGCCGCCGTTGTTCTGCAATACCAGGCCGGTGCCGGTGAGGCCGCTGACCGTGCCGCCGACGGTGTAAAAGACAGTAGGCGCTGGAATATTGCCTTCCACAATCATGTGGTCCCCCACATAACTGCTTCGATAGTTGCTGTAGTCCCAGCCCGTCACGGTACTATAAGACCTGGTCACACCCGGGCAGTCGTAGTTGACCACCACCGAAAAGAGGTTCTTGCCGACGTAATTGATCTGATAGTAGAACAGAAAGTCGAACGTGGCTGTGCCATTCAGATAGTGTGCATCCGTCGTTATCGTTGGACTTTTTGTCTCTATGATCTGCGGCGCGCCCCACATTCCTGCGCTGCTCCCTTGGTACGGAAAACGTCGCAGCGTGACCGATACATTGGTGCAATTCCCGGGTAATTTGAAAGTGGTCTTGAATTGCAGATTGGCGGCTTGGTCGACCCGGTAACTTCCTGCGTCACCGCTAATCCCATAATAATCGCCCGGTGAAGTCTGCACCAATGCTTGGGGTGGGGTGGCAGTCACACGCGCATAGCTGGATGAATGCGCGCACCAATAAGGATCGTTGTGCATGCTGACGGGCACCCCACAAGCCGTTCCTAATAGTAAATTAGAGAAACTGTTGCGCTGCCATTCTGCAAAACCGTTGACAACCTGTGCGTCCAGAAGCTTCCAGTCTTCACCAGCGCTTGCCATGAAAACCAACGGGGTCGTGGCGCCGCTTGGCAAAGGGGCACGGACAGTGACAGGGCTATTGAACGTCAGACCGTGTGGTGTAAGTTCGTAGATATACCCTGCCGCCGGATAGGCCTCCGGCACGGCAGGCGCACCCGCCGAACTACGCGCAATGGTGATCGTGGTCGGCTGATCCAGCGCACCCGCCGGTATCACCACGCGCACACCGTCCGGACCAACGAGCGTGCCGCCCTGGGTGTCAATCGTGGCACTCGCCACTCCACCGCCGGAACCGGAACTGCCGCCACACGCCGCCAGCAGCGAAACAAATACAGCTGTAACAACAATCGCGGTGCAACGATGCAACTGGCGCGGCAGGCGCTGACGCAGCGCAGTCAGCGCAGGCGGCTTCACAAGATTGCGGGTGGTGTGCATGGTGTGCCTCTTTTCTCGGATAGTTGTGTTGCACGGCGAGCCGTTGGTCAGTGGGGGCAATGTAGGCGCCGGACAAACAATTTCATATAGTCTGTTTGGACTGATTCGGCACTATTCGTATAGTCCATTTGGACTAGTTGCGTATAAACGCTTGCGAAATGGGTGCGGTGCGGGTTAACTTCGCAGTATGACAACGACAAATATTTTGCTGATCGACGACCACGCGATGTTCCGTTCCGGCCTGCGCATGGTGCTGAATGCGCGCATGGCCGATACGGAAATTATCGAGGCGGGTTCGTTAACCGAGGCTACCCAATGTGCGCCCGAGAAAATCGGCGTAATCCTGCTGGATATCAATCTGCCCGGCCTGAACGGCCTGGACGGCATCGCGCTGCTCAAGCGCAAATGGCCCCATGTTCCGGTGGTTGTGCTCTCCTCCCAGGACGGACCGGAAACCGTGCGCGATGCGCTTGCGCGCGGTGCGGTGCGCTTTATCTCCAAGGCGGATACGGCTGACAGAATCGTCGCTTTGCTCAACCGCGTAATACGCGGCGAATACGATGCTCCGGAAAACCTGCAGGGTGTCGGTGACGAGGTTTTTCCCGTCCCGCAGCACTTGACCCCGCGTCAGTGCGAGGTGCTGGACCTCGTCTGCCAGGGCATGTCCAACAAATTGATCGCGCGGCAGTTGTCGCTTTCGGAAAACACCGTGCGCGGACATGTGCAGGCGATACTGGGGTTCCTGGAGGTGTCGAGCCGTTCGGAAGCTGCTTTTGCGGCACGGCGCAGGGGCTTGGTCGGTTAATTCACGGCGAAAAACGCGACCGCCCGAACGGCATTCGTGCCGGGATAGTGAGGCGGCTCCTGGCGTTGCAGAAGTGATGGCACTTGAATTTCCAAAATCCGGATCGGGGATTGCGGGAACACCTTGCTGATGTTAGCTTGCCCGGTACAAACAACCTTGGTACATCCTGCGCCATGATTACCCTCTTCTCATCCCATGGCGAAAACCTGTCTGCCGACGAAAAGCGCGTGACCGTCGAAGCCATCCACCAGATGGCGCTCGTACTTCGTGCCGCCTGGATCGCGTTGCCCGTGCTTGCGGTGCTGGTAGTGATCGGCATGTGGTGGCTAACGGACCACGCCAAGTTGCTGGGCTGGTTGCTGTGCGCGATCACGATGCCGGCAATGCGTTATTGGCTGCTGCGCAGACATTTCCTGACCCCGCCGCCCGATTACAAGTCCGCAGTACGCTGGGCACGTCAATTGACGCTGGTTGCGCTGCTGGACGGTTTTGTCTGGGGCGGCGCATATATTCTGTTTTTTACTCCCGATTCCGTGGCCGAACAGGTGTTGCTGCTCAGCATGCTGGTAACAATCGTAGCCGGATCGATTTTTGTGTCGTCCTTCTGGCCGCCCACGCTCATCGCGTTTTCGACACCGGCCTTTACGCTCGCGACCATACCGTTCCTGCAGCAGGGCACAACCGCCTCGTTCGTCATGGCGGGTGCACTGATATTCATGCTCATGATTCTCTCCCAGATGCTGCGTGCCGCGCACCGTTTGTCGCGCGAAGCCATCGCTTTGCGTTTCGAGAACCTGGGCCTGGTTGAAGGCCTGCGTGAACAAAAGCAGGTGGCAGACGATGCCAACATGGCCAAGTCCAAATTCCTCGCCGCAGCCAGCCACGATTTGCGCCAGCCCATCCATGCGCAGGGCCTGTTTCTGGAAGTTCTTTCGCGCACCGAGCAGACCCCGCACCAGCAGGAACTTGTCGCCAGTGCGCGCGCCGCTTCGGAAGCAAGTGGCGAGCTGCTTAATGCGCTGCTCGATTTCTCGCGCATCGAGGCGGGCGTGATCGAGCCGAATCTGCAACCATTCCGTCTGCAGCCCCTGCTCAACAAAATCGAAAATGAACTCGCGCCGCAAGCCGACACGAAAGACATCGTGTATCGCTCGCGCGAAACGCAGCTGGTGGTGCGTACCGACCCCATGCTGCTGGAACGTATCCTCAGAAATCTGGTATCGAATGCAATTCGCTATACCGAACGCGGCGGTGTGCTGGTGGCATGCCGCCGGCACGGCGCAAAAGCCGTGCTGGAAGTCTGGGACACGGGCATCGGCATCGCACCGGAACACCAGGCGGAAGTGTTCCGCGAGTTCCACCAACTGGGCAATCCGGAACGCAACCGCAACAAGGGCCTCGGGCTGGGGCTGGCCATTGCGGAAGGACTGGCGCGCACACTGGGGCATGAATTGACGCTGTATTCCGAGCCGCAGCGCGGCAGCGTGTTCCGCCTGACGCTGGATATCGACGAAACGATCCCGGCCGTGCAGGCCGCAATGTCGCAGAGCAAATCGCGCCTGCTGAATGCGCGCCTGCTGGTCATCGACGACGACGAGATCGTGCGCTCGGGCATGTTGCACTTGTTGCGCGACTGGGGTTGCGAATGCGAGGCGGCGGAGTCCATTGAAGAGGCGCTCGCGCTGGCGCGCTTGCACAGGCCCGATGTGGTCATCAGCGATTACCGGCTGCGCGAGCAGCGCACCGGCGTGGAAGCCATCGCGGCGTTGCGCGCGATGCTGGGCCAGTCGCTGCCCGCCCTGCTCATCACCGGCGACACGGCGCCGCAGCGTTTGCGCGAAGCGCAGGCCAGCGGCATTCCGTTGCTGCACAAGCCCGTTGCGCCCGGCAAGCTGTATCGCAGGCTGGTGGAACTGCAGCAGGAAGGGGCTTGCCCCGTGCCCGTGCCCGGCATATAACCTGCATCGGGCACAACCGACAATATCGCGATGGAACAAGGAAATCGAAATATATGCGTGCCAATTTTCTGAGACTGGATGAAAACCGCATTCTGGTCGAACAGCTATACCTGAACCTGCGCAACGAACGCAGCACGCTCATTCCCGATGTGGCCCTGCCCGTTGCCTTGCTGTGGATCTTGTCGAACGAAAGCAATGCGTTCGGCCTGCGGATATGGCTCGTTTCCGTAATCACGATGAAACTGGCCCTGTTTTTTGTAGCACGCCATTTTCTATCCGCAGGCATCACGGAAGCCCGGGCGCGCAAACTGACCTGGCTGGTGGTGCTCATGCAGGCCATGTTCGGCGCGGCCTGGGGGGCTTTTGCCTGGGCGGCCCTGGACCCGGGCGATGTGATGAGTTCGCTGCTTGTGCTCGCGGTTCTCGCCGGTGTCGTGGGCAGCGTGGTCGCGCAGATATCCTCGATCCTGCCCGTTCTCATGGCTTTCTCGACCGCCATGTTGCTGGCTATGGTCTCCAGAATGTGGACGTTGAACGATCACACCTATGACGTACTGGGCATACTCTCGATTCTGTATGTCGCATACATGTTCCTGCATGCCGTCAACAGCTATCGTACCGTGCGCTCGGTCATCGAACTGCGTTTCGAAAATTCCGAACTGATCGGACAGTTGCGAATCGAAACCGGCATTGCGGCGGCCGCCCAACTTGAAGCGGAACAGGCCAACACCGCCAAATCAAAATTTCTCGCCGCAGCCAGCCACGATCTGCGCCAGCCCATACATGCGCAGGGACTGTTTCTGGAAGTGCTCTCCCGCACCGAATTGAATGGCTATCAGCGCGAGCTGGTCAGCAGTTCGCGCGCCGCCGCCGAAGCGTCCAGCGAATTGCTCAACGCACTGCTTGATTTCTCGCGCATCGAGGCGGGCGTGATCGAGCCCTGCCTGCAGGCGTTCCGGCTGCAGCCGCTGCTCCACAAGATCGAAAACGAGCTCGCGCCGCAGGCCGATGCAAAAAACATCGTGTACCGCTCGCGCGAAACGCAGGCGGTGGTGCGAACCGACCCGGTTTTGCTGGAATTGATCCTGCGCAACCTGGTGACCAATGCGATCCGCTATACGGAGCGCGGCGGCGTGCTGGTGGGCTGCCGGAAACAGGGCGCCCATATCGTGCTGGGCGTGTGGGATACCGGCATCGGCATCGCCCCCGAACATCAGAAAGAAGTTTTTCGCGAATTTCACCAACTGGGCAATCCGGAACGCGACCGCAACAAAGGCCTGGGGCTGGGGCTGGCAATTGCGGAAGGTCTGGCGCGCACGCTGGGACACGGTCTGGCGCTGGCCTCCATCCCGCAGCAAGGCAGCGCATTCCGCCTGACATTGCCCGTCGACAACAGCATACAGCTTGCCCAGATCACCATGACGCAAAGCCGGACGCGCATGCTGAATGCGCGGCTGCTGGTCGTCGACGACGACAAAATCGTGCGCGACAGCATGCTGCACCTGCTGCGCGATTGGGGCTGCGAATGCGAAGCGGCGGAATCCATAGAAGAGGCGCTCGCGCTGGCGCGCATTACCGCGCCCGACCTGGTCATCAGCGACTACCGGCTGAGGGAACAGCGCACCGGCGTCGAGGCAATCGCAGCATTGCGCGCACTACTGGGCGAATCGCTGCCCGCCCTGCTCATCACCGGAGACACAGCCCCGGAAAGATTGCGCGAAGCCCAGGCCAGCGGGATTCCGCTGCTGCACAAGCCGGTTTCACCCGGCAAGCTGTATCGCAGGCTGGTGGAATTGCAGCAGGAAACAGTCTAGCGTGTGTACACGGCATTGGTTACCGTGACAGCAACATCCGGATAAGAGGACGCCATGCTAAAAAACTTTTTACGGCTGGATGAAGATCGCATTCTGGTGGAGCAGTTGCGCCTGGTGTTGCGCAATGTGGGCAGCTCTGTCATTCCCGGCTTCCTGCTGGCGCTGCTGATGCTATGGATCTTGTCCAACGATAGCAATGCAGCCGGTTTGGGAGCGTGGTGCGCGGCGGTCATCCTGTCCAAGCTGAACATGTACCTGCTCGCACGGCGCCACCTCGCCGCCGGCATTGCCCAGAGCCGCGCGCACCAACTGGTTTGGATGCTCATCCTCCTGAATGCGGTCGACGGTGCGCTCTGGGGAGCGCTGACCTGGGCAACGCTGGACACCAGCAGCATGACGGGAACCATACTGGTGATCTCCGTGGTTGCGGGCGTTCTGGGCAGTGCCATGTCCCTGATGGCGCCGGTATTGCCGGTGTTCATCACCTTCGTCGTCGCAGAACTTGCCGTCGTGGTTGCAAAACTGTGGACGCTGGGCGATCCCGCCTACAACGCACTGGGCCTGGCCGGCGTTCTGTATCTCGCCGCGCTGCTGGTCCAGGGACTCAACAGCGCCCGGGCTGCGCGTGCCGCCATCGAACTGCGCTTCGAAAATACCGAACTGGTGGATCAATTGCGTGTGGAAACCGGCATTGCCGAGGCCGCGCAACGCGAAGCCGAGCATGCCAACACCGCAAAATCGAAGTTCCTTGCCGCAGCCAGCCACGATCTGCGCCAGCCGATACACGCACAGGGCCTGTTTCTTGAGGTGCTTTCGCGCACCGAACAGACGCAGTACCAGAAGGAATTGCTCGCCAGTGCGCGCGCCGCGTCGGAAGCCTCCAGCGAACTGCTCAACGCGCTGCTCGATTTTTCGCGCATCGAGGCGGGCGTGGTCAAGCCGCAACTGCAGGCGTTCCGATTGCAGCCCCTGCTCAACAAGATCGAAGCCGAACTGGCTCCGCAGGCCGACGCCAGGAACATCGTATATCGCTCGCGCGAGACCCGGGCAGTGGTGCATACCGACCCCATGCTGCTGGAGTTGATCCTGCGCAACCTGGTGTCCAACGCGATCCGCTACACCGACCGCGGCGGCGTGCTGGTGGCATGCCGGCAGCGCGGCACACAGATCGTGCTGGAAGTCTGGGACACAGGTATCGGCATTGCGCCCGAGCATCAGCAGGAAGTGTTTCGCGAATTCCACCAGCTCGGCAATCCGGAACGCGACAGACGCAAAGGTTTGGGTCTGGGCCTGGCGATTGCGGATGGATTGGCCCGCATGCTGGAGCACGGACTGTCGCTGTCTTCCACCCCGCAACACGGCAGCGTGTTTCGTCTGTCCATGCCCGTCGACACCGCCGTTCCGGCCGCGCAAACCGCCATGACGCAGAGCAAATCGCGCCTGCTCAACGCTCGCCTGCTGGTGGTCGACGACGACGAGATCGTGCGCGAGGGTATGCTGCATTTGCTGCGGGACTGGGGCTGCGAATGCGACGCGGCGGAATCCATCGAGGAAGCGCTGGCACTGGCGCGGCTCAACGCACCCGATGTGGTCATCAGCGACTACCGGCTGCGCGAACAGCGCACCGGTGTGGAAGCCATCGCGGCATTGCGCGTCTTGCTGGGCGAGTCACTGCCCGCCCTGCTGATTACTGGAGACACGGCGCCGGAGCGGTTGCGCGAGGCCCAGGCCAGCGGCATTCCGCTGCTGCACAAACCCGTGTCGCCCGCCAAGCTGTACCGCAAACTGGTCGACTTGCAGCAGTCAGCGGCCTGAAGCGTTCCGCTTCAACTGAAATGCCGTTCGCGGATATGCTTCAGCAAACCGTTCGCCGCGTCTTCCACCATGTCCAGCACTTGTTCGAAACCTTCCGGCCCGCCGTTATAGGGATCGGGCACTTCGTACTCCGTATGCCGCTCGGCAAAGTCCAGAAACAATCCGAGGTGACTTTGCGCGTTGCCGGGACGCAGGCGTTCGAGCATGACCAGATTCATGTTGTCCATGGCCAGCACATAATCGAAGCGCAAGAAGTCGCCCGCCTCCACTTGTCGACCGCGCAGATTGCTCATGTCGTAACCGCGCTGTTTTGCAGCGCGCTGTGTGCGCGCATCCGGCGCATCGCCGACGTGGTAATCGTGAGTGCCTGCCGAATCGATCTGGATTCGGCCCGCCAGACCGGCCTGTTCCACGCAATGACGGAACACCGCTTCTGCAGTGGGAGATCTGCATATATTGCCCATGCACACGAACAGCACGCTGACTTTGCGCATGCTCTTCATCGCGTTTTCGGATTGCGAAGCAGACTTTTTCAATGCGGCGGCTATTTTATGCATGCGCTTCCCGAGTCCTGGCACTACCGAACGCAGCCGAAATAGCGTCGTGCAGGGCCTCCATTTTTGCCGGCTTGTAGAGTATCGGCAATCCTGCATTTCGGGCAAGTGCATAAGTTTCTTTGCTGATATTGCCGGTGAACAGCAGCGCAGGCAGCTCGGCGCCCCAGCGTTGACGGATGGCGGCAATGGCATCGACGCCGTTCAGCGATCCTCTCAACCCGAAATCAGAGATGACCATATCGATCACTTCATTCTTCGATTCGAGCTGTTTGATCATGTTTGCGGCAGAATCGGCAACCATCACCTTGCACCCCCAAGATTGCAGAAGGGACTGCATTCCCGCGCGAATGCTTCCCTCATTTTCAATGAATGCGATCAAGCGTCCGTTCAAATCGGGAGCTTCCTGCAGCTGCACTGAATCGGGTTGCTCCTCGACAATCGCCGCCTTCGCCAGCGGCACGGTTACCGTGAAAGTGGACCCCTTGCCTGGACTGGAAGTCAACGTGACCGGATGTCCCAGCAATTTTGCGGCACGATCGACGATGGACAATCCCAGTCCCAATCCGTGCTGGCGGTCTCGCTCCGGATTGTTTATCTGGTAGAACTCGTCAAAAATTCTGGAAAGCTGATCCTCCGGAATACCGATGCCCGTGTCGTGCACCTCGATGGCCAGTTTGCCCTGCCGATGCCGGCATCCGACCAACACGCGTCCGGTCGGGGTGTAGCGCAAGGCATTGGAGATCAGGTTGCGCAGAATTTGTACCGCCAGAATGATGTCGCTGTCGATGACAGCCGAGCATGGCGAAAATTTCAGCCGGATTCCTTTTTTTTCGGCGACCGGTCGAAATTCTTTTTCCAGTTCGTCGAACAGATTCTGGATGGCAAACGATTTGATTTTGAGCCTGACGCCGTGGCCGTCCAGCCTGGAAATGTCAAGCAGGCCATCCAGCAGACCGCACAGGGAACCGGTTGCCTGTTGCGCATGCTCCAGCACATCCTTTCCGCTCGGGGATAGTTGCTTCTCGAATTCCAGTTGTTCCAGAAAAATCATCAACGCTGCCAGAGGCTGGCGCAAATCGTGGCTGGCCGCCGCGAGGAAGCGCGATTTTGCCTTGCTTGCGCTTCCCAGCATCTCATGCTGCCGCGATAGTTCGGCTACCAGTGATTCATTATGGAAACGCAGGCGATGCGTTTCGACAAAAATGCGGCTTCTTCTGCTTACCAGCACGATCGCTACGGCAATGAATATCAGCAGCATGATGGACAGCGCAACGTACGTGCTGTCGCCGACAGTCAGTAGCCACAGGGAGGACGGACCGAGCGCGAATATAATAAACAGCCGTGCCGGCAGTGCCAGCAAAAAGCCTTCAAACATTGCAACCGCAGCCACCACCGCAGTGACGGTCAGCACGAAGAATTGAAATGAGACGGGAAGATGCGCCATCATCGCGGCAGCTGAGATGCCCCAACAGGCCCCGGACGATCCGGCAAAGGCTGCATGGCTCAATATCCATTGCCTTGAACTCCGGGATTCGGGCGCGATACGGTATTGGCGGATAGTGTAGGCGCGAGCCAGCGTGATGAGGTAAATGCCGATCAGTGCGGGCCCCCATGTCCACCATGGCGTTGCGCCATGCACGATATAAACCTGAAGGGAATAAACCAGCGCGCCCGCAATGCTAAGGTCTTTGGCATCTGCAAAATAGCCTTTGACCTGCTCGGCCTCGATCGCTTTATTTTCGTCCTGCAAAGTTGGTTGCTTGGGCATGTTTTGCATTGTAGTTCAACATTTTTATTTCCGTGCTGCCACCTGCATGCCAAGCGTAACATCCGGGATGTTTTCCTCGACACTTTCCCGGATTCCGCTACGCTTCATTCGGGCTACATGTTCATTTGGGCGCCCACCTACGTCCCGAAACCATTACCAGCGATCCAGCCTGTCTCCCCAACTGGTGATATCGCGCAGCGTAAATCCGTAGCCGCAGTCTTGCGCTTCGGAATTCACGTTGCCTTGCACGATCAGGGCGCGTCCTATGCAGCGGCGACGGTAGCCCTGCTTTTCAAATTTCTGCACAATGCGGTTGCGCCATGCACCCAGATTTATATAGGTGTAATTGCGCCGCATCGGCGGCGAGCCGTAACGGAGATCAATTTCCATCGCATCATGCGTATGGCCTTCGGCATGCAGGCGGAACCCGACGGGCCTGTAATCGGCCAAAAACGCGGGCAACCTGGCGTAATGCGTATTTCGCTGCTGGTCCGATATCCAGGCCATCAAACGCATTAATCCGGTATCCAGCCATGTCCAGTGCAAATAACTCAGCAGCGAAACAATGGGCAGCAAGAATTTGAAAAGCAGCGGAGCCGCGCGATAAGTCTCCTTGTGGTCAAGCCACGAGTGCAGACTTTTGCGGTAGTGGTCGACCACCGTTTTGAAAAGCAACCGGGTATCTTCATCGCGGCTGTCCAGTTTCCTGGCTTCTTCCAGCAAGCGCGCAACGGCACTCGCCGCCGGACGGTACAAATCCATTTCGCCGAGCACATTGAGGATATGGTTTATCCCGTCGCCCGGCGCGCGCTTGAGTGCGCGCGGTATGACCTCCCGCCTGATGGCCTGGGTGGTATTCCAGATGTAATTGGAAAGCAGCCCGCTGGCTACCGTGTCGCCGAAGCAGGGATCGCTGAAAGCCCGGTACTGTTCCTGTTGCCAGACATGCGGCTGCCAGCCTCGGCAGATTTTCCAGCGCGGGGTGGCGCGGCAGTTGTTGTTGTCGCGCCATTGGCCGTGCGTGGCAAACAGTCGCAGGGACGGGTCGGCAAAATAGAACGGCAGCAAGGGCCAGGGCTCATCCGCATTGCCGCCCATCAGGGCGGCCACCCAACTGCGGTAGGCGGCGCTCAGATCGTCCGGTGCAAGTCCGAGGCACTGCCGGTAATAGATCTCGCGCGCTACGGGCACGACCTGCAGTTCCTTGTCGTGGTTGCCCACAATGGGGACGAGCGTGACGCGCTGTGTCTTGCTTCTGAGATACTTCAGCGTCTTTTGCAGGTAGTGGAAAAATCCGGTCGAGTCGGGATGTTCCAACGGGTCGCGGGCATGCCGCTCCACAATGTCGTGCATGATGGACAAGATGGTCGTTTCGAAGCCAGGGTTGTCCCGTTGCCACGGATACACATCGGCTGCCGCCCATTTCCCAGAGCGCAGCAAATCGACAACGTCGCCGTTGAGTATCAGCAAGACCTCGCTGGTGTCGGTTATCGTGTCGTCCAGCATCTCGCCCAGTTCGGAGAAATACTGTTTCCAGTCCGTGTCGTTCGCCGTCTGGTTGCCCACACTGCAATCAGTGCAGTGTATGTCGCTGATCAACACCGCAATGCGCTGGCGGATGCCGCCGTCGTCCGGCCACAACACCAGTCCGGGAGGAAGTTGAGTTTCAGTCATGGCTGCTTTCTCGCAAGTAAGCGCTCAATCGGGAGAGAAGATTGCCACGAGCACATTCTTTCCCATGAAGACATCCTGGTGCCAGCACGCTCTTTCGTCACGTTCTTTTGAAATACCGACAGAGTATGTTGATGTTAATGCGACCGAATTTGCCCCTTCAGGGAGTAAGCCTACCACATTAGAGTGACGACGAATAAACCCACCGTTCGTATTGGGAGCAACTATTCAGGGTGAGTTCTTGCAGGAGTCGCTTGCTCGCGAATATCGAGGATATCTTCGCCAGCAAGCTGGCTCCTACGACACTTCTTTGGGGAGATTTGATTTGCAAGGCCGGCACGAGAACTGTGCACTGCACTTTACAACGGCGAAATGAAAACGCTCTCGCGCAGTTTCTTCAACTGGTCACGCAACTGCGCGGCCTTTTCGAACTCCAGATTCTTGGCCGCCTGCAGCATCTCTTTTTCCAGACGCGCGATCTCTCTCGAGACTTCCTTCTCGCTCATGGCCAGATACTTCGCCTGCGTCTGCGCCGCCTTCAGCGACGAACGTTCGTCTTCCACGTCGTAGGCGCTGTCGATGATGTCCTTGATGCGCTTGACGACGGATTGCGGCGTGATGCCGTGCTCTTCGTTGTAAGCCACCTGCTTGGCGCGACGGCGGTCGGTTTCGGAAATCGCCTTGCGCATGGATTCGGTGATGCGGTCGGCATACAAAATGGCGGTGCCGTGCAGGTGGCGCGCGGCACGGCCAATGGTCTGGATGAGTGAGCGCTCGGAACGCAGAAAACCTTCCTTGTCCGCATCCAGAATGGCCACCAGCGACACCTCGGGAATATCCAGCCCTTCGCGCAGCAGGTTGATGCCCACCAGCACGTCGAACATGCCGAGGCGGAGATCGCGGATGATCTCCACGCGCTCCACCGTCTCGATATCCGAGTGCAGATAGCGCACCTTGATGCCGTGCTCGGAAAAATAGTCGGTGAGGTCTTCCGCCATGCGCTTGGTCAGCGTGGTGACCAGCACCCGTTCGCCGACGTTCGTTCGCAAAGTCACTTCCGACATCAGGTCGTCCACCTGATTAGTGGCGGGACGGACGTCGATGGTCGGGTCGATCAGGCCGGTCGGACGCACCACCTGCTCCACCACCTGCCCTGTGTGCTCGGCTTCGTAGGTGGATGGCGTGGCAGACACAAAGATGGTCTGGCGCATAATCTTTTCGAACTCGTCGAAGCGCAGCGGGCGGTTGTCCAGCGCTGACGGCAGACGGAAACCGTAATTGACCAGATTCTCTTTTCTCGCGCGGTCGCCCTTGTACATGCCGCCGATCTGCGGGATGGTGACATGGCTCTCGTCGATGACCATCAGCGCATTGGGCGGCAGGTAATCCATCAGTGTGGGCGGTGCTTCATTTGCGCCGCGCTGTGACAGATGCCGCGAATAGTTCTCGATGCCCTTGGTGAAGCCAATCTCGGCCAGCATCTCCAGATCGTGGCGCGTGCGCTGCTCGATGCGCTGCGCTTCCACCAGCTTGTTCTCCTTAATGAAGAAAGCAATGCGCTCGGCCAGCTCCACCTTGATGGTTTCGATGGCGTGCAGGGTTGTCTCGCGCGGCGTCACGTAATGGCTGGAGGGGTACACGGTGTAACGCGGCACGCGGGTCTGGATATGCCCGGTGAGCGGATCAAACAGCGCCAGTGATTCCACCTCGTCGTCGAACAGGGTCACTCGAATGGCGTTCTCGCTGCTTTCCGCCGGGTAGATGTCGATCACATCGCCGCGCACGCGGAAGTTGCCGCGCGCAAAATCCACATCGTTACGATCATATTGCATCGCCACCAAGCGCTGAATCACATCGCGCTGCGCCATCTTCTCGTGCTCGCGCAAATGCAAAATCATGCCGTGGTAATCCACCGGGTCGCCGATACCGTAAATGGCCGAGACGGTGGCGACGATGATGCAGTCCTGCCGCTCCAGCATCGACTTGGTATCGGACAAGAGCATCTGCTCGATCTGCTCGTTGATGCTGGAATCCTTCTCGATATACACATCGCGCGAGGGCACATAGGCCTCGGGCTGGTAATAGTCGTAATAGGAAACGAAGTATTCGACAGCGTTATCGGGAAAGAAATCGCGCAACTCGGAATACAACTGCGCCGCCAGCGTCTTGTTCGGCGCCATGACAATGGCCGGCCGCCCGGTACGCGCGATGACGTTGGCGATAGTAAAAGTCTTGCCGGAGCCGGTCACACCCAGCAGGGTCTGGTAGGCGAGACCATCCTCGATGCCCTCCACCAGCTGCGCGATAGCCGTGGGCTGGTCGCCTGCCGGGTCAAAGGGCAGGTGCAGGAGGTAGGGGCTGTCGGGGAAGGTGATGGTTTTCATGGTTAGCTGGGTATTGTACGGGGAAAGGGTGGATTGCTAAACCATGCATACAGAATGCTGACATGCAAAGTGCGATAACCACTTGAGCATCCTTGACAATACTCACTTCAATGGGCGACATTGTTGCACTATGAATTTATTTTCTAAATTATGTTGGCCCCCAAGGAGACTTGCGTGACCGAATTCGCAACCTTACTTCAGGCAATCGCGGCCCTCTTGTGGCCGATATTTGCCTTCACAGCACTTTTCGTTTTTCGCTCCCAGATCGCAGACATTGCGCGCAGGCTCAAGAAAGGTAAGTTGCTCGGTCAGGAGATTGAACTGAACGAGTCGTTAAACCGTCTGGATGAATCAGCGATATCAATTGAGAAATCTGTTGCTGCACTACCCGCGCAAGTAACTGAATCCCAAAACCAAGAGGAGCTGGCGCGCGAAGAGGGTGTAATTGAAGTAATCGTTTCAGAGGCTGCACGCTCGCCTAAGGTTGCATTGATTCACCTAGCCAGTGAACTTGAAAAGCTATCGCGACAACTATTGGCAAGTACCGGTCACCTTAACGGGCGAAGGTACATTTCAATTTCACAGGCCATAGCTGAACTTGACGCGAAGTTCGGCCTGCCACGGCATGTGCCAAGCTCGCTAAAGTTTTTTTGGGAAGCACGAAATCGACTGATTCACGGGGGCGAAGGGACAGATGAGGATATCTTGCGCGCTATCGACTCAGGCCTGACGATTCTAAGAGCTCTACAGATATTTCCACGTGAGATTAACGTCGTTTATCACCCGGGCGTTGACCTATTCTCAGACGCCGAATTGACCGCTCTCATCCCAAACGTTAAGGGTGTAATTCTTGAAACGGCTGCCGCCCCAGGAGAGGCAACAAAGACTTTCCGTATTTTCCCAACAACACGAACTCACTTCCAGAAAGGCCAACAGGTTGCTTGGGAATGGAATATGCAAAACGTTTGGGGGCAAGCGTGGTACAAAGATCCGGATACAGGAGAAATTAAGTCCGCTTTTATCAGTTCCGCCGAGTTTATCGGTCGACATCTCGATGAACTCTAGCCCGTGTAGGGCGCAATAACCAACGGGCATTGCGCCGTATGGGTAACATCCACACATCCGGTGCAATGCGCTGCGCTGTGCGGAAGGGTGGCGGCAAAGCCGCCGGGTACCCCCGGCCTCCCCCTTGCGGGGATATTGCCCCCTACGCGGGCTGAACCGATTGGACAGTACGGCGCAAGGGAAATTGCAGACATGCGGAGCCAGTTTGGGCTGTCCATTTGCATTGCAGGCCCGACCACTGCAAGAAGTTACTTGTTCCTGCCTTCCATCAATGACCGCAGAATCGGGGCCAATATGATCTCCATCGCGAGGCTCATGCTGCCCCCGGGCGTCACCAGCGTATTGGCGCGTGACATGAAGGAGTTCGGGATCATTTTGAGCATGTGCTGAAAATCGACTCCCTTGGGATAACGGAAGCGGATCACCATCATGCTTTCATCCAGCGTCGGGATGTCGCGTGCGATGAACGGGTCGGAGGTATCCACCATGGCTATGCGATGGAAATTGATGTCAGTGCGGGAAAATTGCGGCGTGATGTATTTTACGTAATCTGGCAAGCGGCGCAGGATGCTGTCCACCGTTTCCTCGGCGGGATATCCGCGCTCCTGTTTGTCGCGATGAATCTTCTGTATCCATTCCAGATTGACCACCGGTACCAGGCCGATACTGAAGTCCACATGCCTGCCCGGATCGACTGCTCCGTCCTTCACCATGCCATGCAATCCCCTGTACAGCAGCAGATCGGAGTTCGGTTCCGTGTCTTCCCACGGGGAAAACTCACCCGGCTTGAGGTCGGTCAGATTGAAATGTTTGTTGCACAAGCAGGCATCTTCTTCGCTGTGCACATAGTAGCGGCGTTTGCACGTGCCGGTTTCGCCGTACGTCTTGAAAGTTTCCTCGATCTTTTCGAAGTGATTCGCCTCCGGACCGAAGTGGCTGAATGAGTGGTTGCCTTCCTTCGCGGCATCGGTGATCGCCCGACGAAATTCCACCCGCCCGAATTTGTGCAGGCCGTCGCCCAACACCTCGGCCGCAACGATCCCTTCCCGGCGAAAGATGTTTTCAAAGGCTTGTTTGACAGGGGCAGTGTATGTGCCGGAAGAGCCGGTTACGACGACAACAGGATGCTTACGTGACATGGTGCCCCTTTCTGAATGAAATTGGGAATTATGATCCTGCGACGATTCTAGCATTCCTTCCTCACCGTCGACTTCCGCTTTGCAAGTCCAGGAGGGCCGGCAAAGTGCAGGTAATGCGGCAGTCGCAAAGGTCGATGCCAGATGAACTGACCGGGATTATCCTCCGCGCATCACAACCAAGCCGCCCCTCTCACCCCGCTGGAATCGCCGTATCTGCTCCGCAGCAGTTTCGTATCTAACCTGATTAATGGAGTCGTGTTCGCGATAATTTTCAGCCAGCGCACCCTGCAAAATACCCCTTATCAACTTCCTGAAACATGGAAGCAAATCTGGTTGCGCCCCGACTCCTTCGCTCGATACATTGCCTTATCGGCCCACCTGAGAATATTCTCAGCGCTCGCATCATTGTGGAATAACACTACACCTATGCTGGCGCCAACGTTCAGATGCGTGATCATTTTCGTTGTGCCTGCGGGATGGGGAGTCAGCAGGTACGGCGCGGTCAGGGCAACATGAATTTTCTCCGCGACGATACGCGCCTCTTTGGCGCATTCGGGTTCGTTCTTGGCCAACTCGCTGAGTACCACCACGAATTCATCTCCGCCGAAACGCGCCACGGTATCCACTTCGCGTACACAGCGGGCAAGGCGATGCGCAACCTCCACCAGAAACAAGTCGCCCGCTTTGTGCCCGTACTTGTCGTTGAGCGGCTTGAAGTTGTCCAGATCGAGAAACATCACCGCGCCATAGCGACCGCTGCGCTTGCAGGCTGCGATGGCGTGTTCCAGACGATCATCCAGCAGCCGTCGATTGGGTAACTGCGTCAAGGTGTCATAGAAAGCGAACTCCTTGATCTTCTGCTCCGCCATTTTGCGCTCGGTAACGTCGTGGGACACGACAACCACACTCTGCGGCTCGCCCCGGCTGTTCTTGATCACTCCGCTGCTGGATTCCATGTAGCTTATGCCGCCGTTGGGCAGCAGGAAGCGGTATTCCGTCCGTTGACCGATTCCGCACTGCAATGCTTCGTTGAAAATATTCCTGACGCGTTCGCGATCATCCGGATGGATCTCGGCGAAGGAGTCCGTGCCTTTCAGGGATGCCACATCGCCAAAAAGCCTGGCATAGGAAGGACTGTTGTAGACTCGCTGGCCTTTCCGGTCCAGCACCGCGATGAAGTCCTCGACATTCTCCGCGATGAGACGAAAGAACTCTTCCTGTTCTGCCAGATCCTTGTCCACCTGTTCGCGCCTGGCGATTTGCTGCTCCAGTTCCTCATTCAGCTTCATCACCTGCGCCTCGGACTTCTTGACTTCATCAAACTCCTTCTTGAGTTGCAGACGGTAGCGGTGCATCGCCTCAATCGAAAAGGACACGATGATGCCGTCCAGCAGGAACACCATGTTTGACCAGAAGCTGAGACGAAGTACCTCAATCGAAATGGAGTAATAAGGCGGCGTAAAGATATAGGTGGCGAGAACCAATCCAATCACCGTGGCGAGCATGCCGGACTTGTATCCGCCAAAGATTGCGGCAAGGGTGACGGAGGGGAAAAAGGTCACGTACTGCACACCGGCAGTGACGGGAGCAATCGCCAAACGCACGAACAATGCCACCCCCATCAGGACCAGCGTCAACAGATAGGCATAGATGCCATCGCGTTTTTCTGGAACGAGCAAAGGAAACCTGAGAATAAATCCCCGTCTCAAGCTGTCCGCGAGTGCTGTCAGATTTTCATACATGGGCAACCTCGGCTGGCGCTATATGCGTGAGATTGTCAGCCTACACCTATTGTTCCAAAACTGAATTGCGTAATAACGATTAACCTGTCCTGAGTTTGTCGAAGGGCCGGAATATCCCGCCCTGCATCAGGGACAGTAGAACGATTGGAGCAGCCCGAACCGCAAACGTCTCTACTGCTTACTGCCCCCTCCCCCTACAGTCGTGCCAGCGGGTTCTGCCGGTATTAGCGCACCAGTTGTTCGTACACTGCCGGATAAACCTGCTGCAGCAGGTCAGGTACCTCGAAAAAGTATTCGGTGAGAACGGCGAAGAATTCGGCCGGGCTTTCCGTGGCATACGGGTCGATCACAGTATCCTCGCCGCGATCCACGCGGCGGCAGAGGTCGTCGTAGGCACTCTGGAATTCGCGCGCCCACTCTGCCGGAGACATGCCGGAATGCAGCGGCGGTTGTCCGTTGGCGGCGCCGTTCTTCATGTCCAGCTTGTGGGCGAATTCGTGGATCACGACGTTGAATCCCTCGCCCTGCCCGGAGTGTTCCACGTCTTCCCACGACAGCACCATCGGGCCGCCCTGCATCGCTTCGCCGCTGCGCGTATCGCGCACATGATGGACGATGCCGTCTTCGTCCATGTGCTCGCCGTCGTAGATGAACTCGCCCGGATAGACCACGATTTCGCGCCAGCCTTCGTACCCCTCGTAGCCAATGTTCAACACCGGCAGCGCGGCGAAGGCGGCGATGGCAGTGGCCATGCCGTCGTCCACCTCGATCCCGCCCGCGCCGGAGAAGGCCTTGTCGGCCAGCAGACGCAGCGCCAGTTCGCGCAGGCGTGCGCGCTCGTCGGCATCCAGCCCGTCGAACAACGGCAGGTCCATGACCGCCTGCCAGATCTCCTCGTGCAGCTTGTGTTCTCCCTTGCCGCCGCCGAACAGGCTGGCAAGCAGCGCCAAAGGGATATGTTTCGCATCACGCCCGCGCATTGTCAGTTTCCTTTTTCAAATCGGTATTCACGGATATAGCAGGTGGCGCAAATGCACCCTGCAAAACTATAGCCACGCCGCGCCGCGCACTCCGCTGGAATCGCCGAACTGATTCTTCACCAGCCTCGTATCCACCCGGTCTGAAAACACCCAGCGGCCCCATAGCGTTGGCACGTTCGTGTACAGCCTTTCGATGTTGGACATGCCGCCGCCCAACACAATGACATCCGGGTCGAGAATGTTGATGACGTGCGCGAGGGAACGCGCGAGACGGTTCTCGTAGAGTTGCAGACTGCGCTCGCAGGCGGCATCGCCCTGCTCCGCGCGCGCCACGATCACTTCGGCGCTCAAAACCAAATCAGAATCCGCGCCTTCGACTGGTTCAGCACGAACGGATACTTGATGCAATTGCACCATACCCGGCCCGGAGAGGAAGGTTTCGATGCAGCCTAGCTTCCCGCAATAGCATGGCGGGCCGGGAATCTCGTGCGCTTGCGGCCAGGGCAGCGGATTATGGCCCCATTCGCCCGCGATGCCGTTTGGGCCGGTGAGGATGTGGCCGTTGACGACGATGCCCGCGCCGACGCCGGTACCGAGGATGACGCCGAACACAACGGATGCTCCTGCCGCCGCGCCGTCCGTCGCTTCGGAAAGCGCGAAGCAATTGGCGTCGTTGCTGATCTTCACAGGGCGCTGCAGCAGCGCTTCGAGGTCTTGCAGGATAGGCTGGCCGTTGAGAACGACCGAGTTGGAGTTCTTGAGGCGGCCGGTGGCGCGGGAGAGTGCGCCGGGGGTGCCGATGCCGAGGGCGCCTTGCTGGCCGAGTTCCACTTCGGTGTCACGCACCAGTGCGGCGATGACTTGCAGGGTCTCTGAGTATTTGCCCTTGGGGGTGGGGGCGCGGCGGCGCAGGAGTTCCTTGCCGCTGCCGTCGAGGGCGATGATTTCGATTTTGGTGCCGCCGAGGTCGATGCCGAGTCTCATGACTTTCCCTCTCCCACCTGCAGCCAGAACGTCACTGGACCATCGTTGACCAAGCTCACCTTCATGTCCGCTCCGAACACACCAGTCTGCACCTTGGCATGCCGCTCCCGCGCCATCTTCACGAAACTGGCAAATAGATCCGCTCCCTTCTCCGGCGCGGCAGCAGACGAGAAACTGGGACGCGTGCCTTTGTGGGTATCGGCGGCCAGCGTGAATTGCGGCACCAGCAGCAGTTCGCCGGCTATGTCGGCGAGGGAAAGGTTCATCTTGCCTTGTGCATCGGGAAAGACGCGATAAGTAAGAATGCGTTCCAGCAGGCGCTTCGCGGTCGCTTCGTCGTCGTGCCTCTCGACGCCGACCAGCACCAGCAGGCCGCGAGTTATCTGCCCGGTGATATTGCCTTCCACTTTGACGCTCGCTTCGCTGACGCGCTGTATCAATCCGATCATGTTCTTCCGCCGTATCTAATTACACCAACGTACCGAATTCTACCCTGTGGACTGCAGTCGCCACCGGCCGGTTAAATGATAGGATTAAACCCATACTGCGGGCGCGGCAGCGTCTCGCAAACCGCATCCAGTCATGTCGAGCAATAACCAAACAAACATGCTCCCGTTCCTCGCCGATCTCGTCCTCCTCATCCACGCATTGTTCGTGCTGTACGTCATTGCGGGCTTCGCGGCAATCCTGCTCGGCTGGTATCTGCACTGGCGCTGGATCAGGAACTGGTGGTTCAGGACAATCCACCTTGCGGCAATCGGGTTTGTGATGGCGGAGGCGTGGTTGGGTCTGGTCTGCCCGCTCACCGTGTTGGAGAATCTGCTGAGGACTGCGGCGGGCGACGCCCCTTATTCCCTTCCTTTTTTCCAGCACTGGGTGCACGAGTTCCTGTTCTACGATTTCCCCAACTGGGTATTCACGTTCGCTTACACGGCGTTCGCAATCATGATCCTGCTCTCCTGGCTGATGGTGCCGCCGAACCGGCGGCAAAAGGACTGAAGCGAATCAACCGGGGTTATCCACCGAGAACATGCTCCACGGGTAGGTGATGAATAGCTGGCTTTGCGCGCCTTCCCTGCCGTGGGCCAGATCGAAGCGGATGATCACGCCGGAGAGCACCAGCCGCGCGCCGATGCCGTAGCTCTCGCGCCCGCTCTTGAACAGTTGTCCCATCTCGTCCGCCACCATACCGCGTTCCCAGAACGCGGCGAGCTGGATGCCGGTGCGCACGCCCTTGGCCAGATAAATGTTGAACGGGGTGCGTTCGTCGGTGAGGTTCCAGCGGTATTCGACGCCGTAGAACAGCGCCTGCCCCGCGTAGTAGCGCCAGTTGTCGTAGGAACGCAGGCGCTGCGTGCCACCCAAAGGCGAGGCGGTGCCGTAAATGTTGTTCGCCAGTTTGCCGGCCAGCAGTTTGTCTTCGGTGGTCTGACAGGCATCGCGATCCGGGCCGACCGGATATTGGCTGCAGTTAAGTCCGTAGCGTTGTTGCAGCAGGGCAGTGTCGGTGAGCCCTTGACGGGTGACGTGGGCGCGCGAGTAGAACAGGTTGAAGACCAGCGTATCCCACTGGCGCATAGGTGCGTAGCCGGTGAGGTTGTAGTCGTTGACGTAATACTCGCTCTCGTCCGCGTTGCGGCTGTTAGGCAGGCGACTGGAGAATTCGAAGCGCACGCCCTGGCGCGGGTCGAGGCGGTCGTCGGTGAGGTCGAGCGAGCCGCCCACGCTGTAATAGTTGCCGCTTTGCCAACTGGTATCCACACCCGCGAACGCCTGGTTGTTCTTGTCCAGTACTTCGAGGAGGCGGTTGCGCCCGCGCAGCATGCGCACGAACATCTCGTAGCGGCGTTCGTCGAAAGTCAGGGTGAGCTGGCCCAGCAGGTAATTGCCTTCCACCTTGGGGCGGATGACGTCGACGGGGTCGGAGTCGATGCCACGATTGTAGGAGGTGGAAGCGACGCGATAGTCGTTATAACCCACATCGAAGATCAGGCGCTGCGGCAACACGTGGTAATCGAGCAATGCCGCGCCGGTGGCCTTGATGTCGCCGCGCACGTAGTATCCGGTGAAGTCGGAATCGCTGTCGCCGATGTTGGACACGCTGGCGCCGAATCCGGCGGCCCGGCCCATGCCGGGTATCTCGCCCGCAATCGGATAGAGGTAATAGGCGAAGTCGCGGCCGAACTGGTCTTTGCGCCGTTCGACCACTTCGGCAGAACTGATACTGCTGAACAACATCAACAGTATCGCGCAAATCAATAGCTGCCTCACTTCGGGATGCATGATGCTCCTGACGTTTCGACGGTCTGTCACGGCTTGCGGTGAATTCTAGTCTGCCGGTTGCCTTGAGTACAGGATACATATCCCCGCCCCCCCAAAAAAAAGCCCCGTGTCCATGCAAACGGCAGTAGCAACCACTTGTGAAAGGCCAATTGCCAAATCATGGTACTAGGCAGATACTGGGAACGGAACAACGAAAATATCGAAACGGGCGGAATGAGTTTCTTGCCGGATTAATAACTCAAAGCAAACCGCTGGTATGCCCTTAAGTATTATTGACTCAATGCGTTCGATTGCCCGCAAGCTACTGATAGCAACCTGCATCGCCGGAATGCTGTGGACTTCGTTTGCCGTAGCGCAAACGGTGCATATCGGCATACTCGCCTTCCGCCCCAAGCCGGAGATGTTGAAGCAATGGCTGCCTCTCGGCAAAGCCCTGAAGCTGGCCGTTCCGCAGCATGATTTCAAGATCAGCGTCTACAACTACCCAGAACTGGAACTGGAAGTTGCCGAGAAACGTCTGGATTTCGTACTCACCAATCCCGCGCACTTTGTACTGCTCAGCCGGCGTCTGGGCGTGGCTGCGCCGCTGGCGACGCTCATCGTCGAAGATAACGGTGCGGCCTTATCCTCTTTCGGCGGGGTAATTTTCACACTTGCCGAACGCAATGACTTGCAGGAACTCACCGACCTCAAAGGTAAACGTGTTGTGACGCCGGACCTGGGGTCGTTTGGCGGCTACCAGACGCAGGCCTACGAACTGGCAATGGCAGGCGTCAAGCTCCCGAGAGATGTGGCGGTCCAGGTCGTCGGCATGCCGCATGACAACGTGGTCAATGCCGTGTTGCAGGGAGTCGTCGATGCGGGATTCGTTCGTACCGGCTTGCTCGAGACGCTGGCACGCGAAGGCAGACTGGATTTGTCCAGGGTCAAGATTCTGAACCAACAACAGGTTGCAGATTTTCCGCTGCTTCTTTCCACGCGCCTCTACCCCGAATGGACCTTCGCGGCGCTGCCGCATGTGGACGAAAACATTTCGCGGCGCGTCGCCGCCACCCTGTTTCAACTGGAAGATGATAAGGCCACCACGCGTGCCATAGGCATACACGGCTTTGCCACGCCCAGCGACTATGCCAGAGTCGAAGAACTGCAGCGCGAACTGCGGCTGCCGCCGTTCGACAGTACGCCCAAGTTCACGCTGCATGACGTATGGACACGCTACTACTGGCAATCCGTTTCGGCCGTGTCCGCCGGACTGGTGATTATGCTGCTGGCAATCAGCCTGTTTTTGACCAATCGCAGCCTGAATGCCAAACGGCACATACTCGAACACGAGACCCGTCTGCGCCATGGCTTGCTCGATGCACTGGGCGAGGGCGTGTACGGCGTGGACTCCGGCGGACACTGCACTTTCATCAATCCTGCGGCATTGAGAATGCTGGGTTTCAGCGCGGACGAAGTGATCGGCATTGAGCAGCATGCGCTGTTCCACCATCACCGGCCCGATGGCTCTGTCTACCCGGGGCACGATTGTCCCATCTACCGCTCGCTGGTCGATGGCGAAACGCGCAGCGGCGAAGAATGGTACTGGCGCAAGGACGGCACCGGTTTTCCGGTCGCCCTCACGGTCTCGCCCAACAAGGTGGACGGCGGCAGCAAGGGGGCCGTGGTGGTGTTTCACGACATCACAGAACGCAAACACAACGACGAGCGCATCCGCCACATGGCGCAGCATGACACGTTGACCGACCTGCCCAACCGCGCCATGTTGACCGACCGCCTGCAGCAGGCCCTGTCCTACGCCAAACGGGACAATCAGCGCGTGGCCCTGATGTTCATCGACCTGGACCGTTTCAAGCCCGTCAACGACACGCTGGGGCATGTGGTGGGCGACTGGCTGCTGAAACAAGTGGCGTTGCGCATGCGCGAATGCGTGCGCGACTCGGATACCGTAGCCAGGGTAGGCGGCGACGAATTTGTGGTGCTGCTGCGCACCATAGAAAGCACCGCAGATGCCGTGATGGTGGCAGAAAAAATACGCAATGCGCTCAACAAACCTTTCGACCTCGCGCAGCAGAGCTTGCACATCTCGTGCAGCATCGGCCTGGTGCTTTATCCGGAGCACGCGAAAAACGAAACCGAAATGCTGAATTTTGCCGACATCGCCATGTACCGGGCCAAGCAGGAAGGCCGGGACAAGTTGCATGTGTTCGAACTGAAGTAGTGCTTACGCTGGGTTGCGGTGACGCCCTCCCGGATTTCGCTGCGCTGCATCCGGGCTACATCATCGTTTCAAGCCCCGATTCTGGCGCGCAACCGCCCCAGCAAGCCGATGAAATTCCCCGCCTGTATCTTTTCCTTGGGATCGCTGATCGGCGCCACCGTCTGACGGTTTTGCAAAGCCGGTTGGCGGTGCAGTATATGAAAGCGTTCCAGCATGGATTCGAGGTTGCGTGCCAAAACACCTTTGCTGACTGGTTTGGGCAGGAAGCGCGTGATTTGCGCCTGGTTGATGAGCTCGATCAGGCGCGAGGTATCGTTGAACGAAGTCACGACGATGCATTGGGTCTGCGGGTTGATTTGCTTGATGGTTTTGAGGATATAGCCAACATTGGTCTCGCCCAGCACGAGGTCGGACACGACCACCGACACATCCTGCTTCGCCAACTCTTCCATCGCATGCTGCGCATCGCTGGCCCACACGATTTCGCAGCGGTCGCCCAAGGTGTCATGCACGGTCTTCGCGGTCGTCTCGTCCTGATCCATGATCAGCACGCGCGGCTTCTTGCGCTCGACCACTGACTGGGTATTGGTATGCGATTGCACGTCAAAGCTGGCCTCGGCAATCGCTGCAGCCTCGGCCACCACTTTCTTGACTTCCATCGCGTCCCACGGCTTGAGCAGGTAGCGAAACACCTCGCCCTCGTTCACGCTGGCAATGGAGGCATCCAGATCGGAATAGCCGGTGAGCAGGATGCGCATGGTGGCGGGCGAAATATCGCGCGCGATGCCCAGCAGTTCCGAGCCCTGCATCACGGGCATGCGCTGGTCGCTGACAATGACGTGCACTCGCTCCTCGCGCAGGATGCGGATGGCTTCCTGCGGGTCGGTGGTCGTGTGCACGTTGTAGCCGCTGAAAAACAGCATACGCAGGGAGCGCACGATGCGCTCTTCGTCGTCGATCAGCAACAGGGTGGGTTTGCTCATGATTTATCCTTGTGTCAGGCCGCAGCTTCCAGCATTGCCGGCTGACGGGGCGCTGTTGATGAAACGGGCGAAGCGCAGGGCAGCGTAATGAGGAAGCAAGTTCCTTCGCCGATTCGGGAATCGACGCGAATTTGGCCGCCGTGCTTCTGGATGATCTGATGGGTAATCGCCAGCCCCAGCCCCGTGCCCTCGCCCACCGGCTTGGTGGTGAAGAAGGGATCGAAAATGCGCCCCAGGTTTTCCGGCGGGATGCCTTTGCCGTTATCCGTCACCCGGATGTGAACCGCATCGTCGGCTGCCCACGACTCGATGTGCAGTGTGCCCTGCTCTTGCATCGCATGCGCGGCATTGGTAAAGAGATTGAGGAACACCTGATTGAACTGCGACGGCGCACAGGTAATCGGCGGCAGTTCGCCCAATTCCTTGATGACTTCCACCTTGTGCTTGAGGATGTTGCGTCCTATGTTGAGCGCGCTCTCGATGCAGTCGTTCAGGCTCACCGCCTCGGTCGCGGCGGCATCCATGCGCGAGAAATTCTTGAGGTTGAGAACCAGTTCGGAAATCTGGGATATCCCGTACATCGAATCGTCCATCAACCCGTGCATCTCGCCCAGCATCTCCTGCGCATTCACGTCGGCGCGCATGCCCGCAATCTGCTGCATTTGCGCCGCGATCACGACCTCGGAAGCCTGCTCGTCGAGCAGGTTGTCCACCAGCGCCTCGTACTCGGCGATCATGACGCGGATTTGCTGGAACAATTCCTGTCCCATGGTCACATTGTTTTGCACGTAACCGAGCGGCGTGTTGATCTCATGCGCAATACCGGCCACCATCTGGCCGAGCGACGCCATTTTTTCCGACTGCACGAGCGCGATCTGCGACGATTTGAGCTGCTGGTTCGCCTGTTCCAGCGCCTCCGTGTTGGCGCGCATCTGGGTTTCCATGGCCTTGAGCAAGTCCATCACGAAACCGACCCCGAGATAGCGGCCGCGTCGCGTCACGATGAAATCTTCGGTGAGCGGAAATTGCATGTTGGCGGTGACATGCTGCGCGGCCATAGACAGCGGCTGGTCCAGCTCGACCAGCAATGGCGCGCCGTTGATAAATTCGCGGATCGGATGCTTGCCGTAAAGCTCGCGCGCATAGCGCTTGAGAAAGATTTCCATGAATCGATAGCGGCTGATCACGCCGATGGGACGACCGTTCTCGACAATCGGCAGCGACAGCAGTTTGGAATACTGCGGCTTGAAAAATAATTCGTACACTTCTTCCAGTGGACATTCGGGTGAAATAGCATCGATCGGATTGATCAGTGAAAAGATATCCTTGTCCCGATGATCTGCTTGGCGCATCCAACCTCCTTTAACCGCTTATCCAATGCTGTTTTTATGCTGCTGTGCGGGGCAGGATTGTAGGTTCGGCCTGTGACAAACAAGTTACAGGGCGACTGTTTGCATTGAATCGGCTTCTCCACGGCAATTGCGCTTCGGGTTCGCATGCAGCGGAGAAGCCGAATGTCGCACCGAATCGCGTTGGGATTGTGCTTTTTGTCCGTATCTCTCCTTGGCGGATGTTGAGCCCGCTTGTGTTTCAGGAAGCGGGCAAGATGATTGTCACAACCAACCCGCCCTCGGGCCGGTTGGCTGCGGAAACCGTGCCGCCGTGTGCGTGCACGACGCGTTGCGTGATCGCCAGCCCCAATCCGTATCCCGTTTGGCTACCGGCGCTCTTGCTGCGGAAGAAGGGTTCAAAGATCGTTTCCAGTTCCGACGGCAGCACACCGCTTCCCTCGTCGAGCACGGAGATGCGCCATTCCCGGGTGAAGGCATCCGGCATGGCCGAGAGCGCGACGCGTTTGCCCGCAGGCGAGTGCAGCACGGCATTGCGCATGACGTTTTCCAGCGCCCTGAACAACAGTTCCTGGTTGCCCTTGACGCGGATGTCCCCGGGGATATCGGTATCCACGCTGCATTGCCTGGCCTTGGCCTCGAAACGGGCGTCGTTGGCGATATGTTCGAGAAGTTCAGACACATCCACCATTTCATCCATCCTGCCGGCCATGCCGGAATCCAGACGGGCCAGCGTGAGCAGTTCACCCACCAGCGAGTCGATGCGTCCCGTGTCGCGCTCCAGACGCGAGATCAATTCCGCCGCGCGGTCGGGTTGTTGTTGCATCAGGTCGGTCGCGGCCTGCAGCCGCGCCAGCGGCGAACGCAGTTCGTGCGAAATGTCATGCAGCAGGCGACGCTGCGCGTCCATCAGTCCCTGCAAGCGGGAAGCCATACGGTCGAAATCCTGCCCCAGATCGGCCAGTTCGTCTTTCCGTCCGCCTATGGATGAACCGATGCGCGTGTCGAACCGGCCTTTCGCCACTTCGTCGAAGGCCGCGCGCAGGGTGCGTATGGGACGCGCGAAGTACCACGCCAGCAGGGCGGCGAAGATCAGGCTCACCACGCATCCGGCAAAAACCGGCAGCAAGGGCGGGAATACCCCGCCCGGCCGTCGCGGCGGAGGCATAGCGAAGCGCGCATCGGGCGCAGGGGGCAACCTCTCAGCGCGACCATCCGGCGGAGGCATGCGCGGACGTTCCGCTAGCGGGGCCAGCATGGGCGGTACGAATACCGGCATTTCGGGTCGCAAAGCCCATACCGCAAATCCGACCCCGAACGAGGTAACGACCTGGGCCAGCCAGAAGATGAGAAAAAATTTCCAGAACAGTCTGCCCACGTGTCACTCCCTGATCAGCATGTAACCCTTGCGGATCACGGTCTGGATACGGGAACGTCCATCCGATGCTTCACCCAGTTTCTGACGGATGTTGCACATGTGCATGTCGATGGATCGGTCAAAGCGTTGCAAGGGGCGGCCAAGGGCCTGTTCGGACAACTCATCCTTGCTGACAACTTGTCCAGCACTGCGCACCAGTACTTCCAGCAGGCCGAATTCGGTGCTGGTCAGTTCGACCGGTTTACCGTCGCGTTCGACTTTGCGTTTTTCCGGCCATACAGCCAGCGTGCCGACCTTGATCGCCCGCGACTCGGTCTCTGCCGGATTGCCCGTGCGCTTCAGGATGGCGCGTATGCGCGCAGTCAGTTCCCGGGCAGTACAGGGTTTGGGGACATAGTCGTCCGCGCCCAGTTCCAATCCCACGATGCGGTCGGTATCGTCGCCGCGCGCGGTGAGCATGAGGATGGGCATGGCGCTTTCGCTGCGCACGCGGCGCAACACCTCGATCCCGTTGATGCCGGGCATCATCACATCGACGACGGCGATGGCATACCGGCCGCTCAGCGCTTCGCGCACGCCCGATTCCCCGTCATGCACCATGGCGACGTCGAACCCTTCCCGGGCGAGATAGTCGCGCAGCATCTCGACGAGTTCCATGTCGTCATCGACCAGCAAAATCTTATCGCCCATGTACCGCCCTGCTCGCTTCAATCCGATAGTGAGCATGTTATCTAATCGCCGCTTCCCAAGGCACCAGTATTCCGCTTCTTTACACAAATTTACGCTTGCCACTTGCGTCGCGCATTCGCGCACCTTGACGCGGTTTTACCTGAATTTACGCGGTGCGATGTGCGGCAAACAAAGGTGCGGCCGATAATCGAATCATGTGCAGAACAGACTGCACAGCGCAAACCTTAACCAGCAAAGGAGCAACCATGAGCAGCATTAGCGGAATCGGCGGGAGCAGCACTTGGTCAATGATGCAGAGCATGCGCCAGAAAATGGCGGAGGACCTATTTTCAAAACTCGACACGTCCAGCCAGGGGTATATCGACAAATCGACGTTGCAGACGGCTTTGGAGAATGTGTCTTCCTCGACATCGGACGTCGATGCATTGTTTACCAAACTCGATGTCGACGGTGACGGCAAGGTCACCAAACAGGAGTTCACCGATATTCTGCAGCAACTCGAAAGCCAACTGCAGGCCGGCGAAAACATGCGCAGCGGCGGAATGCCGCCTCCCCCTCCGCCGCAGGACGATACGGGGTTCACCCAGAAAGAACTTACCGCCCAGCTCGATGAGATCGGCTCTTCCGACAGCAAGCGTTCCGGTCTGATTGCAAGCGTTATCGAGAATTTCGACCAGGCCGATACCGACGGGGACGGCAAAGTCAGCATGCGGGAAGCCATGGCGTTCGAGCAGTCGGGTTCGACCGCCGCAGGCGCTTCCTCGAGCACCAGCACCATGGATTCATCCGTGACCTCAGCCGACTCTGCCGAAAAGATATTTAAACAAATCATGATGTTGATGCAGGCATACAACACCGGAAACGACCCTGGCAAAGATAGTGTTTTGTCGTTGTTGGCGTAATTTCCGGGGTGACGAAAATCCATTGGCTTGCCGCCCGGCAAGCCATTTTTTCGTCCCCGGCATATATCCCTCCTCTCCCGATTCACTCTTGCCGCAGGGCAGGTATAATTCGCACCCCCGTTTATCTAACTCTCAAGGAAAAATCGTGTCTCTCTCCAAACGCGTACAAGCCATCAAACCCTCCCCCACTCTTGCCGTCACCGCCCGTGCGGCAAAGCTGAAAGCTGAAGGCAAGGACATCATCGGACTGGGCGCTGGCGAACCGGATTTCGATACGCCGCAACACATCAAGGACGCAGCCATCGGCGCGATCAACAAAGGCTTCACCAAGTACACCCCCGTTGGCGGCACGGCCTCGCTGAAGCAAGCCATCATCGCCAAGTTCAAACGCGACAACGGACTCGACTACACCGCGAAGCAGATTCTGGTTTCCTGCGGCGGCAAGCAGAGTTTCTTCAACCTCGCACTGGCGACCATCAATCCCGGCGACGAAGTGATCATCCCCGCCCCGTACTGGGTCTCCTACCCCGATATCGTGATCATCGCCGAAGGCAAACCCGTCATCGTGGAAGCCGGTATCGAACAGGGTTTCAAGCTCACCCCCGCACAACTGGAAAAGGCGATCACGCCCAAGACCCGCATGCTGGTGATCAACAGCCCGAGCAACCCGTCCGGCGCCGTGTATACGCTGGAAGACCTGAAGGCACTGGGCGAAGTGTTGCGTAAGCACCCCAACATCCTGATCGCCACCGATGACATGTACGAGCACATCGCGCTGACCGATGCCAAGTTCGTGAACATTCTGGACGCGTGCCCCGACCTGTATCCGCGCACCATGGTGTTGAACGGCGTCTCCAAGGCCTACGCGATGACCGGTTGGCGCATCGGCTATGCAGCGGGTCCCGAAAATATCATCACCGCGATGGAAAACGTGCAGTCGCAAAGCACGTCCAACCCGACCTCGATCTCCCAGGTGGCTGCCGAAGCCGCTTTGAACGGTGACCAGGGTTGTATCACTCCGATGCTGAAGGCTTTCCGCGAGCGTCACCTGTTCGTGGTGAACAAGCTGAACCAGATCCCCGGACTGAGCTGCATCATGGCGGGCGGCGCGTTCTACGCCTTCCCGGATGCGCGTGCCGCGATTGCCGCGTTACACAAGAAAGGCACCATCAAGGAAGCAACCGATATCGCCTTCTCCGAGTATCTGCTGGTCGAAGCCGGCGTCGCCGTGGTTCCGGGATCGGCATTCGGCAGCGAAGGTTACATCCGCTTGTCCTTCGCCACTTCGATGGAGAATCTGGAAAAGGCGCTGGAGCGCATCGCTAAAGCTTTGGTATAACGGCAAGCGATTTCCGGGCTCAAAAAAAACCGGCCGGCACATTCAATGTGCCGGCCGGTTTTTTTCGTCCAACTGAAGGGAACTCAGTTCCCGGCGCGCAGCTTGGGCTCGGTAACGGTTCCGAATAGAGTCAGCGCGTTGTTGCCCGTACGCATTTTGATCTCGGCGCCGAACTTTCCGCCGAGCTGATTGGTGGCGGACACATCGAATGTGCCGCTGGCGCTCAGCATGTTGGAGGCGACTCTCACCTGGCGGAAGCGCGTAATGTGGTTGTCGAACTGCACCAGGCCAATCAGGTCGTCAAAATGCGTACGCCCGCCCACCATATGCTCGCGGCTCAGCAGACGCGCGGTCTCCACCATGTCGAACCCGTTGATAATTCCCTTCTTCACAGAGAACGAACCGTCCAGCGTCGGCGCCTCGACCATCTGCGAAATCTTCTCTCCGCTAAAGGAGAAAGCGCCCTCACCGTACAGCTCGCCTTCGATTCCGTATTTCGGGAACATCTTGTTCAGTTCAAAGGTCTTCGCTTCCAGATGGCCCTGCAACTGCCATCCCTTGAGCCAATTGAGTTTGGCGCTGCCCATCAGCATGCCGTTGTAAATGTGCGCATCGAACTCGGTAAAATTGATCTCGCCGTCACCCAACACACCCTTGGCACTCAGATCGCTGAACACCACATCCGGCAGGAAGAACAGGCTGCTCTCCCTCATGTTTATCCCCAGTTGCCAGCGCCCCTGGTCGGGCTGCAAGTCGATACCGAGTTTGTCGTCGGCGCTGTGAAGTGCAACGCGGCTGATCGCCCCCTGCACGTCGATGTCGGCAATGCCGCTGAAGACGGGCAGTGCGACTTCGTCGGTGACGATCTTCAAACGCTGCACGGTCAGATGCCGCACCGGGTATTGCCTGTTGGCACCCGCCAGTTTCAGGCTGGCCGCCTGTTTGTCGAGCAGAGCGCCCTGGATGCTGACATCCTGCAGTTCGGCGTCGTCGATCACCTTGACGTCCGACAGCAAAGAGAACACATCGAAGCTCAGCACGATGCCGGCAACCTTCACTTCCTGCGCGCTGCCCAGCGTCACGCTGTGCAGCGTCAACTTGGGCGGCAACGAACTCGCGCTCAATTTTCCGATGCGTACCGGCTGCTTCATCTGTGCGGAAAGGCTCTTTTCCAGCGGCGCGATATATTCTTCGAGCGGGTAAACATAGGGCAGCACCACCGCGACAATTATTGCCAGCAAGCTCAGAGCGAATGATATTTTTCCCAGCGGCAGCGGTTTGCGACGCTTTCTGACGATAGGCATTTGCTGTGCGCGGGATAGAGATTGCGCCACCTGCGCGGCCTGTTCGACTTCCTGCAAGGATTGCGTTATAGCGCGCTGTTCGGCTTCCGCCCACGCCTTGGCCTGCTCTTCCGCCAGCGCCTCCTCCTCTTCTTTCCTGCGCGCCTCTTCTTGAAGCTTGTGCCGTGCCGCCTCGGACTCTTCCTTGAGGCGCGCCATCTCGGCCGCAATATCCGACGCTGAACGCATCTCGGATGCAGCCTTTGCCGCTGCAAGCTGTTCGGCATCGAGCTCGGCTTCGGCATCCCCCGATTGCACAACGGCAGGACGCGCGCTCGGTGCGGGCGGCGCGGCTCCCGTGAAGTCGTCCAGTTGAATTTCGTAAGCTGGTGCGACATGGGGTGCCGGCCGGTTCACTGCCTCCGCGATAGCCCGTTTGGCGCGTTCTTCCGCTTCGAGTTTGGCGACCGTCTCCTCATGTAGTTGTTTTGCGAGCGCTTCGGCAATTGCCCTGGCTTCATCCTCTGCACGCAATCTTGCATCCGCTTCTGCACGCACCCTGGCAACGGCTTCCTGTTCCGCCCTGACCAGGGCTGCCTCGTGCTCGGCTTTCACGCGCGCGACTTCCGCTTCCCGGCGCGCATGTTCCTCTGCCTCGCGCCTGTCGCGCGCTTCCGCTTCGGCGCGCACCTTGGCGACGGCTTCTTGCTCCGCCCGCAAAAGGGCTGCCGCATGTTCGGCTTTTATTCGTGCAGCCTCGGCTTCGCGGCGCGCATTTTCTTCAGCTTCCTGTTTGGCTCGCGCTTCGGCCAGCGCTTTCGCCTCGGCCTCTTGTTTGGCGCGTGCTTCAGCGACTGCCTTTGCTTCCGCTTCGGCACGCTCCTTGGCGGCGGCCAACTCGGCCCTGATACGCGCAGCCTCCTGTTCGGCTTTCAGCAAAGCTGCCTCTGCTTCCTGCTTGGCCTTCGCGGCCGCCTCCAGCTCAGCCTTGACCCGTGCCGCTTCTTGCTCGACTTTCAAACGCGCCGCTTCCGCATCACGTTTTGCCTTGGCCTCGGCCTCTTGTTGCGCCCGTGCGGCCGCTTCTATCTCGGCGCGTGCGCGTTCCTCTGCTGCGGCTTTTGCGCGTGCGGCAACTTCCAGCGCCGCTTTGGCGCGTGCCGCCTCGTGTTGCGCCTGCAAACGCGCAGCCGCTTCTTCCTTTGCCTTGGCTTCGGCCACTTGCTGGGCGCGCGCTGCCGCCTCGATCTCTGCCCTGACTTTTGCCGCCGCTTCCAGCGCCGCCTTGTTGCGCGCAGCTTCCTGTTCCGCCTGCATCCTGGCAAGCGCCTCCTGCTTGGCTTTGGCTCCCGCCTGTGCGCGCAATTCTGCCTCGCGCTTCGCATTGGCTTCGGCGACCGCCCTGGCGCGTTCCTCAATCTCGGCGTCTTTTTTTGCTTTGGCTTCCGCCTTGGCCGCAGCCTCAGCTTCAGCCAGGGCTTTGCCGCGCGCCATAATCTCGGCTTCCTGCCGGGCTTTGGCTTCGGCCTTGGATGCGGCCTCCGCACTCGCCCTTGCCTTGGCAGCCGCTACGGCCGCTTCCAGTTGAGCGGCTTCGTCCGCCTTCTGCCTGGCAGCCAGTTCGGCAACATTCGGGGTGGAGGCGGCGCTCGGCGTATTGAAATCCAGATCCACCGAGGGTTTGGGCGTGAACATCTTCAGGGGATTGAATTTGGGAACCGTGATTTTCGGTTCGATATGCGGCCGGTTCTTGTCGCGGATATAACCTTCCTCTTCCAGTTCGCCAAGAATGTCCCTGCACCCTTCGCGCAGGCTGGGCGGTGCGCGCTTTGCCAATTCATCTACAGTGGATTTGCCGTCGATAAGCGACAGGATGCGTTTGAGATCACTCGAAAGATTTGTTCCCTCGCTGTCGCCTTTGGCAGTCTTGATGAAGACGGTTTTCTTATCCATGTTCCGCGTTAAACATATTTATTGTTATGGCATCCATAAAAACCCGTGGTCCCGAACCATTACATAAAGCACCGGCTTGTTCTTGCCGGATTATTTGCGGTTCCAATATTAACCTGCCCCCAGCACCGCCACCACTTTTAAGTAGTACTTGCACCCACAATTTGAATCATTCCGGCAACCGGCTCAAACCATCTCCTTGTCCCGGTAAAACCAGACAGCGCGCATTTCCAACATCTGCCGTGCGCGACTAGCGTTTTACTCCGAAGGTGGTCTTGAGCGCTGCAATATCCAGATGAGCCTCCGCCAGCAGCTTCTTTAGCTTGGCGTTCTCGTTTTCCAGTTCGCGCAAGCGGCTTGCCACGCTCGCATCCATGCCGCCATGCATGGCGCTCATGATGTAGGAACCCGCATCGCCGAGCCCTCTTTCGGAACGCGATTCCTCGCCCGCCATTTCGACGGCCTGCGCGCGAAGCTTTGCTTCCTGTTGGGTTCTGGTCTCCGCCTCGGCCTTGGCGCGGGCGGCATTTTCGGCTTGCTCGCGGATTGCGGCTTCCTGCTGAGCCTTCATCTCCAGCTCGACTCTGGCCCGCGCAAAGTTTTCGGCTTCCTGTCTGGCTTTAGCCTCGATCTCGTCCGCCCTGAGCTTGGCCGCGATGGCAGCCTCCAGCTCGGCACGGGCGCGGGACGCTTCCTCCTCTTTCTGCCTGGCCAGCTCGGCAGCAAGGCGCGCAGTTTCGGCCTGCCCAAGCATTGGTGCATCACGTTGGGCCTTCCGTTCGGCGACAGCTTTGGCGTGAACAATCTGTTCGGCATCCTGCCTGGCTTTGGCTGCGGTCTTGGTCTTTATATCGGCATCCGACCTGACCTTGGCAACGGCCACCGCCGACTCCAGTTCGGCACGGACTCGCGCCGCTGCTTCCGCTTTCTGCCTGGCTGCCAGCTCGGCCGCGTTCTTTGCAAGTGCGGCTTGTTCGTGTGTCTCTGCTTCATGCTGCCGGGCCTTGGCCTCCGCAGCGGCACTGGCTCGCGCAGCCTTGTCGGCATCCTGTCCGGCTTTGGCTTCTGCCCGGGCGGCCTTTGCCTCGGCTTCAGACTTGACTTTGGCAGTTGCAAAGAATGCCTTCAGTTCCGCGCGCGCGCGCGCGGAATTATCCTCGTTATGATTGCTTGCCTGTACCGCTGCCGGGCTGGGAGCCGGCGTCTTCTGCGCCACAGCAGCGGACGAGGGGGTTCCGCTTTCTACTGCGGCTACGCTTTGGCCGACAATGTATTTGCCCGCCACCAACGCGCTTATCAGTTCATTCCATTTGTTTCGCAGACTGGGCGGTGCGCGCTTCGCCAATTCATCGGAAGGCGTTTTAGCGTCAACAAGCGCCAGCGTGCGCATGAGGTCGAGCGAAATTTCCGTGCCTGCGTTTTCGCCCTTGGCAGTTTTGAAATAGACAGTTTTCTTATTCATGTCCCATGCTCGAAATAATTATCCCGCATTAAAAAATGACTTTCGCCGAAAAAGTACCGAAATCTTCTCAACAAACCGTTTCTCTTATTGACCAAGAGGCTCACAATCATTAGTATA
>JAUSBC010000051.1 GCA_030652215.1 Sideroxyarcus sp.
ACGTGCTGACCCTGTTCCTGGGTACCGGTGCCGCGATGCTGGTCGGTCCGGACAAGATCGCTGCGGTGGACGCGGGCGGCAACATGGCCGGTCCGTTGCTGGCGCAGTTCCTGGGCGGCGGCGAGAACTCCATGCTGGGTAACTTCATGCTGGCGTTCGTGGCTGCTGTTGCATTCGCCACCATCGTGGCGGTGGTGGCCGGCCTGGTACTGGCAGCGGCTTCCGCGATGGCGCACGACATCTATGTCGGTGTTATCCGCGGCGACCATGCCACACCGAAAGAGCAAGTGGTTGCAGCGCGCGTGGCATCCATTATTGTTGGCGTGATTGCAATCACCGTCGGCATCCTGGCCAAGGGCCAGAACGTGGCGCACCTGGTTGCACTGGCGTTCGCGGTGGCTGCATCCTCCAACCTGCCGGCGGTGTTCCTCACGCTGTACTGGAAGAAGTGCAACACCACCGGCATCATGCTCGGCATGATCGTGGGCACCCTGACCGCCATCGGTCTGGTGATGATCTCGCCCAACATGACCTATCCGAAGGCAGTCATCGCTTCGGCCAACAAGGTGTTGAACGGTGAGCCCGCAGTTCCCGCCAAGGAAGCGCAACCTGCCGTTGAGCGTTCCAGTTTCATGTGCGAACTGTTCGCGCTGGACGGTTGCGTGCTGGCCAAGCCCGCACAAACCGCTTCTGCCGAGAAGCCTGCAAAACTTGGCGCTGCCGAGAAACTGGCCGGCCTGAACGCCAAGCTGCCGGTGCTGGAAGCCGATTTGGCCAAGGCGGCAACGCCCGAGCTGAAAGCGACCGTCGAAGCTGACCTCGCCAAGGTGAAGCAAGACATCGCCGCGACCGAGAAGGCCAAAGCCAAAGCAGAAGGCGACCTGGCCAAGTTCGAAGGCCAGACCACCAGCATCATGGGCCTGGAGAAGCCGTTCTTCCTGTTGAAGAACCCCGGCCTCATCTCCATCCCGCTGGGCTTCCTGCTGGTTATCTTCGGCTCGCTGTTCACGCGCGACAAACGCGCGGATGAGATGTGGGACGAACTCTACGTGCGCCAGAACACCGGCATCAACGCAGAGGCAGCATCGGCACACTAACAACAAAAACAGCAGTACGGCTGTAACTGAACCCCGCCTCACCGGCGGGGTTTTTTTATCCCTCGCACAAAGTGGGTATTGCAGCGGGGTTGTGAAATTTCGGCAAGTTTTGTGTCCTACCGAACAGAAGCAGCCCGGTTTGATGGCCATTCTTGCTCGCGTAAATGTCCGGCTGCACGCACACGCAATTGCGGCCAATTTTCCAACCGCCATTGTTTGGGGAGCAAAGACGATGAAAACGACCGGGGCGTTACTGGCATTGCTGCTGTGCAGTGGGGTATTCCACGCGACCGCCGTTGCGGCGGCCGACGATGACATCGAGATGAGAAAGATACTGAAAGAGAACGACTGCTTCAAATGCCACGCGGTCGACAAGACCAAGAAGGGGCCTTCCTACAAGAGCATCGCCGCCAAGTACAAGGGCAAGGAAGCCGAGGGCGAAGAGAAGATGATCAAGAACATCACCACCGGCCCCATGGTCAAGCTGGAAGACGGCAGCGAGGAAGAGCACAAGATCATCGACATCACGGACAAGCAGGAACTGAAGAAACTGGTGCGCTGGATTCTTTCACTCTGAGTCGGTCGATGCACTGAATAGCGGCGGCCGGCAAGGCCGGAATAAATTGAAGGTTGAGATCAGGGGGTAATATGAAACAGGCCAGACAAATGTTGTTATCTGCGTGCGTCGGCATGCTGCTCGTGTCAGGAGCGGCATTCGGGGCTGACGAGCCGGCAATTGCAGGCGATACCACTGTCGCGCCGGCGAAAGCACCCGCCAAGGATCTCATCCTCAAAGGCGACGCGAAATGTACCGGATGCCATGATGAGGCTGATGAGCCGATAGGCCGTGCCACCATGCTCGAACTGAACCCGGGTGTGCTGGCGATTGCCACCACGCGCCACGGCGTCAAAGGGGATGAGCGCACACCCACTTGTACCGATTGCCACGGCGAAAGCAAAGATCACATCAACTTCAAGGGCAAGGGCAAGGAAAAACCGCCCGCACCCGATCGCAGCTTCCGCAAGATCACTGCGACACCCGCTGCCGAGCGCAATGCAGCCTGTCTGACTTGTCACAAGGGCGACAAGCGCACGCATTGGGAAGGCAGCCAGCACGCCGCCAATGATGTGGCGTGCAACTCCTGCCACAAGGTTCATGCCGAGCACGATCCGGTGCGCAACAAGAAGACCCAGGCCGAGGTGTGCTTCACTTGTCACAAGAACGAGCGGGCAGATACCCACAAGATATCTACCCATCCCCTGGCTGCGGGCAAGATGGGCTGTTCGGATTGCCACAATGCGCACGGTTCGGCCGGTCCGAAACTGCTCAAGAAGAACACGCTGAATGAGACCTGCTTCACCTGCCATGCCGAGAAGCGCGGTCCGTTCCTGTGGGAGCACCAGCCTGTTACCGAAGACTGCTCCAGCTGCCATACACCGCACGGCTCCAACATCACGCCGCTGCTGAAATCCCGCGCACCTTTCATGTGCTCGGAATGCCACGACGGTCCGCACAATAGCGATGTTCCTTACGGCACGGTTGCCGCAGGCATACAGGGCGGGTACGCCAACCCGAATATGAACCCGACCGAGAACGCCACCGGACGCGGCTGCATGAACTGCCATTCCATGGTTCACGGATCGAATCATCCTGCCGGCGCGCTCTTGCACCGCTAATTTCTAGAATTGGAGATAGCCATGAGAATCTGCAAAAATGAAATGAGAATGGGCGCATTGAGTCTTGCCGTCAGCAGCGCACTGGCTGTGATGTTCGCCGCACCAATGTCGGTGTATGCGGAAGAGTCCTGGGAAGACGAGGTCGCAACCATTCGCCATCCCACCAACTATATCGAACTTGGGGCGGAGAGCGTATCCAAAGACTCCGCCAAGTTCGGTGAATACAACGGACTGAACGAGAAGGGCGGCAAAGCGATTGTCAACTTCAGCGTGCGCGGGGGCGATGCGTACGAGGGAGGAGACGGAATCACGCGCTGGTCGCTCGCGGGTAAGGATCTCGGCACCACGTCGCGCGAGTTGGGGGTGGCGCTGGGCAAGCAGGGACGCTGGAACCTGAAAGTCGGCTACGACGAGTTGCGTCACAACATCACGGATACTTATCAGACGCCGCTGCAGGGCATCATGGGCGGGAATGTCTTTACGCTTCCCCCCAGTTTCGAGGCCTTCAATGCACAATCGGCAACGAGTGCCAGAGTGCTTACCGCCAACCAGTTGGGCGCCTTCCATACCGAGGACGTGGGCACGACACGCAAAAACACGTCCATGGCCGCAGGCATCAATCTCAGCCCGGAACTGAGTCTGAAGTTCGACTATAACCATCTCGCGCAATCTGGCGCCAAGTTGATAGCGGGGGCGGCGAGAGGCGGCGAGGCTGTTCCAGGCACCGCGACAACCTGGCGTGCAGAAGCGGTGGCGATGCTGATGAATCCCACCAATTACAAAACGGACACTTTCAATCTGTCGCTGAATTGGGTGGGTGAAAGCGGACATCTGACGGGCGGCTACTTCGGTTCGCTCTTCAAGGATGGGTATGACCGGCTGTCGTATGAAAATCCGATGATGACTGCCGCAGCAACACCGGTCCCAGGCGTATTTCAGACAACGACCCTGGGCACGGCACCCGACAACCAGTTGCATCAGCTCAACCTGTCCGGCGGTTATGCTTTTTCACCGGCCACGAAACTGGCCGGCGGGATATCCTACGGGCGCAACACGCAGAACACCGCATTCCTGGCCGGTATGCCCGAGACTGTTCTGGCTCCCCAGGCATCGCTCGATGGTCTTGTCGTGACCAAGCATGCCGATGCGAAACTGACGAATCGGACGACCCAAGCGCTGACGCTGAGTGCCACGTTGAAGTACAACGAGCGCGATAACCGCTCGTCATCGAATGTGTACCAGTATTACGCCATCAACAACGTGACAGCAGTCGACTCCTCGGCGAATGCACCGTACAGCAACAAGAAGAGCGAGTTGGAACTGGCCGGTGATTACCGGCTGGGCAAGAGCCAGACCGTCCGTTTGGCTTACGACCTGGAGAAGATCACCCGTCAGTGCGGCGATTACGCGCTCGCCAGCAACTGTCTTGTTGATACGGACAATACCGAGAACAAATTGGGCGTCAAGTACAGGGTGAAAGCAAGCGGCGATCTGGGCCTGAATGTTGGTTACTCAATCGCCAAGCGCAAAGGAGGCTATGACAACAACGCCATTACTCCGCTTGGCGGACTTGATGCCAACTCCCTGACCCGTGTTAACTCGCAGGACTATGTCGGGTTCGTCGCCGTCCCCTACGCTGCCCGCACGCAGAATGTGCTGAAAGCCGGGGCCGACTGGCAGGCCAGCGAAAAGCTCAATTTTAGCGCTGAGGGGCGTTACGCAAACACCAAGTACGACTCCACCTACGGTGTTAAGGATGGCAAGACGTGGGGCGTGAATCTGGATGCCACGTACAACTACAGCGAGGATGGATCAGTCTCCACGTATCTGAGCCAGAACCGCCGCGAGCAGAGCATGACAATCAAGCAGAACAATGCAGCCATTGTTGCCTCTGCCACGGCGATTGGCGTGCCGGCCAACAGCAGCTGGACTAACGACCTGAAGGAGGACGGGGTCTCCCTTGGGTTGAATGCCAAGCAGGGCGGGCTGATGGCGGGCAAGCTTGAACTCGGCGGTGACTTGACCTATTCGCTGGACAAGACCGGCTATGAAACACAGCAGAACTATGCGGGAGCCACGACGGGTGGATTGACGTGCAGTAGTCCGAATATCTTGAGCTGTGGCGTCCTGCCCGACATCAAGAGCAGGCTGATCACGTTCAAACTGACCGGTATCTATGCGCTCGACCAGGCTTCCAAAGTCTCTGTCGGGTACATGTTTCAGCAGTTGAAGAGCGACGATTATGCATATAACGCATTTCAGTACGGGTTTACGTCGTCACGCCTGATGCCAACTAATCAGACGTCGGGCAGCTACGCGGTCAATGTCATCGGTGCAAGTTACATTTACAGTTTCAAATAACATCGGCGGAAAGCTCGGACAAAAAAGGGGGCGGCAGTTTCGCCCCCTTTTTTGAGTCATCGGTTTGCAAATTTCAGGCTATAGATCATGAACCCAAAAAACATTGCTGCGGTCGCCTTGGCAATTATCGTTTCCTGTGCAGCGCTGGCTGGTCCGGCGCGGGCGCAAACCGAATCGGCGAATCTCGACAACGCAAGTTGCCTGACCTGCCATGACGGCAAGAAAGGCAAGCTGGAAGTCGCCGGCAAGGATGGAGAAAAGCGCACGCTCGCCGCGCTGAATACCATCAAGTTCGCCAAGGGCACGCATGGCGATATGCAATGCGTGGCTTGTCACACAGAGATCACCGATTCCGTCGCAAAACACAAGATAGACGCGACGGCGGTGAAGCCCGACTGCGTTTCCTGCCACGAGGCGCTGTGGGAGATCGCCAAAAAAGAAAATCTGACGGAAGAGAAGGCCAGGCTTGGACTGGTGGTGCAAAACATCGATGCCTACAAGAATTCTTTTCATGCCCGTCCTGACACGGACGAACCTTCGCGCGCCAAAGCTTCCTGCGAAAATTGCCACAGCAGCCACGAATTCAACGTCCCGCCCGCCGGCAGCACCCGGCGTACGGTCTGGCACAAGGAGATTCCCCGTACCTGCGGCGAAAAATGCCACGAGGACCAGTTTGAGGACTACACCGCTTCCATCCACGGAGAAGCGGTGCTGGAGCAGGGCAACATCAAGGCGGCGGTGTGCACCGACTGCCATAACAGTCACAACATCGCCGGTACTTCCTCGGACGCGTTCAAGCTGGCCAACGTCGAAGCCTGCGGCACCTGCCACGAACAAGAGTACAAGAGCTACAACGACACCTATCATGGACAGGTCGTCGGCCTCGGTTACACCTACACGGCGCGCTGTTCCGATTGCCACGGCAGCCACGATATCCGCGCGGTCGACGATCCGAATGCCAAGGTGTCGACCAAGAACCGCCTGAAGACCTGCAGCAAATGCCACAGCGACAAGAAACCCGGCATGCGCGACGCCACCCCGGGTTTCATGACCTTCGGCCCGCACGCCAACACCCACGACATCGAAAAATATCCGCAGATGTATTTCGCCTCGAAGTTCATGATCGGCCTGCTGATCTTCGTATTCGCCTTTTTCTGGGGGCATTCCGCGCTCTGGTATTACCGCGAAGCCAAGGAGCGCAGGGAAGGCAGACCCGCGCCGTACATCAATCTCAGGGGTCTGCAACTGGACGAGCACAAACATTTCAAGCGCTTCAAATGGGGGTGGCGCCTGGCGCACCTGGTGTTCGCCATTGTTACCATGACGCTGATCCTGACCGGCATGACTGCGCTGTATGCATCGAGCTCGTGGGCGCCGTTCGTGGCGCAGGCACTGGGCGGTCCGCGCATCGTCGGCATGATCCACCGTGTTTGTGCCGCGCTCTTCGTGACCATTTTCCTCATCCACTTCGTGTGGGTGATGGTGGGAATATTCCGCAGCAAAACCTTCCGCTGGTTCGGCCCGGATTCGTTCATTCCCAACTGGAAAGACTTCAGGGATTGCTGGGCCATGTTCAAATGGTTCTTTGGCAAGGGCATCAAGCCGCGCTTCGACCGCTGGACCTACTTCGAGAAGTTCGACTACTGGGCGGTGTTCTGGGGTGTGAACATCATCGGTTGGAGCGGCTTGATGCTGGCCTTCCCGCATGTCACGGCGACTTACCTGCCGGGCTGGGTGTTCAACGTGGGCATCCTGGTACATGGCGAGGAAGGCTTCCTGGCGGCCGTGTTCCTGTTCACGGTGCACTTCTTCAACAACCACTTCCGCCCCGACAAGTTGCCGCCGCCGGATGTGGTGATGTTCACCGGCACGCAGTCGCTGGAAGAATTCCGCAAGGATCACCCCGCGTATTACCAGCGGCTGGTGGACTCGGGCGAACTGGAGCAGTACCTGGTCGATGCACCCGCACCGCAGATGACTCGCGCGTCCAAAATACTGGGGCTGACGCTGATTGCGATAGGCCTGACGCTGCTCGCGGTGATCGCGATTGGTTTTTTCGGCAGGTAGCTGTGACTGGATTCGCGAGATCGTAGGTTGGGCAAAGCGCAGCGTGCACAACGGTCACATGATGCCTTTCTGTTGGGCACGCTGCGCTTTGCCCAACCTACGCGAGGTAGACGCTGATCGCGATTGGATTCCCCGACAGATAGCCGCGCCGAGGTTTTCCTTGCGCGCACGACACAACAATTAGAAAATGCGGGCCCGTGTGCCCGAGTCGCACGGGCTTGGGGTACTCAACATCGGCGCCGGCGGGGGGAGTTTGCAGCGACAATTCTGATCTCCTCCGTCATTCGGGCGTTGCGCGCCCGATATCAATCGTTTTCCGTGAATTGCAGGAACGCAGCCTCAACGGCGGCGCCTTGCAGCACATGCTGTCGGCTCGCTGATTAACCCAGGAGGAAATAAAAATGATCATGAAATGCTTGTTCCCGGTTGCCGGATACGGCACCCGTTTTTTGCCCGCCACCAAGGCGCAGCCCAAGGAGATGCTGCCCATACTCACCAAGCCGCTCATCCAGTACGGCGTCGAAGAGGCGCTCGCGGCGGGCATGAATAACATCGCCTTTGTCACCGGGCGCGGCAAGCGCGCCATCGAGGATCATTTCGACATCACCTACGAACTGGAAGACCAGATCAGCGGCACCAGCAAGGAAGGCCAACTGGATTCCATCCGCGAACTGATAGACCGCTGCACGTTTTCCTACACGCGCCAGAACCACATGCGCGGACTGGGCGACGCCATCCTGACCGGCGAGACGCTGATCGGCGATCAGACCTTCGGCGTGATCCTCGCCGACGACCTGTGCGTCGGCGAGCCCGACGGCGTGATGGCGCAGATGGTGCGCGTGTACAAGCAATACCGCTGCAGCGTGGTCGCGGTGGAGGAGGTGCCCCATGAAGCGGTGGGCAGCTACGGCATCGTCAGCGGCGCGCAAATCGACGCGCAGCATATGCGCATCGAGGGCATGGTGGAGAAACCCTCCCCGCAGGACGCCCCGACCAATCTGGCCGTCATCGGGCGCTATATCCTCACGCCTGACATCTTCGAGATTTTGCGCAACACCCCGCCCGGCAAGAACGGCGAGGTGCAGATCACCGATGCGTTGCAAACTCAGGCGAAGAACGGCAAGGTGATCGCGTACCGTTTCTCGGGACAGCGCTTCGATTGCGGCAGCGTGGCGGGCTTTGTAGCGGCCACCAACTATTTTTTCAACCGATGACGGCGGGAATGCGCGCCCGGGCCTGATTCATCGCAAGGATCATCATGGACAAGAACAGCTTTGCCGAGTACCTGCATTTATATTCCAAGGATGTGCTGCACGTCATCCTCATCCTGACGCTGGCCTGGCTGCTGATGCGGCTGAGCCGCAGGCTGCTGCGCCTGCTCCGCGATTACATGAGCGCGCGCGCGGAAACCACCGAGGAGACGCGCCGCATCGAAACGCTGGCGCGCGTGTTCAGGCATACCACCACCGTGATCATCACGCTGGTGGCCGGCATGCTGGTGCTGAGCGAGGTGGGGATATCCATCGCCCCCATTCTGGGTGCGGCGGGCGTGGTGGGTCTTGCGGTTGGCTTCGGCGCGCAAAGCCTGATCAAGGATTATTTCAACGGATTTTTCCTGTTGCTGGAAAACCAGATCCGCCAGGGCGACGTGGTGGAAGTGGGCGGCAAGAGCGGGCTGGTGGAAGAC
>JAUSBC010000102.1 GCA_030652215.1 Sideroxyarcus sp.
ACCGTACGAAAACAAGACCATGGAACTCAAGGTCATCAAGCTGGATCGCAAGCGCAACAACGTGGTGGTTTCCCGCCGCGCTGTGCTGGAAGCATCGCAAGGTGCCGATCGCGAGTCCCTGCTGGAAAACCTCAAAGAAGGCGCAATCGTCAAGGGTATCGTCAAGAACATCACCGACTACGGTGCATTCGTTGACCTGGGCGGTATCGACGGCCTGCTACACATCACCGACCTGGCATGGCGTCGCGTGAAGCACCCGTCCGAAGTGCTGACAGTTGGCGACGAAGTCGAAGCCAAGATCCTGAAGTTCGACCAGGAGAAGAACCGCGTTTCCCTGGGCATCAAGCAAATGGGCGATGATCCTTGGAATGGTCTGGCACGTCGCTACCCGCAAGGCACACGCCTGTTCGGCAAGGTGACCAACCTGACCGACTACGGTTCTTTCGTTGAAATCGAGCAAGGTATCGAAGGTCTGGTACACGTTTCCGAAATGGACTGGACCAACAAAAACGTGCATCCGTCCAAGGTTGTAGCGCTGGGCGACGAAGTTGAAGTCATGATTCTCGAGATCGACGAAGCTCGCCGCCGTATCTCCCTGGGTATGAAGCAGTGCAAGTCCAATCCTTGGGACGACTTCGCGCTCAACCACAAGAAGGGTGACAAAGTTCGCGGCGCGATCAAGTCCATCACCGACTTCGGCGTGTTCATCGGTCTGGAAGGCGGCATCGACGGTCTGGTGCATCTGTCCGACCTGTCCTGGTCTGTTGCCGGCGAAGAAGCCGTGCGCAACTACAAGAAGGGCGACGAACTGGAAGCATTGGTTCTGGCCATCGACGTTGAGCGCGAGCGCATCTCTCTGGGCGTGAAGCAACTGGAAGGTGATCCGTTCGGCGGCTACGTTACCGGCCACGACAAGGGCGCGATTGTTACCGGCGTCGTCAAGTCTCTGGACGCGAAGGGCGCAGTGATCGGTCTGGACGGCGATGTCGAGGCTTACCTCAAGGCATCCGAAGTCTCCGCCGACCGCGTGGAAGATATCCGCAACCACCTGAAAGAAGGCGATACCGTCAAGGCCGTCATCATCAACGTGGACCGCAAGAACCGCGGTATCAACCTGTCGATCAAGGCCATGGATAAGGCCGACACGGCTGCAGCAATGCAGAAGTTCGCAGCAGAAAACACCAGCACTGCCGGCACGACCAATCTTGGCGCGCTGCTTAAGGCAAAGCTGGATTCCAGCAAGGCTGAAAATCAGTAAGTAGGAGGATCGATGACCCGTTCTGATCTAATCGCGAAGCTTGCGGACCGTTACACACAGCTGCTCGGCAAAGATGCCGAGTTGGCTGTGAAAGTGATCTTGGACAGCATGTCGGCGACTTTGTCGCGCGGCGGCCGTATCGAGATTCGCGGCTTCGGCAGTTTTGCCCTGAACTACCGTCCGCCGCGCCTGGGGCGCAACCCCAAGTCCGGCGACAAGGTTCAGGTTCCTGCCAAGTACGTTCCGCATTTCAAGGCAGGAAAAGAGCTGCGGGAACGGGTGGATTATCCAACTGCCTGATGCAGTCCGGAAGTAATGTGATTGGCGGCGTGTCGCAAGATGTGCCGCCAATTTTTTATTTGTTCATGCTATCGTTGCATACCGACTCCCAAGCGATAAAGTCATCATGAAATTCCTCATCTGGTCACTACGCGCCGTGCTGTTTCTGCTGCTGCTGGGCTTCGCGGTGAAGAACGACCAACCCGTGGTATTGCGCTATTTCTTCGGTTACGAATGGCAGACTTCTCTTGTTGTCGTGCTGCTGTGCACTTTTGTGCTTGGCGTCGCCATCGGTCTGCTGGCCATGGCCGCTTCGATGTTCAGCCAGCGCCGCCAGCTTTCCGCCGTCAAACGCGAACTGCAACTGAAGAACAAGCTGTCCGAGATCGACGCCAAGCGCTCTTCCACCCAACCTCCCGAGATAGTGAACTGATGGATTTCGAACCCTGGATGTTGCTAGTTTTTCCCCTGTTCTTCGGACTGGGCTGGCTGGCGGCGCGTATCGACATCAAGGAATTGCTCACCGAATCCAGTGCCTTGCCGCGCTCTTATTTCGAAGGACTGAACTTCCTGCTCAACGAGCAGCAGGATCAGGCCATCGAAGCCTTCATCGAAGTGGTCAAGGTCGATCCGCAAACGGTTGAACTGCACTTTGCGTTGGGCAGTTTGTTCCGCCGCCGCGGCGAAGTGGACCGTGCCATCCGCATGCACCTCAATCTGGTCGAACGTGCTGATCTGGAAGAAGACAAGAAGCAGCAGGCGCTGTTCGAATTGGCGCAGGATTACCTGAAAGCGGGCATTCTGGACCGGGCGGAAGCGGCCTTTCACGAATTGCACGGCACGCCGTACGAAAAAGAATCGCTGGATTTCCTGCTGGAGATTTACCAGAAAGAAAAAGACTGGCTCAAGTCCATCGACATCAGCCAGCGGCTGACCGCGCTGACGGGCGAATTGCACGGCAAGGAATCCGCCTTCTTCTTCTGCGAGCTGGCGGCAAGCGAACTGGCGAGCGGGCAGAAGGATGCCGCAGTGGTGCATCTTGAGCAGGCGCTCAACGTCAATCCGCAGAGCGTGCGTGCCAGCATCATGCTGGGCGATATCGAATTGGCGGCGGGCCATGTCCAACGTGCCATCGAGATATGGAAACGCGTCGAGCAGCAGGATGCGCAGTATTTGCCGCTGGTGGCCGAACGCGTTTTGCAGGCCTGTCGTCAGAGCGGCGATGAAGCGGCTGGTGTCGGCTTGCTGCAAGCCTGGCTGCAAAAATATCCCTCGCTCGATCTGATGAACGTACTGTTCGGCGTGCTGGTGCAGCGCGACGGCGCGGAAGCCGCCTATCTCATGGTGCGCAACGAACTGAAGCGCAACCCGACGCTGCTGGGCCTGGACAAATTGCTGGAAGCCCGCTTGCTGGATGTCGCCGGCGAACGCCGTGCCGACCTTGAGTTGGTAAAAGACCTGATTTTCCAGCGCACGCGCGGTCTGGCGATGTATCGCTGCAAGCACTGCGGCTTCAAGGCGCGCCAGTTCTATTGGCACTGCCCGGCATGCCATAGCTGGGAAAGTTATTCACCCAAACGCAGTGAAGAAAATGGAGTTGCAATATGAGCGATTCAAAAATCATCGTTGCACTCGATTATTCGCTGGCGGCGCCTGCACTGGTTTTGGCGCAACGGCTGGATCCTTCGCTGTGCCGCCTCAAGGTGGGAAAGGAGCTGTTTACCGCCGCCGGCCCGCAACTGGTCGAACAACTGCAGACGCGCGGCTTTGAAGTATTCCTCGACCTCAAATTCCACGACATCCCCAACACCACGGCGCAGGCCTGCAAGGCTGCAGCGGCACTGGGCGTGTGGATGGTGAACGTGCATGCCATGGGCGGCAAGCGCATGCTGGATGCAGCGCGCGAAGCGCTGGCGACTGTCCAGCGCCGTCCCAAACTGATTGCGGTCACCGTGTTGACCAGCATGGCGCAGGAAGACCTGCACGGCATCGGCGTCAATGCCAGCCCCGCGCAATTGGTGCAGTTGCTGGCCGGATTGGCGCACGACAGCGGCATGGATGGCGTGGTGTGTTCGGCGCTGGAAGCGCCGCTGCTGCGCCAGCAGTACGGCAAGGATTTCTGCCTGGTCACGCCCGGCATCCGCCCGGCGAACGCGGTTGCAGACGACCAGTCGCGCATCATGACGCCGCGTGCCGCACTGGAAGCGGGTTCCAGCTATCTGGTGATCGGACGCCCGATCACGCAGGCGCGCGACCCCTTGCAGGCATTGCAGGATATTTTGAAAGAAACAGGAGACTTGGCATGAAGCTGCCATCGTTCGAAAAAGCAAAGGTATTGGTGGTCGGCGATGTGATGCTCGACCGTTACTGGTTCGGCGACGTCACGCGCATCTCGCCCGAGGCGCCGGTGCCGGTGCTGAAAGTCAGCAAGGTGGAAGAGCGTCCCGGCGGCGCGGCCAACGTGGCGCGCAACATCGCCTCGCTCGGCGCGCATTGCACCCTGCTGTCGGTGGTCGGTGCGGACGAGGCGGGCGATTGCCTGCAACGCCTGCTTACCGAACAGGGCGGCGTAACCGCCATGCTGCACCGCGATGAAAGCATCTCCACCATCGTCAAGCTGCGCGCCATCGCGCGGCACCAGCAATTGCTGCGCATCGACTTCGAGACGCCGCCCAGCCACGAAGTGCTGAACGCCAAGCTCGCGGATTTCCATACCCAGCTGCCGTTGGCTGACGTGGTGATCCTGTCCGATTACGGCAAGGGCGGATTGGCGCATATAGCCGAGATGATCAAGGCGGCGCGCGCAGCGGGCAAACCGGTGCTGGTCGATCCCAAGGGCGACGACTATGCGCGCTATCAGGGCGCGACCCTACTTACTCCCAACCGCAGCGAGTTCCGCGATGTGGCGGGAAGCTGGAAAAGCGAGGCCGAACTGAACACCAAGGCGCAGAAACTGCGCAGCGAACTGAAACTGGAAGCGCTGTTGGTTACGCGCAGCGAAGAAGGCATGTCGCTGTTCCGCGAACAGGACATATTGCACGAGCCGACGCAGGCGCGCGAAGTGTTCGACGTCAGCGGCGCGGGCGACACCGTTATTGCAACACTGGCCGTTATGCTGGCCAGCGGGGCGGACATGACCGAAGCGGTACGCATCGCGAACCGTGCGGCGGGTGTGGTGGTTGGGAAACTGGGCACCGCGGTGGTGTCGCGCGAAGAGATTTTGCAGGACATGAAGAAACAGGATTGAGCTAAACCCCTCCCAACCTCCCCCTGACAAGGGGGAGTTAGAGGGGGTTGATTTGAGTTCTCAATCCTATTTAAGGAGAAAAATATGTACTACGTAGTCACCGGCGCTGCCGGATTCATCGGTTCCAACCTGGTCAAGGCGCTCAACGAGCGCGGCGAGACCAATATCATCGCTGTCGACAATCTGCGGAATGCCGACAAGTTCAAAAATCTCACCGATTGCGAGATCGCCGATTACATCGACAAGGAAGACTTCATCGGCCTGCTGCAGGACGGCTCCTTCGACGGAATTCTTAACGCGGTGTTTCATGAGGGCGCGTGTTCCGACACCATGGAAACTGACGGCCACTACATGATGGAGAATAACTACCGCTACTCGCTGGAGATCCTGAATCATTGCCAGAACGAGGAAGTGCCGTTCCTGTACGCATCTTCCGCCTCGGTGTACGGCGGCGGCGGCGTGTTCAAGGAAAGCCGCGAATACGAATCGCCGCTTAACGTCTACGCCTATTCCAAGTTCCTGTTCGACCAGGTGGTGCGCAAGCGCTGGAACAACCGCACTTCGCAGATCGTCGGCTTCCGCTACTTCAATGTGTACGGACCGCGCGAGCAGCACAAGGGGCGCATGGCCTCGGTGGCTCACCACTTCTTTAACCAGTATCGCGCCGAGGGATACGTGAAGCTGTTTGAAGGCTGCGACGGTTATGCCAACGGCTCACAGTTGCGCGATTTCGTCTCGATAGAAGACGTGGTCAAGGTCAACATGTTCTTCCTCGATCACACCAGCAAATCCGGCATCTTCAATCTCGGCACCGGTAACGCGCAGAGCTTCAACGACGTGGCCGTGGCCACTGTCAACGCCCTGCGCGCGAGCAAGGGCGAGGGCAACCTCACGCTGGAGCAGATGCACCAGCAGCAACTCATACGCTACATCCCGTTCCCGGACGCCCTGCGCGGCAAGTACCAGAGCTATACCCAGGCCGACATATCTGCGATGCGCGAGATCGGATATGCTGAACCGTTCCTGAACGTGGAACAGGGCACGACACGTTACGTGAATTACATGCTGGAGAAGTCGAAATAGGAGGGGAGTATGCAACCGCGATGAAAGTCGCAAAGCCTCGCTGAAAGGAAGTTGGATGAGGAAAGTGTTGCTGTTCCCGTTGTTGTGGGCGGTGCTCGTTAACTCCGCTTGCGCGGAAGTCGATCTTGGTTCTACGGAAAAGCCTGTCGATGCAACGTCGACGGATGGCGTGCGGACAATTCCGGCAGTCTCGAAATGGTATGCCGGCGGCGCGATTGGTTTTGCCGATGTCTATGACTGGTGGTACCCGCGCTCGGATGTTGTAGATGACTATTATCAATCTGTCGGGTATTACCATACTGGCGGTTCTTCCTGGCCTTTAATGAGGGAGGAAAAGCTGTACTTTGCCTACCGCATGCGGGAGTACATGGATGTCGAATTTGGATATTCCCAGAGTGATATGAAAACGGCTGAGACTTACACAAGCGGCGTTAATACTGTTTGGTCGAAACGGGATATCACGTTTCATGCATTGTATGTATCGGCTTTGCTAAGGCCGGAAGAAGGATACGGACACAAGTTCTATTTGAAGCTTGGCGGACATATCTCGCAATCGGTTATTTCAAAATCTGTTACTGGTAATGCCCCGAATCTGGTCGCGATTGCTGCGGGAGATCGCTTGCCGGAGGATGGCACATCTTCAGGTGTGGGCGGACTCATGGGCATCGGTGTAGACATCAGGACTGGCAAGGTGGGAGCAATTCGCTTGGAGTTGAACCGCTTGTACAGGGTGGGCGGAACATCAATTTGCAAAGATGCATTTAATCTCGGTTATCAATTTAATTTCGAGTAACGAATTACATGCTGGAGAAGTCCAAATAGGAGGACCTACAAGCTGTTGTAGTCAACCCAGGAGGAATTCGGCGTCCGCATCCGCGGACGTTTAACTTTGTGAAAGGGAATTGTGATGAAGAAATTATTGCTGTCCTTGTTCGTATCGTTAGCATTCTCCGGCATCACCTTCGCAGCCGTCGACCTCAATACCGCGACCAAGGAAGAACTGGAAGCGGTCAAGGGCATCGGCCCCTCCAAGGCCGATGCCATCATCGAGTACCGCAAGCAGCACGGTGCGTTCAAGAAAGTGGACGAGCTCGGCGAGATCAAGGGATTTGGCGAAAAGTCCGTGGATAAGCTGCGCGGTGAAGTGACGGTGGGCAGTGCAGCCGCCAAACCGGCGGACAAGACCGCAAAGAAGTAATACCGTAGTCCTGTAGCAAACAAGCCCGTGCGGCGAAAGCCGGACGGGCTTGTTGTTTTGGTCGACAGGATTCTTTGTTTGAATTCAGGTAGTCGGCAGTCGCAGGGAGAGGCAGCTCTCCTATTAGAGGTGCTCCTACGTAGGTTGGGCAAAGCGCAGCGTGCCCAACACCAATATGCATGTCTTCATTTGTTGGGCACGCTGCGCTTTGCCCAACCTACTATTGTCCGGACCCTACGCCTGCCAAACCCCGAATCCTGCCCCGCGCAAGTCGATGCCCACTTCCACTTCCTTGTCGCGGGCCTCGTCATACGACATCGGGTTGAAGGCCTCGTAGAGATCGGGCAATAAGCGCAATCCGAATTCCTTGACGTAGCGGTTGGACTGGATGCCGGCCTTGTGCTTGTCGAAACGAATGTCGGGATCGAGGCCGGTCATGCCGACGTAGACGCAGGGTTTGCCGGGGATGTAGCCGGGGTTGCACTTCTTGAACTTGCTTTCGTACAGAACGTCTTTGGACAGTTCGATTACGTAGACGTGGTAGTGTTTGCGGCGTGCCATGGATATTGATCCGGCCATGATAAGTTTGAAGTCAGTGGTTGCAGGATTGCCAACGCTCCTATTAAGTTAAGGTTGCTCCCGCGTAGGTTGGGCAAAGCGCAGCGTGCCCAACACCAATAAGCATGTACTCATTTGTTGGGCACGCTGCGCTTTGCCCAACCTACGATTGATCCGGCATGTGGAGCTTGAAGCAGGAACCCCTTTCATTGCAGTTTGTCGGTCTGACAAGTTCAAACATAATCGGGCCGAATTAATAATCTGCTTGGTTCGCACTTGCAGGCTCATTCCCACTTGAATACATACGCCCCGATGGCGATGAAGATCGCGCTCAGCATGCCGAGCACCCATATATGCGGCATCACCTGGCCCAGGGTGGCGCCTTCGTTCATGATGGCGCGCGCGGCCGAGATCATGTGGGTCAACGGGAAGATCAAGGAGAGCTTCTGTACCCAGACCTGCGCGCCTTCCAGCGAGAACCACGCGCCCGACAGCAGCATCATCGGCCAGGTCACGATATTGAGTATGCCGCCCGCCAATTCCTCGCTGGCCGTGTGTGCCGCAATCAGCAGGCCGATGGAGATCATGCACATGGCGCCCAGTGCGGTGACCAGCAGCAGCGTCCAGTACGATCCCTGCATGTTGAACTCGATGAACAGATTGCAGCCGGTGTAAACGATGGTGGTGATCAGCATGATCAGCAGCAGGCGCGACACCAGTTGCGCGAGCAGGAACTGGAAAGCGCCCAGCGGCGTGGCTTTCAGGCGCTTGAGGAATCCGTTCTTGCGGTAACGCACGATCACGAAGCCGACGCCGAACAGGCAGGCGAACATCATGTTCATGCCCAAAATACCGGGCAGAAACCAGTCGACGTAGCGTATCTCAGCACCGTCCACGATCTGCCGCTCGAAACTGTTGCCCGCAGTGCCCCAGACGATGCGTTCCAGCAGATAGCCGTTGGGCGAGCTTGAATTGACCCAGTATTTGGGTGAGCTGCCGACGTCGATGAGCATATCCATCTGGTGGTGCTTCACCTTGTTTATGGCGGCCTGCAGATCGTCGTAGGGGATGAACTGCAGGTGTTGTGTCGATTGCAGCGCCGGCGCGACGTTGTGTAACTTCTCCATGCCGCCCACGATGCCGATCTTGTAGATGTCCTTGCTGCTGCCGGAAAACGTGAACGCCAGACCGAACACGAGCAGGAATGGCATGGCGAGATTCCATGCCAGGGCGGAGCGGTCGCGCAGGAATTCCATGTTGCGCGCATGCAATACGGCCAGGAATTTTTTCATGGCGCGAGTTTCTTTCCGGTCACGTTGATGAACAGGTCTTCCAGCGTCCAGGCGCGGATGCGCAACCGGTCGAGGTTGACGCCGCGTTCCATGAGTTGCTGCAGCGTATGGTGCAGGCGCTTGGTCCTGATCTCCAGCATGTCGCCGGCCTCCACTGCACTCAGTTCACACCCCGCCAGCTTGTCTCCCGCATCGACGCCGGGGATCTGCAGGATGACATCCCCGAAATGATCGGACAGCAATTGCATAGGCGTGCCCTGCGACACGATGCGCCCCTTGTCCATGATGGCGATCTCGTCGCACAGCGCGTAGGCTTCTTCCATATAGTGCGTGGTCAGCACGATGGTCTTGTTGCGCGATTTCACCAGTTTGACCAGATCCCAGAAATTGCGCCGTGCCTGCGGGTCCAGTCCGGTGGTCGGTTCGTCCAGGAAGATCAGGTCGGGATCGTTGATTAACGCCAACGCCAGCAGCAGACGCTGGCGCTGGCCGCCCGATATCTTGCGCGTGTCGCGTTCCAGAATATCCGTCAGCGAACACAACTCGATGATCTCGGGGATAGGCAGCGTCTTCTGGTACAGCCGTTCAAACAGCTCCAGCGTCTCGCGCACGGTCAGGAACTCCTGCAGCGCCGTGTGCTGGAACTGTATGCCCACCTCTTCGCGATAGCGCGATCCCAGCGGCTCGCCTTTGTAGAGCACGGTGCCGCTGGTGGGCGGATGGATGCCTTCCAGCATCTCGATGGTGGTGGTCTTGCCCGCGCCGTTGGGGCCGAGCAAGCCGAAGCAGATGCCTTGCGGGATGGCGAGGTCGATGCCGTCCACGGCGCGGACGCCGGGATATTGTTTGACCAGCGCGGTGGCGGTGATGATGGGTGACATATATATAGTGGCTTGGGCGGATAATGAAAAATGCCCGAGCAGTGTACTCAGTTTTCTGGAATTGCGGCAACTCCGTTCGAGCGCGGAGTCATGACGCAAACAGAAGATTCTATTCGGAGGGCTTCAGTCCCAGAATTTGAAGTCGGCCTTTTCCAGAACGTGGATACAACAGTCGACCACTTGCGGGTCGTAGAGCGTGCCCCGGCCCTTGCGGATTTCCTCTACCGCCGCGTCGATGCCCAATGCCGGGCGATAAGGACGGTAGGACGTCATCGCCTCGACCACGTCAGCCACGCCGATGATGCGCGCTTCCATGCATATTTCTTCGCCCTTGAGGCCTTTGGGATAACCCGAGCCGTCCATGCGCTCGTGGTGCTCCACCACCATGCGCGCCACCGGCCAGGGAAAAGTCGCACCCTCCAGAATTTCGTAACCGGCTTCGAGATGGGTTCTGATGATATCCATTTCGGTCTTGGATAATTTTCTCGGGCAACTCAGGATTTCGGACGGCACCCGTATCTTGCCCACGTCATGCACCAGACTGCCGAGCCGGATGCCGGTGATGATGCTGGGGGGCATGTTCATTTCTTCGGCAATGGCCGTCGCCAGCAGGGCAACCCGCTTCTGGTGCCCGTCGGTGTAGGGATCGCGCATTTCGATAGCGCGCGACAGCACACCGATGGTTTGCTCCAGGGAGTCGATGACGAGTTTTTCGGCTTTCTCCATATCCCGTTTGTGGAAGCGGTGTCTGGCGCTCTTGTGAATTGCCTGCAGCAAAATATCGGTGTTGACCGGTTTGGTCACGTATTGATCCACGCCGATTTCGATGGCGCGGATAAAGTAATCCCGCTCGCTGTAGGCGGTGATCACGATGATGGGGACTTCACGGGAAGTGGACTTGATGGCCGATGCCATCTCCAGACCGTCCATTACCGGCATCTTGATATCGGTCACCACGACATCGGGATGATATTCGTGGAAAGCCTGCGCACCTTCCTCGCCGTTGACGGCGGTATGCAGCGTGCCGACCCAGCGGCGCAGGAAGCGGGACAGCAGTTCCCGTATTTCTTCGTCATCCTCGACATAGAGTACCGACAGGGTCTTGAGGAATTCGGTATCGATCTGTGTTTCCGTACTTTCGGTTTTCATTGCTGTAGTCGCCCGTCAAGAGGCTTTTTCCAAAGGGATGCTTAAAGTGAAGCGGGCACCGTTTTCGATATTGTCCGCGCGTATTTCGCCTTCCATATTACGCTCAATAATCATTTTCGCCATGTATAAGCCGATGCCGGTCCCCTGATCCTTGGTGGTGAAGTAGGGATCGAACAATCGCGGCAGTATTTCCGGGGGGATGCCGCCGCCGTTGTCCGTCACGCTCAACACGGCATACTCGCCTTCAGTACCGAGTACGACCCGGATCAGTCCGTCGGCCGGTTTTTTTTCCTTGATGGCCTCCTTTGCGTTCACCAGCAAGTTGAGCACGGCCTGCCCGTATTGGCTGGGGAAACCGCTCGCCGTCAATCCGGGCGGCGCATCGACGGTGAGTTCGATCCGGTTGCTCTTGAGCGAAGCCTCAATGATGAAAACCGCCTCCCTGACGGCCGTCGCCACATCAAAACTCGATTTCTCCCGGTCCGGGCGAAAGAAATCGCGAAAATCGTCGATGGTGGTGGACATCTTCTGGATCAGGCGCCGGGCGCTGGCAACGTCGCGTTCCAGCGACTCTTCCGTCATTGTCTTGAAGCGGAAATCGTCCAGTACGTTGCTGATGAGCAGGCTCAGGGAATTGAGCGGCTGCCGCCACTGGTGCGCGATGTTGTGCACCATTTCGCCCATGGCGGCCAGCCGCGATTGCTGGATGAGCAGATGGTCCTTGTCGCGGTTGGCGGCGACTTCGGCGCTCACCCGCTGCTCCAGGGTTGCATTCAAGCGGCCGAGCGCATCCTCCGCATCCTTGCGCTCGGCAATCTCGCGCAACAGGCTGGCATGGTTGCTTTGCAGGTCGTTGCGCATGGAAGAAAAACTGTTCACCAGATCGCCGATTTCGTCTTTGCCTGCCTTGGGCAAGGGCGCGTCGAATTCCATTTTGGCCAGGCGTTTGGCGGCATCGGCCAATTGCCGGGACGGTTTTCCGACCAGGATTTCTGCGGCGGAAATGATGGCGGCCAACAGCAGGGTTAGCACGCCCAGCAGAATGTAAGTGATCTCGCGAATTTCCCGCCTCGTATTGTCCAGCGCCGGGGCTATGTCGACTTTTACAGTCAGCAGGCCCAGCTCGGTGTCCAGATAGCGTATCGGTTTTCGCAAGATGCGCACTTCGGGGGCGGCCGGACTGCCGGGTGTCCCGGGCAGGGTGGCCAGCGGGTAGAGCTGTTTCCCTTCGGCATTGGCTAAATTGAAGTCTATCCAGGCAGGATTTTTTTCCTTCAGGGCATTGAGATTTTCATGGACGATATCCAACTGGCTGCCCAGCAACAGCGGAATCATGCCTTCCACCACGCTGTCCAGATGCTGGTCCACTGCCACGAGCAGCGAGGCTTCGTTGTTCGCCACGATTCTGGGTATCCACGAGCCGTAAAGAAAGGTGCCGATCAACAGGCTGATCAGCAGCAAGGGCAACAGAAGCTTTACGCGCAAGGACACTGCAGATCACTCCTCGACCCAGAGGGAATAGAGTCCCCAGGAACGCATCACGGTATAGTCCTCAATAGAAGCGGGCACGATTTTCCGCATGGGTACCTTGGACAGCAGCACCTGTCCCTGCGGCGTGGCAGCGAAGTCCATGAGGGCAGCGCGCAACTTTTCGTGATCGGCTTTGGCGACGCGGGGGTGGGCTGCAATCGGATGCGAAGGCATATCCCGTGTCGTATACAGCACCGTGAGTGCATCGCGAATGGACGCATCCTGTTCCTGCAGGGTTTTTTCCACGCCGCCGCCGGCGCTGGTCAGGCCGTTGACCACATGCAGATAAACCGAACTGTGCGTCTTCACATACAGCGGCTCGACCTTGACCTTGAATACCTGGTTCAGGTCAGCGCGCATGAGCAGGCTGGCGCCCAGGGCATTCGGCGACGGGAAGGCGACGCTCTTTCCGTTCAGGTCTTTTACGGCTCGCACCGGGCCATCCTTGCGCACCACGAGTATCCCGCGCAGCGGGGCGCTGTCGCGCACTAGCGGAATGTATTTCTGTGTCGTGCTCACCTTCATGATGTGAAAAGGGTTCGCGTAAATGAAATCGAACGCGCCGTTGTTGATGCCGTGCTCGAATTCCGGCACCGTAAGCGTCGCGACCAATTTGAGCGAAAGGCCGCTGCGCTGTGCCAACTCGTCCACGATCGGCTTCCAGATCGCAAAAAGTTTGCGCTGTTCAAACTGGGGTACCACGGCGAAGGTATAGGTTTGCGGTGCCGCCAAGGCAAAAGAGGAACAAGCGAGCCCGGATAGCAGAGCCAAGCCAAATGCGACGCCGGCCAATCCTGGCCAACGGCGTGTTTTAACGCCCTCTTTGATAGGATAAGTACTCATGATTGCCTCCTGTCACGATTATTTTTTTTGTTGCTGCGGCATTCATTCTAGTCCCATCCAGGGCGACTTGTTATTGATCCGGCTATAAGAAGTTTGAAGTCGGCAGTTGTAGGGAGGGCAAGCGCCCCCGTTGACTGTTTAGAATGATTTTCTGACCTTCTCTGTTTCAGCCGGAACGGCCCTTCGCGTACGGCAGCGAAGGCAATTTCGCAACTTGAGCTACTGCATCGTGCCAGTAGGAGACATCCGTCCCTGCCCGTACTATTATGCATATGCGGTCAGGCAACGACAGTTTGGGTTCTAATGAATCAATTGGTTACGAAAAGAATGCGCGCCACATTATTATTGATAGTATGGACCGGCGGGTCCGTCTAATAACTGTAGAGGTTTGTTATGTGGCCATTTTCCAAGAAGAATGAATTACCAAACCTTGCTTTTGAGCCAACGTCTGCCATGATTGATGAAGCAAAGAAAAATCCGAATGGGTGGGTGTATCAAATTGACGGCCAGTTCGCTCCACATGAAGCTGTACCGCCTGAAAGCATCGTGGGCGCATATGCTGTGGATGCGAACGGAAATCTCACTGGTGAATTCAAAGCCAACCCAAAATATCGTGGCCGTTAAACCTCTAACCCGGCATTCAAGTGGGACGCGCTGCGCGCGCCCCTCAATTTCACGTTCGGCGTCTTTCATCTGAGCATGTTGCCTTTCGCTATTAATTTTGATTTGCTCCAGTGGGAAAGCCCACTGCCTGGCGCTCGTTTCAAAGCCTATCGGGAGGGCGCGAGACAAATCCGCCTTCTGGAGTTCACGTCTGATTTTGTCGAACCAGTCTGGTGCGAAAAAGGCCATGTTGGTTTTGTGCTGGAAGGCACTCTTGAGGTTGACTTCAACGGTCGGGTGGTGGTCTATCCGCAAGGCTCAGGTATCTCCATTTCTGCTGGCCCCGCTGCCGCACATAAGGCGCGTTCCATTACGCCAGTTGTACGATTGGTGCTTGTCGAAGATGTTTAGGCCAAGTCAGTTTTCTTTCGGAGTTTGCGGTTGCCATTTTGAAAATCGCCGGGCCAGTGGTTTGGCTATGATGCCGAACCCGTCATACGGGAGGGTTAGCCAAGAAGCGGGCTTCCCCTCAATTTTACGTTCGGCGTCGGTGGCCTGCGTAGTGCCATGAGACTAGAGTGCAATTTGTGCGCCATTCGAGATTGGCAGCCCAGCGATGAGGCGGCCCTGCTTGCCGTTGCCAACAATCGGAACGTTTGGCGAAATCTCCATCATCGTTTTCCGCATCCCTACACTCAGGCCGACGCCAGCTTTTGGTTTGCTTTGCTTGCGGCCATGCCCGAACCCACGCACTGGGCAATCGAGATAAATGGCGTCGCCGTCGGTGGCGTTGGCGTCGATCTCGGAGAGGGTATCTTCGCCAAGTCAGGGCAATTCGGCTACTGGCTTGGCGAACAGCACTGGGGGCGGCGCATCATGTCAGAGGCAGCTCGTGCAGTTTCGGAATACGCCCTCAGCCACTTTGGCTTGGCGCGCTTGGAGGCGCCAGTCTTTGCGTGGAATCCCGCCTCCATGCGGGTGCTCGAAAAGGCAGGCTTCGTGCGCGAGGGTGTTCTGCGCAATAGCGTGCTTAAGGATGGTCAGTTAATCGACCAAGTTCTTTATGCACTCGTCCGGTAAAACAACGCCGAACCCGGCTGTCGAGCGGACCTGCGCAAAAAGCCGCGCAGGTCGCTCACTTCTACGTTATGCGGCATCATCACCGAGCGCTGTAACGAATGGCTGAGCTAATCGAAGTTGAGACAGAACGCCTTCGCTTACGCCAGTGGAGGCTCGCTGATCGCGAGCCCTTCGCCGCGATGAACGCAGACCTCAGGGTTATGGAGTATTTTTCCGCTACGCTCAGACGCGCAGAGAGTGACGCGATGGCTGATCGCTGCCAATTGCTCATCGAAGAGCGAGGGGGGGGGTTCTGGGCCGCTGAGTACAAGGCCACTCATGAATTCATTGGGTTTGTCGGCTTGCACATACCATCTGCCGAACTTCCATTTTCTCCTTTGCGGCGGTCGGCAATCTCCGGTCTCGCGCTGTAATGGAGCGCCTCGGCATGCAGGAGTCCGGAACCTTTGAGCATCCTCAAGTGCCCGAGGGGCTTGGCCTTCGGCGTCATTGCTTGTATCGTCTTGCCCTTGAAACCCATGCCGCACAACCCTGCGTTCAACCGGCAGCCCCACGTTAGCTCTCACTAGGAGACCCTCATGCCTTATTTGAATGTAAGAGTTGCGATACCAGAATCATCAGAAACCACTGAAAAAATAGTGGCCGTGTTAATGAAGCACACAAGCGAAGTTCTCGGGAAGAAGCCTGATGTCACATCCATCGAGATAGATTTCATAGCGCCCGATAAGTGGTTCGTTGGCGGTGTGCGCGTAAGCGATCAAAAGGCTGTTACGTTCTACCTTGACATAAAGGTTACTGACGGAACCAATACGAAGGCAGAGAAAGCGAAATACGTAAAAAATGTGTTCGCTGACTTTGAATCAATCTTTGGACCAATTACACCGGCCAGCTATATAGTAATCCACGATGTGCGCGCGGACTCATGGGGTTTTCAAGGGCGCACGCAAGAATATCGGTTTATTCAATCTCAACCGTTATGAGCTAACAATCGCTACGAGAGGGACGCAGGTCGTGAGGGGGCGCTATCTGGTGCACTGTTTTCCGATGCTCGAGTGGCGGCTACTTGGCGGGCAAATTGGCAACATGAAATACCGCATCGTGCCAAAGCGGTTCTTCGCGTACGGCAGCTTTAGCGAAGCTAATTTCGCACTTGCGCTAGTGCGATGTACCCCAAGCACCAACCAACTTCTCTGAATAAATTGATTGTGTGAAGTAACATAATTTCTGGAGCTAGGCAACTTCCGGAAAAAGCAAAATCGTTGTGGATTTTCCGTGAGGCCGCACAGGGGTGGGTAGCTACTGCAATCTAGCTATAGTCTCAGGCCAAACTGGGATGTTCGCACCTGAGTAGAACGGAATAATTTAACTGGCTCTAGTCAAACGCTATAGCAGCGTTTCAGCTTTCCGTCTTGACCGCAACCTCTGCAGGCGGATTGATTGGCAGCCAAACGGTGAAAGTTGTTCCCTTTTCCACGCTGCTTTCAACTTCAATGCGCCCTTTGTGCTTCTGTACGATGTCAAAAGAAATCGCGAGGCCAAGCCCTGTACCTTTTCCAACAGGCTTGGTGGTAAAGAAAGGCTCAAATATTCTGGGCAAAGTTTCAGCAGGGATGCCGCTTCCGGTATCGGAAATCGCAATGAAAACTTCGTCGCCCACCTGACCTGTGCGAATGGTGATGTCGCCTTTTTCGGGTATGGCCTGTGCCGCGTTCACCAGCAAATTCAGAAAGACCTGATTGAGCTGCGAAACCATGCAATAAACTTTTGGAATATCGCCGTAGGCTTTGTTCAAAGTGCAGTGATACTTGATTTCGTTCCTGACGATATTGAGCGTGGAATCAAGCCCGCTGTTCAGATCGGCCCACAGCCATTCCCGGTTTTCAGCGTGGGCGAAGTCTTTCAGGTCGCTTACGATCTTGGCCACGCGCGCCATCCCTTGCTGTGATTCCGAGATCAACTGACAGATATCGGAGCGAAGAAAGTCGAGATCCTTCTGTTGTTTGAGTGAGCGAATTTTCAACAGCGCTGTCTTGTCCGACGTACATGCGGGCTCCAAAGCTTCATAGGCGTCCAGAATCTCGAGTATGTCCCGCTTGTAGATATCCAGCGTCTTGAGATTGGATGTGACAAAGCCCACCGGATTGTTGATCTCGTGCGCGATGCCGGTCGCCAGTTGTCCTATGGCCGCCTTCTTCTCGGATTGCAGCAGTTGATTTTGAACCAGCTGATTCTCTTTCAGGCGTTTTTCCACTTCCGCTTCCAGATACGCGTTCTGGTCGCGTAGCCCGTCGCGGGCATGCTTGAGTTCAAGCTGGGTATGCACCCGTCCCAAAATAATGGGCAGGCAGTAAGGTTTGGTGATGTAATCCACCGCACCCAGTTTGAGGCCCTTCTCTTCATCCTCAGCAGCATCCAGCCCGGTAATGAAGATGACGGGAATATCGCGGGTGGCCGGACTATTGCGCAGGCGGGTAAGCACCTCGTAGCCATCCATTCCCGGCATCAATACATCGAGCAGAATCAGATCCGGTGGAGAACTGCCAGTGGCGATCTGCAATGCAAGCTCCCCTGAAGGTGCGGCCATCGCATCGTAATGAGGCTGGAGCATGGCACTGAGAACCTCCAGATTCCAAGCATCGTCGTCCACAATCAGAATCCTTGCACGTGTCGATACTTCCGTTGTGTTCATATCCATTCGATCCATCCTCTCCGAGTCCGTTTGCGCTACGCTGCCAGTTCCGCCCCATAATATTTGAGCGATGGCTCTTTCAAGCCTAATGCCGTCGAGCATACGCGTATTGTTTGTGCAAAGCGCGAAACCTTTAGCAGGTTATTGATCTGGAGTTGGCCGTCGACTGCTTTACGGCATCGTATAAACAGGGTTAATACACCAAAAATGGTTGGACCGGGACGATTCAAAAATATAAATCGAACGGCTGGAACCGGTGGAGAGACGTGCGTACCTAAAGCAGCCAACGACGTAAACCCGCCAAATGTTCGCGGACGTTTTCCAATAAGGAGATTTGACACTGAAAATGGACAATATGTAGCCATTAACTGCGTGCAATAGCGAACAGACGATGTAGTCAAGGTGATATAAGTAACAGTTGGTTCCTGACCGTGCGCAGATATTGCCGTGGTTACCTTGCTTCAAGTACCAAAAGAGCGAGCAAATCGCAAACCGGGTGTTCAAGATTCAAATGAACCCATCATGAAAAACTGGAAGTTACCGACGATATTCAAGACCCCCTTGGGGGTCGTGTTTGCCTTGGGTTTGCTCATCATGCTGGTCGAGTTTTTGATCACGTCAATGATCCTTGATCCTCTCGTCGCTAAACACCTTTCAGGTGTTTACCAAAATCTGGTTGATGCCATCCTGCTTACCCTGATCATTTCTCCAGTGCTCTATTCTTTGGTCTTTAAAAGAATAAAGAGTGATGAGCACCTGCGGCAGATCAATGAATCAGTTCAGGAGGCAATTGTCATTGTTAATGAACGTGGCCTTATTACTGAATGGAATCCGGCCGCACAAAGAAAATTCCAGTACAGCCAGGAAGAAGCGATTGGACAGCCGCTGCACCAATTGCTTGCACCGTCGCACTACCACGCCGACGCGGCACACGGCTTTGCAGATTTTCAAAACACAGGGAAGGGGCAGCGGATTGGAATAATCAATGAGCTGATGGCTATTCGCAAAGACGGCAGCGAATTCCCCATCGAACTATCGGTGTCGGCATTCAAGGCGCGAGACGGTTGGCATGCGGTTGGGGTCATGCGCGACATCAGCAAACGCAAGCAGACGGAAACAGCGCTGCGGGAGCGCGAGGTGGAATTCCACACTTTGGCCGAAGCCATGCCGCAAATCGTCTGGATCACGCACCCGGATGGGCGCAACATATATTTCAACCAGCAGTGGATGGACTACACCGGGCTTACCCTGGAGGAAAGCCTCGGCCACGGCTGGAACAAACCGTTCCATCCGGACGACCAGCAGCGCGCATGGGTTGCATGGCAGCAAGCAGTGGCGGGGTGCGGCATATATTCGATCGAAAGCCGCTTGCGTCGCGCAGATGGCTTTTACCGCTGGTGGCTGGTGCGCGGCGTACCCGTGAAAGATGCCGGCGGCAACATCCTCAAATGGTTTGGCACTTGCACCGATATTCATGACCTGAAAATGGCCGAATTGGCAATCTCCAACACCAATGCCGAGCTGCGTGAAAGTGAGCGACGCTTTAGTGACATGCTGGGCAATGTGGAGCTGGTATCAATCATGCTCGACCGCGAAGCGCGCATTACCTACTGCAACGATTACCTGTTGCGCCTGACGGGGTGGAAGCACGATGAGATTATCGGCAATAACTGGTTCGAGTTTTTTTCACCGCCCGAAAGGAAAGATTTAGACGGCTCATTTTTCGAGACGCTGCTGACCAATCAGCCGGAAGCACGCCACCACGAGAACGAGATCCTCACGCGTGCGGGCGGGCGTCTGCTCATACATTGGAATAATTCGATGCTGCGCTCGGCTTCAGGCGAGGTGAGCGGTATTGCGAGCATCGGCGAAGAAATCACCGAGCGCAAACAATTGGCACGCCTGCTGGCGGAAAAAAAAACCCGTTTGCGTACCCTGGTGAATACCATACCTGATCTGATCTGGCTGAAGGATGCTGAGGGCATCTATCAGAGCTGCAACCCGATGTTCGAGCGTTTCTTTGGCGCAAGGGAAGGGGATATAGTCGGCAAATCGGATTTCGATTTTGTGGATAAAGAGTTGGCGACCTCTTTTCGCGAGAATGACCGTATCGCCATGGCTGCGGATAAGCCCAGCGTCAACGAGGAATGGGTCGTCTTTGCCGACGACGGGCATCGCGCTCTGCTGGAAACCGTCAAGGCACCGATGCGTGATGCCTGGGGCAAGCTGCTTGGCGTGCTGGGCATCGCGCGCGACATCACCGTGCGCAAACAGCTGGAGCAGGATAAGGAGCAGTATTTCAAGTTCTTTGTGCTTTCAATCAACCCGATGTGCATTGCCGATCCGTATGGTTGTTTCTTGCAGGTGAATCCGGCATTTGCAAAACTGTCCGGATATTCAGAAAGCGAACTCGTCGCAAAACCGTTCCTTGATTTTGTTTTGCCGGAGGATAGGCAAAGAACTACGGATGAAATGCACCAGCAGGTGGAAATCCGCCCGACATTGCATTTCGAGAACCGTTACCTGGGCAAAGACGGCAGCGTGATCGATTTGTCGTGGACGGCCTACTATGACAAGCACGATGGCATCACCTACGCCACCGCAATCGATGTTACCGAACGCAAGCGCACCGAGGAATCGTTGCGCAAGCTCTCGCTGGCGGTGGAGCAGAGTCCCAGTTCCATCATCATTACCGACCTCGATTCAAACATCGAATACGTCAACGCAGCTTTTGTCAAAGCAACCGGCTACAGCGCGACAGAGGCCATCGGACAGAGCCCGCGCATATTAAGTTCGGGTAGCACGGCGAAGGAAGTCTACGAGGACATGTGGGCGCACCTGAGCTGCGGCGAGGTGTGGAAGGGCGAACTCATTAACCGGCGCAAAGGTGGCGGTGAGTACATCGAGTCCGCATGGATATCGCCGGTGCGCCAGCCCGGCGGCGACATTACCCACTACCTGTCTATCAATGAAGATATCACACCATACAAGCGGGCGCAGGAGGCGCTGCACGCTTCCCGCGAGAACCTGCATCGTTTGCTCAATTCGATGGCCGAAGGCGTTTATGGCGTGGATGCCAATGGCGACTGCACCTTCGTCAATCGCACCTTCCTGCAAATGCTGGGTTACCGGGACGACGCTGAAGTGCTGGGCAAACATATCCACGAATTCATCCATCATTCCCATGCCGATGGCAGGCCCTATCCGGCAGAGGAATGTCGCGCGTATTGCTCTTATCGGCAAGAGCAGGCAATCAATGTTGCCGACGAGGTGTTCTGGCGCAAGGATGGTGTCGCAGTCCAGGTCGAATACTGGTCGCATCACATCGTAACCGACGGTGTTACGGTAGGCGCAATCGTCACTTTTATTGACATCACCGAACGCAAGCGGGCGGAAACTGTTTTGCGCGAAAAGGAGATTCTGCTGTCGGAATCGCAGCGGATTGCCCATATCGGCAGTTGGCGTTATGAACTGACTGGCCAGTTAACTTGGTCTGAGGAAACATATAGCATTTATGGCGTCACACCGGACACCTTCACCCCGAATGTCGAATCTCTTCTCCGCCTGATACGTCCGGCTGACCAGTTGTCCATGCAGGCATGGATAAGCAGTTGCGTGGCAGGTCAAAATCCGGGCGAATTGGAGTATCGCATTTATCCGCCCGATGGCTCGGAGCGGGTGATCAGTGGCTTTGGCGAGTTGCAGTATGACACTTTAGGTCGGCCCAATCATTTAATCGGCATCGTGCATGACATCACTGAACGTAAGCTTGCGGAAGCCAAACTTGCCGATCAGCTGGATGAACTGCGCCGCTGGCACGAAGTTACTGCAGGACGGGAAGATCGCATCCTTGATCTCAAGCATGAAGTGAACGAGCTGCTGGGGCAGACTGGCAAACATCCGCGTTACCCCAGCGCCGAGTCTGACAATCCAACGGAGAAATAACTTATGTCCAAGCTCAAACTCGCAGCGAAATCCAAACCGGCAGCCAAAGTCAGGCAAAAACAAATAGCCAGACCGCAGCTGCCCAAGGCGCCGACCGGAATTCATGGATTGGACGAAATCACCGGTGGCGGATTGCCCAAGGGCCGGCCGACGCTGGTGTGCGGCGGGGCTGGCTGCGGCAAGACGCTGCTCGCGATGGAATTTTTGGTGCGCGGCGCGACGGATTTCAACGAGCCGGGCGTGTTTATGGCGTTTGAAGAAACCGCCCTGGACCTGACCAAGAATGTCGCTTCGCTCGGGTTTGACTTGAAAGATCTGGTCGCGCGCAAAAAGATCGTGCTGGATTATGTGTACATTGAGCGCAGCGAAATCGAAGAGAGCGGCGAATACGATCTGGAAGGGCTGTTCATCCGCCTAGGCACAGCGATTGACTCTATCGGCGCCAAGCGCGTCGTGCTGGATACGATTGAGTCGCTATTCTCCGGTTTGCCCAATCCCGCCATTCTGCGCGCCGAACTGCGCCGCCTGTTTGGTTGGCTGAAAGATAAGGGTGTGACAGCCATCATCACCGGCGAACGCGGCGATGGCATGCTGACGCGCCAGGGGTTGGAAGAATATGTCTCCGACTGCGTGATCGTGCTCGACCATCGCGTGAGCGAGCAGACCTCGTCGCGGCGCTTGCGTGTGGTCAAGTACCGCGGTTCCACCCACGGCACCAACGAATATCCGTTCCTGATCGATGAAGACGGCATTTCGGTGCTGCCGGTCACATCGCTCGCTTTACAGCACATCGCCACCAGCGAACGTATTTCTACCGGCATCCCGCGACTCGACGCGATGCTGGGCGGCAAGGGGTATTACCGCGGCAGCAGCGTGCTGGTCTCCGGCACGGCGGGTACCGGCAAGAGCAGCCTTGCGGCGCATTTTGCCGAGGCTGCCTGCCGTCGCGGCGAGCGCGTGCTGTACTTCTCTTTTGAGGAATCTCCCAGTCAGATCTTGCGCAACATGAACTCCATCGGAATCGACCTGCAACCGTGGGTGAAGAAAGGTCTGCTTCAGTTTCATGCGAACCGTCCTTCTTCTGCGGGCCTGGAAACACACCTGGCCTTGAAACATAAAGCAATCAGTGCGTTCAAGCCGCAGGTGGTGATTCTGGATCCGCTGAATAGCTTTGTTATCGGGGACAATGAGGTCGGGGTCAAAGCGATGCTGATGCGGCTTCTGGATTTTCTGAAAACGGAGCAAATCACCGGCTTGTTCACCAACTTGACAGCAAGCAGTGGTGTGCTTGAGCAAACCGAGGTGGCCATTTCATCCCTGATCGATACCTGGCTGGTACTGCGTGCTATCGACAGCGGCGGCGAGCGCAATCGCGGGCTGTCCATCCTAAAATCACGCGGCATGGCGCATTCGAACCAGATTCGCGAGTTCTTGCTCACCGATCACGGCGTAGAATTGCGCGATGTGTACGTCGGTGCGAGCGGCGTGCTGACCGGCTCGGCGCGGCTGACACAGGAGGCGCAAGATCAAGCCCTGAAAATGCTGCACGAACAGGAAATTGAACGCCAACAACTCGAACTGGCAAACAAGCACCAGGCGTTGGAAGCGCAGATCGTCGCGATGCGTGCCGAATTTGAGGTGCAAAAGATTGCATCGCTGAGAATCACCGGGCAAGAACAGGCACAGGGCGCACAACTGGCGCAAGGTCGTTTGGATATGGGGCGAAGCCGCAAGGAGGACGCGACGGCGAACAAACAAATACGGGGTTCAAAATGAACGCCAATCCAACCCGGCCCGCGCTGCCCAAAGCCACGCCGCGCAAAGAGGAAGGCAGCCGCTATGTGTTGCGCTTGTATGTTGCCGGCAAGTCGCCAAAATCCGTTAACGCTATCGCCAACCTCAAAAAGATGTGCGAGGAGAATCTGCAAGGACGCTATGAGCTGGAGGTAATCGACCTCTACCAGCAGCCGCAACTGGCGCAGGGCGAGCAGATCATCGCTTTGCCGACACTCATCCGCAAACTGCCGGCGCCGTTGCGTCGCATCATCGGCGACATGTCGAATACTGAGCGCGTGCTCTTGGGGCTGGATATCCAAAAGAAAACATAATGCCAAACCAGCCCACAACCCAGGCGCAACTCCTCGCAGAAAACGCAGCGCTGCGCGCAAAGCTTGAAACTGCCGAGCAGACCCTGCGCGAAATACTCAGCGGCGAGGCGGACGCGCTGTTTGTAACGGGCGCGGGCGGGCCGCAGATATTTGCGCTCAAGGGCGCCGATCAGGCCTACCGCACACTGATCGAGGATATGAGTGAGGGCGCGTTGACGCTGACGGCGGAGGGTGTGATTTTGTACGCCAACCGGCGCTTTGCCGAGATGCTCAAGATGCCACTTGAAAAAGTGATCGGCGCCTCAATCCATGCCTGGATTGCACCGGAGAGTCAGCGTAAATACCAATCGTTGCTGGGCAAAAATTCGGGCGAAAAACGCCGCGATCAGCTTGTTCTTGTTGCCGGCGATGGCACACGGCTGTCAGTCTATCTTTCGCTGAGTAACCTGCCCGTGGACGGCATGCATGATGCATTCTGCATGGTGGCAACCGACTTGTCGGACCAGAAACGCAACGAGGCTATGCAGGCTTCCGAAAAGTCGGCGCGGGAAATGCTGGAAGCTGCCAACCAGTCGCGCCGGGCGTTGCTGAGTCTGATCGAAGACCAGAAACTGGTTGAGGAGCAAGTGCGCAAGCTAAACGACGAGCTGGAAGAAAGAATCACTGTGCGCACCGCTGCCCTGGAGCAGGCCAAGATTGAATCCGAACAGTCCAACCGTGCCAAGTCTGAATTTCTCGCCGCCATGAGCCACGAGATACGCACGCCGATGAATGGCGTGATAGGCATGATCGATGTGTTGCAACAGAGCAGCTTGAATAGCGCGCAGATGGAGATGAGCAACATCATCCACGACTCGGCGTATGCCTTGCTTGCCATCATTGACGATATTCTCGATTTTTCCAAGATTGAAGCCGGCAAGCTGCAGACTGAAAATGTGCCCATGTCGGTTGACGATGTGGTGGATTCGGCATGCGAAACCATGAGCCTCATCGCCTTGCATAAAGATGTAGAACTGACGCTATTTACTGATCCCGTCATTCCTTCGCAAGTCATGGGCGATCCGGGGCGCTTGCGCCAGATACTGGTCAACCTGACCAGCAACGCCGTCAAGTTTTCCAGTGGGCAGGCGAGGCAGGGGAAAATTTCGGTGCGCACTTTGCCGACTGAAAGCACTACAACACAGGTGACGCTGGAGTTTCGCGTGAGCGACAACGGTATTGGTATAGACGACGCTACGCAGGCGCGGTTGTTCACGCCCTTTTCCCAAGCCGACTCATCCACAACCCGGACCTATGGAGGCACCGGATTGGGCCTGGCTATCTCGCGGCAGCTTGCCAAAATCATGGGCGGCGATATTACGGTACAGAGTGAACCGGGCAAAGGATCGGTGTTTATTGTGCGCCTGGCATTCCTGCGGTTGCCGGAGCCGTCGGCGGCAACTCCCGATCTGGTTGCCGGGCTGCACTGTCTGGTGGCCGGCGGTGCAAATGGGCTTGCTGAAGATATCGTTGCCTATCTTGCGCATGCAGGTGCTCTGGTCGAACGGAAGGCGGAATTGACAGCAGTCCAGGAATGGATTGCCAGTCGCCCGCCCGGCATGTGCATCGTGGTCATCGATACCGCAGCCACCAACTTGCCGTTGGATCAGCTGCGCGCCGCAGCCCGCGCCTACCCTGAACAGGAAACACACTTTGTCGTCGTCCGCCGCGGGAAACGCCGCATGCCGCGCGTAGAGGACGACGATCTGGTGCTGGTGGATGGCAACGTGCTTTCACGCAAGGCTTTGCTGAAGGCGGTAGCAGTCGCTGCCGGCAGGATTAAAGTGCCCGACTGGCAAGCACCATCTGGCGAGAGCAAGGTGTTGACGCCACTGACCCGTGAAGAGGCGCGTCGGCAGGGCAGACTGATCCTGATCGCCGAGGACAACGAGATCAACCAGAAAGTCGTCCTGCAACAGCTCAGGTTGCTCGGGCAGACTGCGGACATCGCCAGCGATGGCCGGGACGCGCTGAATTGCTGGCAGAGCGGCGCTTATGGCATTTTGCTCACTGATTTGCACATGCCGGAGATGGACGGCTACGAACTGACCTCCACCATCCGTGCCGCCGAAGCCGGCAAGATTCACATACCCATCATAGCGTTTACCGCCAATGCGCTCAAAGGAGAGGCCGAACATTGCCGCGAAATTGGTATGGATGACTATCTGAGCAAGCCCGTGCAACTGGTCAGCCTGAAAACGATGCTGGATAAATGGTTGCCTGTGGCTGCCGAACCGCTGGCAGGCGACACTGCATCAACACCAGAGAGTCAGTCCCTTCCCCCTCACAGGGTGAAGGCTAGGATGGGGGTGGAACGTGTGGTGCAGCAGATAGGTCAAGTTTCCACCCCCTCCCTAACCACACCCGCAAGGGGTACATCAAAGGTAGGCAATCCGCCTCCAAACTTCGGTTGGGCGGAATTGACACCGCCGGTGGGTGCCCCGCCGCTTTGCGGCGACCCTTCCGCAGACCCCCTGCAAAGGGGAGGGAATATGCCGGTTGATGTGAATGTGCTCAAGAGTCTGGTGGGTAACGACGATGCCACCCTGCGTCATTTATTGCAGAAATTTCAAATCAGTGCGGCAAAGATTGCAGATGAGCTGAGCACTGCCTGTATGGCAAGGCAGGCAGCGGTTGCTGGCGCTGCGGCGCACAAGCTCAAATCGTCTGCACGCTCGGTAGGCGCGCTGGAGTTAGGTGAGCTGTGCGCCAAGATGGAGGAGCATGGCAAGGATAATGATAATGAAGCGCTAGCGGCGCTGTTGCCAATATTTGCGCAGGAACTGGCAAACGTTGAATATTTTCTTGAACAATACTGAGGGTCGTATTCACACCAGCGAATGCGACCGCGGGTGTCCGATAGATTTCGCGCACAAAAGAATTGAAAGGTTGCAAGACTGCCATCATGGATGATTCAAAAATAAAGATTATGGTGCTCGATGACGAGCCGTTCATGCTCCAGTTGCTCGAGCACATGCTGGTCAATTTGGGATACGCCCCCATTGCCACCTGCGACAACGGCCAGACTGCACTTGAATTAATCGCTGGCTCGGCCGAGCCGCCAAATCTGATTCTGCTGGATATCAATATGCCGCAGATGGACGGTCTTGCGTTTATCCGCCATCTGGTCGAACTGCACTTTAGCGGCAGTGTGATTCTGGTCAGCGGTGAGGATGAGCGCATGCAGCAGGCGGCCGAAAAGCTGGCAAGAGCACATCAGGTTTCAGTGCTGGGGCATTTGCATAAACCTGTCACCCCGGCAGGTTTGGGGGATTTGATCGGGAAATGGAAAATACAATCCCGGCATGAGCAGCGCACAGTGAAGCAAGTTTACGGGGCGGACGAGGTGCGGGCAGCCATTAGCGGCGGTGAACTGGTCAATTATTACCAACCCAAGGTGGAGCCCTCCACTGGTCGCGTGATGGGTGTGGAAACACTGGTGCGTTGGCGTCACCCCAGTGATGGGCTCGTGTATCCGGATCAGTTCATCGGTGTTGCGGAAGCGCACGGTTTGATTGACGACTTGACCAAGGCGGTGCTGACCGGTGCATTCGCCCAATTCAGGCTTTGGCAGGAATCGGGGCTATTGCTGCAAGTGTCGGTCAATCTGTCGATGGATAATCTGGTCTCAATGAGTTTTGTGGACATGGTTGTCGAGCTGGCGGATAAATTTGGCGTGCCGCCGCAAATGATGATGTTGGAAGTAACGGAAACTCAGCTGATGAAAGATTTGCGCACTCCGCTGGAGATTCTGACCCGGCTGCGCCTGAAACGATTCGGGCTTTCAATCGATGATTTCGGCATTGGCAATTCCTCTCTGGCGCAGTTGCGCGACATTCCATTTGATGAACTCAAAATCGATCAGAGCTTCGTGCATGGTGTCTGCGACAACGAGAAGTTGCGGGCGATGTTCGATTCCTGTCTCCATTTGGCCAAGCAACTCGGCCTGGAGGTGGTGGCGGAAGGCGTCGAAGACCAGGCCGACTGGGATTTTGTGCGCAACCGGGGTTGCGATATTGCCCAAGGCTATTTTATTGCTAAACCGATGCCGGGTACCGAATTGCCAGAATGGATTAGGACTTGGAATCGGGCTTACGTCGAATCGGGAAAATGCACTTCATAAAGGATCGCGGGTTCAAATATGAAGTGCAACGCCTGACTTGAAGAATACCTGGCTAGGTGTCTTGTATCCAAGTCTCTTTCTGGGTCGGTTGCTCAATCTCTCCATCGCTGCATCGATCTCCTGCTGTGTAATCGTTGTGAAGTCCCGGTTCTTCGGGAAGTGTTGTCGTATTAATCCATTCGTATTTTCGTTGGTACCGCGCTCCCATGATGAGTAGGGGGGGGCGAAATAGAATTTAGCCTTCAACTTGTTAGCGATCTCTTCATGCCCGGCGAATTCCTTTCCGTTGTCCGAAGTGATCGTGTGGACCTTCTTACGGTGCGGCTTCAGTAGTTCGATCATTGCCTGGCTGACGGGTAGTGCGGTCTTGCGCTCGACCTTCCGGATCAGGGTGTAACCGGTCTTGCGTTCGACGATGCTCTCGATCGCCTGACGATGGTTATTGCCAATGACGGTATCTGCTTCCCAGTCACCTATCCGCCTGCGTGTCTCAACGATGGCGGGCCGATCATCGATGGAAATCCTATTGGGTATCGTGCCACGTCGTTCCGCCTTGCCATAACGTTTCTTCCATAGCTTCTGGCTGCGCAGGTTCTTCCACAGCAATTCGCCTGCTCGTTTGTTCGCATAGGCTCGCTGATATACAGTCTCTGGACTGATGGCAGCGCGCCGGACTTTTCGCGGCAATCAAAGCTAGTTCGGTAATTTAATAAGTCTTTCTTTCGGCATTCGCTATAACCCATTGTGTCGATTGCTGCGCAACACGAAAGTCCGCAAACGGGAAGAGGACCCAGAGGATCGACTGACTCTTGTGGGTCGAAAGTGATAGCCCGCCAGTGTCCGTTATGCGGCAACGAATTCGTTAGGAGCCATGCCCGGAGTGGCCGGTCATCAGACAACCTCCGTCAGTTCAAATCTAAAGCACTACAAACAATCGCACCAGCAACCCCGTCACCGCACTGGCGGCGATCACCTGCATTACGCCGAGTTTGAAGCGGAACAGGGCGACGGTTGCGGCCAGGGTCATCAGCGCGGATATCCAGTCGAAACTGCCCGCGAACCCCTGCGGCCACATGACGTGGTAGCCGAAGAACAGCGCGAGATTCAATATCACGCCCACCACGGCGGCGGTGATGGCGGTGAGCGGGGCGGTGAATTTCAGATCGCCGTGCGTGCTTTCCACCAGCGGCCCGCCCGCGAGGATGAACAGGAACGAGGGCAGGAAGGTGAACCAGGTCACCAGTGTTGCGGCGACAGCGCCTGCCAGAAACACATGCTCGGTTCCGAACAGCGCCTGCGTGTAGCCGCCGATGAATCCGACGAAGGCTACTACCATGATGAGCGGACCGGGTGTGGTTTCGCCCAGTGCCAGGCCGTCTATCATTTGCGGCGCGGTGAGCCAGCCGTAGTGCGCGACCGCGCCCTGATACACATAGGGCAACACCGCGTAGGCGCCGCCGAAGGTGACCAGGGCGGCCTTGGTGAAGAACCAGCCCATTTGCGTCAAGGTGTGATCCCAGCCGTAAGTCAGCGTCAGCAACGCCATCGGGATAAACCACAGCAGTGCGCCGACGACGGCGATGCGCAGCAAATGTGGCCAACTGAAACGGGCGTGTTGCGGCGTCGGCGTGTCGTCGTCTATCAATGCCGCGCCGAACGATTTGTGCGCCTGACCGTGGCCGCCGCCGACCCTGAACTTGTCCGGGGCGATGCGCCCGCCTGCGTAGCCGATCAATGCCGCCGCAACGATGATGGCGGGGAAGGGCACGTTCAGCGCGAAGATGGCGACAAAGGCTGCCGCGGCAATTGCCCACATCGGGTTGTTCTTCAGCGCGCGCGAGCCAATGCGGTGCGTGGCGTGCACCACGATGGCGGTGACCGCGGGTTTGATGCCGTAGAACAAGCCGGCCACCAGCGGCACGTTGCCGAACGCGATATATACCCACGACAGTGCGACGAGCAGCAGCAGCGAAGGCAGTACGAACATCGTGCCCGCGATGATGCCGCCCCAGCTGCGGTGCATCAGCCATCCGATGTAGGTGGCGAGCTGTTGCGCTTCGGGGCCGGGCAGCACCATGCAGTAGTTGAGCGCGTGCAGAAAGCGTTTCTCGGACAGCCAGCGTTTTTTCTCGACTAGGTCGTGGTGCATCATGGAAATCTGTCCGGCCGGGCCACCGAAGCTGATGAAGCCGAGTTTGAGCCAATACAGGAACGCTTCGGTCTGTGTGACCGGTGCGGGTGGCCCGGCGGTGCCGGATGTCTGCTGTTGCGATGTGTCCATGTGGCTTTCCGGGAATGTGGCCGAAGCAAGAACGGGCCTCTGGCGAGTATATGAGTTGAAGCGGAGTCGGTCGGCTGCCTTTCGTGCTGGCGCCCGCATTGTGCGCAACAGGCGCGGTAGTGTCCATCGGTGAGCAGGATTGGGGCGTTTTCCGGGCCTGTGCCGCAGCGGTCGGGAACTTAACGCCCCTTTCGCCCACCAACCGCGCGTGGTGGAACAATTCCCCCTTTATGGTCATTCCGGCGCAGTTAGCGATTCGCGAATGAATTTCCCGGGCATATAATTGCCGAATGATTTCGGCATATACAGGTTACAAATGAAAACCAGACTATTGTGGGTATTGCTTGCGTATTCCCTGACCGCGCAAGCCGCGACGCTTGATGCAACGCCGCCGGTGCCGCAGCTCGTGCCCTTGCAGGAACAAGCCAAGGCAGCGCATTTATCCTTCGAGGTATTGAGCCGCTATCACTACAGGCGCATGCCGCTCAACGACGACGCCTCGTCGAAAATATTCGACAATTTCCTGCAGTCCCTGGACGGTGAAAAAGTCTTCTTCTCGCAGGCGGATGTCGATCAGTTTGCCGCCTCACGCACCGGGCTGGATGACGCCATACTTGGCGAAAAACTGGACATTCCATTCTCAATGTACCAGGTCTACCTGCAACGCATTACCGAACGTCTGACTTATGCGCGTTCGCTACTCAAGCGCGGTTTCGAGTTCAAGAGCCGTGAAAGCTACCAATACAACAGAGAGGCTGCGCCCTGGCCAAAATCCGAGGCGGAGCTGAACGAAATCTGGCGCAAGCGCGTGAAGAGCGATTGGTTGCGCCTCAAGCTGGCCGGCAAGGATGACAAAAGCATCGCCGAAACGCTGGACAAACGCTACGCCAATACGCTGAGCAGCATATCCAAGGCCAAGAGCGAGGATGTGTTTCATCTCTTCATGGACGCATATGCGACCGCCATCGATCCCCACACCGGTTATTTCGGGGTGCGCGCGTCGGAAGAGTTCGATATTTCGATGAAGCTGTCGCTGGTGGGCATAGGCGCCGTGCTGCAGGACAAGGACGAATACACGATCATCAAGGAACTGCTGGCGGGCAGTCCCGCTGCTTTGTCCGGCAAGCTGAACGTCGGGGATCGCATCGTCGGTGTGGGGCAGGGCGAAAACAGCGTGCCCACGGAAGTCATGGGCTGGCGCATCGAGGATACGGTGGCCCTGATACGCGGTGAGGAGGATTCCGTGGTGCTGCTGGACGTGCTGCCCGCCGAAGCGGCGCCAGACGGCAAACACAAGCAAGTTACGCTGGTGCGCAAGAAGATCAGCCTGGAAAAGCAGTCCGCAAAGAAGTCGATCATCGAGCGCAAACTCGGGGCCGCAACGTACCGTGTCGGCGTGATCTCCCTGCCCGGTTTCTACCAGGATTTTGCCGCGCGCCAGAACGGCGACAAGGATTACAAAAGCGCAACCCGCGACGTCGCGCGCCTGCTGGAGGAACTCAAGGCGGACAAGGTGGACAGCGTGCTGGTCGACCTGCGCAACAACGGCGGCGGATCGCTGGTCGAGGCCATCGAGTTGACCGGCCTGTTCATAGACCGGGGGCCCGTGGTGCAACAGCGCGACTCCAAAGGCACGGTGTCGGTCGAAAGCGATTCCAAAGCGGGCGTGGCCTGGAACGGGCCGCTGGGCGTGCTCATCAATCGCGGATCGGCATCGGCATCGGAGATATTTGCGGCGGCGATACAGGATTACGGGCGAGGAATTGTGATTGGTAACCGCAGTTTCGGGAAAGGTACCGTGCAATCCGTGGTGGACCTGGATTTCCTCGCAAGCAACCCGCAGCCCGTTTACGGCGAACTCAAGATGACCATCGCCCAGTTTTTCCGCGTCAATGGCGGCACCACCCAGTTGCACGGTGTGACGCCGGATATCGCCTTGCCGACTGTGATGGACGCCGAAGAGTTTGGCGAATCCAGCTTCGACAATGCGCTGCCCTGGACCTCGATTCCGGCGGCTGACTTCATGCCGGCGGGGGATCTGACGGCAATCCTGCCGAAACTGACTGCAAGTCACAAAGCCAGAATAGCCAAGGACAAGGAGTTCCAATACATTCGGGAAGACATTGCTGAGTTCAAGGCGCAACGCAAGAAGAACCTGATTTCCCTGAACGAGGCCGAGCGGCGCAAGGAACGAGCAAAGCTGGAGGCGCGGCTGCAACTGCGCGAGAACGGCGGCCGGGCTCCCGCCGGCAAGACGGCAGGCAAACAGGCTGCGTCTCCCGGCCACGCGCTGCAGGACGACGGCTTGATGTCCAGCGAACGCGACACGAATGCCGATCTGGCAATCGAAAAAGCCAGGGACGACGCAAAAGACGTATTTCTGAACGAGGCCGCGCATATACTCGGCGATGCGAGCGCCCTGTTGCAGTCCAGTCCCAGGCTCGCGAGCCGGGTATTGCCGGCACGGGCGATACGCTAGGCGCCAAGCGGTCGCCGCAGTTCCCGGCTCTTCGGGACAGGGCGGTTGCCAGTGTAAATTTGATCTCGAAAAAATCGTAGGGTGGGCACATTGTTTGTGCCCACGCTGTTTGCGGAAATGTTCCGCGTGGGCACAACAAACGTGCCCACCCTACTTAAGACAACAAGGCTGCGTTTTCCGGCTTCGCGAGATAGGGTGGTAGACTTCGCCGGAGGCCGCATCGGCCCCAAGCTCAAAGCAGGCCCGGGAGATTTTCATGGACATGGACAACGAACGCGGCAGGAACGATGAAGACGAAGAAGCCGCTCCTTCCGGGGGCGGTTCTGCGCGTGCCAGGCTGCAGCTCATCGGGCGCTATGCCATGCTGGGGTTTGCGCCGGTGGTGTCGGTGCTGGCCTTGATCGTGGCGGTGCTGGCCTATACCGGCAATCAATCCACTCGCGCGCAACTTGCCGGTGCCAATTCCCGCATAGACAACCTCGACGCAATCCAATCCGAATCCAGAGGCGAGCTGGATATTTTCAAGATTCCACTGGTGCGCGAAAAAGCGGCGTTGGCGGAAGATCGCAAGAAACTGGCCGAGCATGAAGCCGTAATCGTCCGTAACGTAACCCAGTTGCAGATCCAAATGAAAGTCGCCCCCACGCTGGAGGAACAGTTGCGGGAAGGCGCAGCCTCGCAAGTGGCGCCTGCCCCTGCCAGCGCGCCCGTGGCGGCCGCCCCGGTTGCCGCATCCGCTCCCGCCGCCGCGCCCGTAAGCAAGCCGGAAAAACAGTCGATTGCGCAGCCGGTTACAAAGCCGGTTGCAAAGCAGACAGCCCCGGCCGGAAAGCCTGCTCCCGCGCCGACCAGTGCCGAAACAGCTGCCAAGGCGCAGGCTCTCAAAAAAGCCATAGAAGACTTCAACAAGAACAGCAAAAAATAGCGCGGGACGGTCTGCGTTCCAGAGTATTTGGCGGATACCCGATTTGCTGCGCCCCCCGGACGATTCCCGCCAGGCCCTCGGATTTCTGCATCACGATGCGGGCCGGATCGCAGCCTGCCCCAAGTGCGGATTCGTCGAAGTGTAGAATACGCACCACATACCCACCGGCTTGTATTGGTGGATTTTTCATTTTTTGTCCGTGCGAGACGGTTAATGCATGAATAGCGGCTCCATCATTTTCGGAAGATTGAATGCGTTCTGGCTCGCTGCAGTGCTTGCTGGCGCAGGCATGCCGTGCGCGGGCTATGCCGATGCGGTGCTCGACCAGGATCTCGCGGTCACCGCGCAGCCCGGCATGCTGTGGCAGTCTTCCGAAACGCTGAAACCGCCCGTCGCTCCCGCAATGCCGGGCCTGACGTCGCCCGTTACCTTGGCCGAATTGACCGACTATGCCCTGCGCAACAATCCGTCGACGCGTGAAGCCTGGGAGGCGGCACGCGCACAGGCAGCCGCGCTGGGTATTGCCGGTGCGGCCTATTACCCGACACTCGACGGGCTGGTTTCGCTCACGCGCGGCAAGACTTCGATCAACAGCAGCAGCGGGGTAGTCTCCGGCAGCACGCAAACGCGGCTCTCGCCCAGCATCAGCCTGGGCTACGTGCTGTTCGATTTCGGCGCGCGTTCCTCGGCCAAACAGGCGGCCGGCTATAACCTGCTGGCGGCCAATCTGGCGCAGAACCGCGCGCTGCAGGCGGTCGTGCTGCGCGTCGAACAAACCTACTACCAGTTGTTGGCTGCGCGCCAGACCATCGTGGCGGGCGAGGAAACACTCAAGAACGTGCAGACGAGTCTGGATGCGGCCAACGCGCGCAGGCAGGCGGGGCTTGCGACCATAGGCGACGTGTATCAGGCGGAGACGCTGCTGGCGCAAAGCCGTTTGCAGTTGCGGCGCGCGCAGGGCGAAGCGGGCAAACTCAAAGGCGCGCTGTGCAATGCCGTCGGCCTGCCGGTCAACGCAAAGCTGGAACTTGCGCCGCCGGAGGCGCGACCGCCGAGCGGCACGGTGCGCGCCGCAGTCGAGGATTATCTCGATGCGGCCAGAACCAACCGTCCCGATCTGGGCGCGGCCGAGGCGCAGGCGCGGGCGGCGCAGGCCGACGCTGATGCCGCATCGGCGCAGGGCTATCCGTCGCTCGATCTGTCCATCGCGGCCGGCAAGACCTACAACGATTATCGCAGCGGCAGTTACAGCTCCAGCAGCAGCAACGGCAGCATAGGCATCAATCTGCGCATTCCGCTGTTCGACGGTTTCAAAACGACCTACAGCGTGCGCCAGGCGCAGGCACGCGCCGGGCAAATGGAGGCGGCGCGCGACCGGGTTGCGCTGCAGGTCGAGCTCGACGTGTGGCAGGCCTATTTTGATCTGGACACGGCGGAAGCAGCTATCGACAGTGCGCAGGCTCTGTTGCGCAGTGCGGGGCAGGCGCGCGAAGTCGCGCAGGCGCGCTACCGGGCCGGGGTCGGCAACCTGCCGGATCTGCTGTTGGCGCAAGCCAACGAAGCCAATGCGCGCATGGAAGTCATACAGGCGGAGATGGGCTGGTACGCGAGCCTGTCGCAACTCAACAACTCAATAGGTACGCTGGAAACCAAATGAAAAAATCGACAGTCGCGATGCTGGTTGTTTCGGGAGTGATCGCCGCGTTCGCCGCAATCTGGTACGTCACCCTGCCTGCGGCAAACGGAGACGATCCGGACAAGCGCGGTGCAAAGCCCGTTCAGGTTCGAGCCGTCGCGGCTGCGGTCGAGGCGGTTCCCGTGGTGCTGGATGCGGTGGGTACGGTGGAGGCGGACCAAAGCGTGGCGGTGCGCGCCGAAGTGGGCGGCGTGCTGCAGAAGATTCATTTCCGCGAGGGAGACTTGGTCAAGGCCGGGCAGTTGCTGTTCCAGATCGAATCCAGCGTGCCGCAGGCCGAGGTCGACCGGGCGCGCGCCAACCTGGCGCGCGATCAGGCAGCCGCCAACGAGGCGCGCGCGCAGGCACGGCGCCTGGAATCGCTGGTCGCCAAGGAATACGTCACGCAGCAGGAATACGCGCTGGCCGTGGCGCAGGAGCAGGCGGCCGATGCCACGGTGCGCGCGAGCGAGGCGGCGCTGAAAGCGGTGCAGGCGCAACTCGGCTATGCGCGCATCACGTCGCCGATCTCCGGACGCGCCGGGATATTGAACATCAAGCAGGGCAATCTGGTCAGTGCTGCGTCCACCGAGCCGCTGGTCACCATCAACGCCACGCGTCCGGTCATGGTCGCGTTCAGCGTGCCGCAGCAGTATTTGCAGACGGCACGTGACGGGCAGCGCAAGCAGCCTCTGGCAGTCGAGGTGCGGCGCGACGCGCAGGACGAGGTGTTGACCACGGGCACGTTGGCGTTCATCGACAACGCGGTCGACACGCAGACCGGAACCATACGCATGAAGGCGCGCATTCCCAACCGGGACGAAATCGTGTGGCCCGGCGAGTTGGTCTCGCTGCGTTTGATAATGGGCGTGCAGCAGGATGCGCTCGTCATTCCGGAAGCGGCGGTCCAACTCGGGCAGGACGGCACCTATGTGTACGTGATCAAGGACGGAAGCGCCCGCGTGCAGGCCATTCGCGTGGTGCGCCAGGTGGGCAGCCGGGTCGTGGTCGGGGAAGGGCTGTCTGCAGGGCAGCAGGTGATCGTCAACCCGCCGAGCAATTTGCGCGCGGACAGTCAGGTCGTGATTGTCGGCGCGCAGGGCGACGCGGGCGCAAAAAGCGGCATGGCCCGCAGCGCCGCCACCGGGGGCTATCGCCCATGAACATCTGGCGCATTTTCATCGACCGCCCGGTGATGACCACGGTGCTGGTCAGCGCAACCACGATTTTCGGCACGTTCGCGTTCATGCAATTGCCGGTGAACGAATTGCCGAACGTCGATTTCCCCACCATCCAGGTGACGGCGGGTCTGGCCGGAGGCAATCCGGAGAACATCGCGGCCACGGTGGCAACGCCGCTGGAGCGTCAGTTCTCCACCATCGCCGGGCTGGATTCGATGACCTCGGTGAGCTCGGCCGGCTCCACGCGCATCACGCTGCAATTCAACCTGGACCGGGATATCGACGCGGCCGCGCAGGATGTGCAGACGGCGATTTCACAGGCCGTGCGCCTGCTGCCGCCGGAACTGGACAACGCGCCGCGCATGCGCAAGGTCAATCCGGCCGACAGCCCTATCATCTATCTGGCGCTGACCGCGAAGAATTTGCCGCTCACCGCACTCAACGAATATGCCGACAACCAGATTTCGCAGCGTATTTCCACGCTGCCGAGCGTGGCGCAGATGCTGGTGTTCGGTTCGCAGAAATATGCGGTGCGCCTGTACCTGGACCCGAACGCGCTGGTTCAGCGCAAACTGGCCATAGACGATGTTTCGGCCGCGCTGGAAAAAGCCAACAGCAATTTGCCCTCCGGCACGCTGGACGGGCGCAGCAAAAAATTCACCGTCAAGACCTCGGGGCAACTGGAGAGCGCGGCCGATTTCAATTCGGTGGTGATCAATTATTCGGACGGCACGCCGGTGCGTTTCTCCGACATCGGCCGCGCCGAGGACAGTGTCGAAAACAACCGCGCCAAAACCTGGTTCAACGGTGAACGTTCCATCGTGCTCGCCGTGCAGCGCCAGCCGGGCGCGAACACCGTCGAGGTGGTCAGGAGCATACGCGCGCTGCTGCCCGATATACGCCGCCAGTTGCCGGGCGATGCGAAACTGGAAGTGCTGTTCGACCGCTCCGAATTCATCGGCGAGTCCATCCACGAAGTCGAGTTCACCCTGATGCTGGCGGTGGTGCTGGTGGTGCTGGTTGTGCTGGCGTTCCTGCGCAACTATTACTCGACGCTGATCGTGGCCATCGTGTTGCCCATCTCGCTGATCGGCACCTTCGCCGCCATGTTCGTGCTGGGTTATAGCCTCAACAACATCTCGCTGATGGCGCTGACGCTGGCCGTGGGCTTCGTGGTGGACGACGCCATCGTGGTGCTGGAGAACATTACGCGCCACATGGAGATGGGCAAAGACCGCATGACGGCCGCCATCGACGGCACGCGCGAGATCGGTTTCACGGTCATTTCGATGACCTTGTCGCTGGTCGCGGTGTTCCTGCCGATACTGTTCATGGGCGGCATCCTCGGCCGGCTGTTCACCGAGTTTTCCGTCACCATCGGCCTCGCGGTACTGATATCCGGCGCGGTCTCGCTGAGCCTGACGCCGATGTTGTGCAGCCGCTACCTGCAAACCAGCCATCGCCACGGGCGCTTCTTCGACGGCTTCGAGAAATTATTCGAGCGTGTCGAGCTCGGCTATCGCGACAGCCTGCAATGGAGTCTGCACAACCGGCGTTTCATGCTCTACCTTGCGGGTGTCATCCTGCTGGCCACGGCATGGCTGTTCGTGGTGGTGCCGAAAGGCTTCATCCCGCGCCAGGATACCGGGCAGATTACCGGCTCCACGCGTGCGGAAGAAGGCATCGTGTTCGAGGACCTGGTCGCCAAGCAATTGCAGATCACCGACATCATCCGCAAGAATCCCAACGTCGCGGCGGTCCAGTCCAGCGCGGGGCAGGCGGGCGGCGGCGTGACGGGTGGCAACGTGGGACGGCTGGTGATACGGCTCAAGCCGAAAAGCGAGCGCAGCCTGAGTGCGGACGAAGTCATAGAGGAACTGTCGAAACAAACGCGCGGCGTGGAAGGCATGCGGCTGTTCCTGCAAAACCCGCCCGCGATCAACATCGGCGCGCAGCAGAGTAACGCCGAATTCCAGTTGGTATTGCTGGGCTCGGATACCGATGTGCTGTACCGTGCGGCGGGCGAACTGGAAAGCGTGTTGCGTGGAGAGAAGATATTGCTCGACGTGAACAGCAATCTGGAGCTGCGCAATCCGGAACTCCAGATCGACATCCTGCGCGACCGCGCGGCGGCGCTCGGCATCACACCGCAGCAGATCCAGTCCACGCTATACGACGCCTACGGCGCAAGGCGCGTGACCAGCATCTATGCCGCATCCGACCAGTACTCGGTGCTCATGCAACTGGACACCCGCTTCCAGGCCGACATCAATGCGCTGGGCGCGCTGCATATCAAGAGCGCCAACCAGCAGATGGTGCCGCTATCTTCCGTGGCGACCATCAGGAGCGGCGTGGGGCCGTTGTCGATTTCGCACTTCGGGCAGCAGCCCGCGGTCACGCTGTCGTTCAATATCGCGCCCGGCGTGTCGCTGGGCGATGCGACGAACCGGGTGCAGCAGCTCGCGCGGGAGAGCCTGCCGCAGGGCGTGACGACGTCGCTATCCGGCTCGGCCAAGACCTTCCAGGATTCCATGACCGACCTGCCGGTGCTGCTGGCCGTCACCATCCTCGTCATTTACATGATCCTGGCCATCCTGTACGAACACTTCGCGCATCCGGTGACCATCCTGACCGCGTTGCCGCTGGCCGGCTTCGGCGCACTGATCATGCTGATCGTGTTCCATCAGGACCTGAATATCTTCAGCTTCGTCGGCATCATCTTGCTGGTGGGACTGGTCAAGAAGAACGGCATCATGATGGTCGACTTCGCCGTGGCCGCGCGGCGCGATCAGCAACTGTCGGCGGTCGATGCCATGGTGCAGGCATGCCGGGTGCGTTTCCGTCCCATCATGATGACCACGCTGGCGGCAATCCTGGCGACTTTGCCGATTGCCTTGGGTTACGGCGCGGGAGCGGAAGCGCGCCGTCCGCTGGGTATCGCGGTGGTGGGCGGCCTGGTGTTTTCGCAATTCCTCACGCTGTACCTGACACCGGCTTTTTACGTGAGCATGGAGCATGTGACGCAGCGCTGGGCCGAATGGAAAAAATCCAGGCAGGGTGCGTAGGCGGCGGGCAGGAGCGATTCGCTAGCGCAGTTCCCTGGCAATGCGAAAACCAATGTTGCTGAAGCGTTTGTCGGCGTCGTCCCTGCCGCGTTTGGCCGCGCGTACCAGTTCCGGACTGTTGTTCCAAGAGCCGCCGCGGATGACGCGCTTGTCATCTTCTCCCGGCCAGGCGCGGCCGTCTGGCGGCGCGTTTTCATAGTCTTCGTGATAGCCGTCCGCGGTCCATTCCCACACGTTACCCAGCATGTCGTGCAATTTGAATGCATTGGCTTTGAATTTTGAAACCGGGGAGGCATACGCAAAGCCGTCCGTGCAAGCATGCGCCAGCCAGGACGCGGCTCCCCGTATTTTCGCCTGGGCCGTCTGGTCAGCGACGCTGGCATATTTGCAGGCATCTTCGGGCTTGTCGCCCCAGTAGCGCGAGGTGAGGGTTTTGCCTCGGGCCGCGTATTCCCATTCGGCTTCGGTTGGCAGCCGGTATTTCTTTCCCGTTTTACGCGACAGCCATTGCGCATAGGCCTGGGCATCGTTCCAACTGATGCAGGAGACCGGGTGTTGGGCGGTTTGCAGGTAGCCCGGATCGCGCCAGTTGCGGTGGCTGCGCTCCCTGAATGTGCCTTCTTCCAGCGTCCAGCATGTGTCGCCGGCATCGTATTTGGTCTGCTTCACGAAGGCGGCAAACTGCCCGCGCGTGATCTCGGTCTTGCCCAGTGCAAAGGCGGCCACGCGGACGCGATGTACCGGTCCTTCGTCGTCGTTGCGTTCGTCCTCGGAATCGGGCGAGCCCATGTCGAAGCGCCCCGCAGGAATGACGACCAATTGGGGACAATTCGCGCAGTCGCGCAACACCGTACCGGCTTTGGGTTCGGGCGGGGACTTTGCACGTTTCGCGCCGCTGCCGGTTTCGGCAGGGTAGGCCTGTGCGGAAAACCACATCAGGCAGCAGAAAGCGGGAAGGAGTGCGGGTATGCGCATGGGGTCGACCTCACTGTCTGTGTTTATGTATCGGTTCGATGCTAGTTAGCGAACGGCAATGCATCTGTGCGCTGCCGGACAAAAATACCCGACATGTCGTTAGTGCATATGCGCGCGCAGTATATGATGCATTGGGCATTGCGAAAACACGCCGGCAAGTACAACTTGATCCCGCGCAAGGTCGAACTGTTCCGGGTGCTGGTAAACTGCGCGCATGGCAGCGATACACGACAGCCATCCGCGCCCTCTCCCGGCACGGGAAATGCGCCGCACTCACTTGAATTGATTGAACAAGCAGACATGACCAACGCCAACCTCGCACCCACGTACACCGATCCCTCCCACCTTGCCGATGCCGTGAAAAGTCACGGATTCGGCGTGTTAAGCCCCTCCGGGCTGGCCACTTTCATCGAATTCCCGCTGTCGGCGCTGGATGCGCTGAAACCGGACTGGGATATTTTGCCGCCGGACAATTTTCTCAAGGACGGCGGACATTACCGCCGCCGCAGGCATTCCAGTTTCATCGTGAACGGCGAGGATGTTCGCCAAGTGCCGCATCGCGCCCATTACCAGCCGCTGGAGTACAACGCGCTGCACGGCGGCATGTTGCGCATGTTCGAGCCGATGAAGCCGGAAATCGTGGCGCAACCCGTGTTCGGGAAATTGCTGCGGACCATCGCGCAAGTCTGTTCCACCGTGAAAGGCGCACAACCCTGGCATGTGGAAGCGCACCAGTTCCGCATCGACACCAGCAACGGCATCGGACGCCCGACGCCGGAGGGCGCGCACCGCGACGGCACGGATTTCGTCGCTATCCTGTTCGCGGGACGCGAGAACATTCGCGGCGGCGAAAGCCGCATTTTCGAATACCTCGGACGCCACGGCCAGCGTTTCACCCTGACCGAAAAGTGGACGTTGCTGCTGCTCGACGACCAGCGCGTCATCCACGAATCCACCCCGATACAGCCCGACGGCGAAAACGGGCACCGCGATACGCTGGTGCTGACTTTCCGCGCGGGAGGTTTCCTGGAACAGGCTTGAGGCAGGCGACAGCGATTCCGGTTCTATAGATATAACAATTCACCAGTTCATAAAGCGCTGCCGTTTGGTTAGACTTGCACCATCGTCAACCCCATTCAGGTAGCGCATCATGTCCAACCAATTTACAGACAACGCACTGTCCACAGGCCGCACGCCGCTGGTCAGATTGAACCGCGTCGGCGACGGCGCCAAAGCGACCATTCTGGCCAAGATCGAAGGCCGCAACCCGGCCTATTCGGTGAAAGACCGCATCGGCGTGGCCATGATAGATGATGCACAGCAGCGCGGCGTGCTGGGCCCCGGCAAGGAAATCGTCGAGCCCACCAGCGGCAACACCGGCATTGCGCTGGCCTTCGTCGCTGCGGCGCGCGGCATCCCGCTCACGCTGACAATGCCCGAGACCATGAGCATCGAACGCCGCAAGTTGCTGGTGGCCTACGGCGCCAAACTGGTGCTGACCGAGGGCGCGAAAGGCATGAACGGCGCAATCGCCAAGGCCAGGGAAATCGCGGCTTCCGATCCGAAATACGTATTGCTGCAGCAGTTCGAGAATCCGGCCAATCCGGCCATCCATGAAGCGACCACCGGCCCCGAAATCTGGGACGACACCGGCGGCAAGATCGACATCTTCGTGGCAGGCGTCGGCACCGGCGGCACCATCACCGGCGTTTCGCGCTATATCAAGAAGACCCGGGGCAAGGCGATCAGGTCGGTCGCGGTGGAGCCGTCCGCCAGTCCGGTCCTGACTCAGGCTCGCTCGGGTTTCGAACTCAAGCCCGGCCCGCACAAGATACAGGGCATAGGCGCCGGTTTCGTGCCCGCCGTGCTGGACTTGTCGCTGGTGGACGACATCGAGCAGGTGAGCAACGAGGATGCGGTGCTGTATGCGCTGCGCCTGGCTCGCGAGGAGGGCATCATCTCCGGCATTTCCAGCGGCGCGGCGGTGGCAGTCGCGGTGCGTCTGGCGCAGAAGCCCGAGAATGCGGGCAAGACCATAGTCGTGATCCTGCCGGATTCGGGCGAGCGCTACCTGAGCTCGATTCTGTTCGACAAACTGTTTGACCCGTCGGGCATCGCGATCTAAATCAGGCGATACGGTAGGGTGGGCACGCTTCGCGTGCCCACCCTACGCAGGCCTGTAGGTTGGGCAAAGCGCAGCGTGCCCAACATCAAATTGTTACCTTCTTTTTTTTGGCACGCTGCGCTTTCCCCGCAAGGGGGGAGACCGACGGAGTCTAACGGCTGCGCCGTTACCCGTTCGCTCTGCCCACGCGGTTAGCGAAGGATATTACCGCGTGGGCACACAAAACGTGCCCACCCTACGCAGATAATGAAGTGCAAAAGGAAACGCCAGCATTTATGATGCTGGCGTTTCCTTTTTCGCGGGACTGAGCATGTACAAGACACTGGACGACTGCGTCGGCAATACGCCGCTGGTCAGACTCAAGCGCATACCCGGCAACACCTCCAATGTCATTCTGGCGAAGCTGGAAGGGAATAACCCGGCCGGTTCGGTTAAGGACAGACCCGCCCTCTCCATGATCCGTCGTGCCGAGGAGCGCGGCACCATCAAGCCGGGCGACACGCTGATCGAGGCTACCAGCGGCAACACCGGTATTGCGCTGGCGATGGCGGCGGCGATGCGCGGCTACAAGTTGATCCTGGTGATGCCGGAAAACCAGAGTGTGGAGCGACGCCAGACCATGCGCGCGTTCGGTGCGGAACTGGTACTGACGCCGAAAGCGGGCAGCATGGAACTGGCGCGCGACACGGCGGAAAAACTTCGCGATGCGGGCAAAGGCATCATCCTCGACCAGTTCGCCAATCCGGACAATCCGCTGGCGCACTACGAAGGCACCGCGCCGGAGATCTGGCGCGAAACCAACGGCCGGATCACGCATTTTGTGAGTAGCATGGGCACCACCGGCACCATCATGGGTTGCTCGCGTTACTTCAAGGAAGTGAACCCCGCGATCCAGGTCATCGGAGCGCAGCCGGAAGAGGGCGCGCAGATTCCCGGCATACGCAAATGGACGGAAGCTTATCTGCCAGCGATATACAACCCGAAAAGCGTGGACAGGCTGGAGAACGTGGCGCAGAAAGATGCCGAGGAATTGACACGGCGGCTGGCGCGCGAGGAAGGCATCTTCTGCGGCATCTCTTCTGGCGGCGCCTTGAGCGTGGCGCTGCGCGTCTCGCAACAGGTACAGAACTCGACCATCGTGTTCATCGTGTGCGACCGCGGCGACCGCTACCTTTCAACCGGCGTATTTCCCGCCTGATGCGCATGTCTTTTCGATCAGCATGGATTTCCGGTATCGCTGCGCTCTTGCTGCCGTTGGCCGCGCTAGCTGCGCTGGTGGGCGACGACAACTTCGTTGGCCCGCCGCCGCCGCCGCAGCTTGCACCCGAGGCTGTCATTAAAGCGCTGGACAAACAACACGAGTACCTGTCGGATAAGCTGGTCGGCTTCGTAAGCAGCATAGACCGGTTCTTCGGCGATGATCGCCATTATCAGGAGGCCAACGAAAGCGTGTTCCAGTTGGATGTCACGCGGGTCTTCGGCTACGGCGGGGAAAACAAGTTCGTGCTGTCGGGCAGGGCCAATGCGCATTTGCCGATTGCCCAGCAAAAACTGCACTTGCTGGTGGAAACGGACCCGGACAAGAACACGACTGCGGACCCGAAACAGACCCAGCTGCAGGCGCAGACCGTCAGTCAAACGGAAGAGCCGCAGAGTTTCTCCGCCGCCTTGCGCTATGTGAAGGAAGCCGCAGAGCCCTGGCATCTGAGCGCGGACGGCGGGATCAAGTTTCAGGGCTTCAAGACCACACCCTTTGTGCGTGCCCGCGCCAGTCTGGTGGAGCCGGTGGGGGAGTGGCGGGCGAAGCTGGCGGAGACGTTGTTCTGGTTCAACACCACCGGTGCAGGCGCAACCACCCAACTGGATTTCGAACGCACGATCAGCGAGCCGATGCTGTTTCGCGCCACCAGCAACGCCACCTGGTTGCACGACAAACAGAATATCGACCTGCGCCAGGACTTGACGCTGTTTCACAAGGTGGATGAGCGCACCGCTTTGCTGTACCAGGCCAGCGCGATCGGCGTCAGCCAGCCGGAGGAGCGGGTGGAAGATTATGTCCTGCTCGTCTCGTACCGCTATCGCTTGCACCGGAAATGGACCTATCTGGAAGTCAGCCCGCAATTGCATTATCCGCGCGAGAAAGATTACCACTCCAGCCCGTCACTGGTTGTGCGGCTGGAGGTGCTGTTCGACGAATCGAAGTAATGTCCGGGGGCGCCGGACTCTGCGCATGGCCGACGCTTTCCGGCACGGCGTGCACTGTTCTCTTTGGATAATTTTCCCTTCGAGCACAATCCAGGGCGCGCCGCCGCTTGCAGCAGTTTTGTCGGGGCATTTCAAAATACTCCCCGAAAAAATGCTGCGGCCTATCACATCGCATCAAAAAATAATATGAATAAAAGTATATAGACCTTCAAGAGCCTTCCCATTCCATCGGCTTACGCACTACTATCGCGCGCTTTGTTATATACACAATTTCTGCGGGGAAATGGATATGCGCTCTTGGCTGGCTCTGATACTGAACGGAATGCTCAAGCTTTCAATACTGCTGCGCTTGCCCTTCCGGCTGGTCGGTATGTTGTTCGGCGGGGTGTTCGGACACTTGCATTGGCAGCGTCCGGCCTGGGTGGGGCTTTCATTTCACGGTGCCGCTGTCGCATTCAACTGGGGCAAATCCAACCCGCGCAAGTTTGCGAAATATGGCGGTATCGCCATTGCCGCGCTGGGCGTTGTCTGGGGAGCCTGGTATGCCTATAGTCTGATTCCCAAACCGGAACTCGTTTCCTACGACGTCTATGCCCCCTCGCGCACCGAGTACGAGCTTGAAAGCTACGAACCGAAACCGCTGATCGTCCGGTTTTCGGGCTCCGTAGCCCCGTTGGATAAGGTCGGCAAGGAAGTCACCGGCGTGCGTATCAGCCCCGAGCAGCCCGGACGCTGGAGCTGGCTCAGCGATACGACGCTGGAATTCAAGCCGAACGCCGACTGGCCTGTGGGTCAGGAATTCAAGGTCGGTTTCGAGCGCGAGTTGCTGGCGCAAACGGTGCGTGTAGAGGATTACTCGTTCAAATTCGAAACGGCTGCGTTTGAGATGAGCATCAACTCGTCCGAGTTTTACCAGGACCCGGTGGACCCGAATCTCAAAAAGGCGATTGTCACTGTGGGTTTCTCCCATCCCGTTGCCACCGAGGGATTCGAGAAACGCATCAGTATGCGTTTGCAGGGGCAGCGCAGCGGCGTGCTCGGCATCGGCGGCGAGACGACGCCGTTCTCCGTGACGTATGACAAGAAAAAACTGACGGCCTTCATTCATTCCGCGCCGTTGCCCATTCCGCCGAAAGATACCTATCTCGCCGTGAAAGTGGATTCGGGAGTGAGCGCGCAAAGCGGCGGAAACGATACGGACGACGCGCTGGAACAAACGATTTCCGTTCCCGGCTTATTCAGCCTGAATGTGGATTCGGCCGAAATGCTGCTCGTCAACAACGAGCGCTACGAGCCGGAGCAGGTGCTGATGCTGGAGACATCCGCCACGGTGGATGAGACCGATATGAAAAACCGGGTCGAGGCATGGCTGTTGCCGGTTTACAACCCCGAGACGCCGCTTGACCAGCGCAAGAACCCGACCTACTGGGGCGACGTGAAGCAAATCGGCGAGCCCTTGCTGAAACAGTCCGGGAAGCTCGCGCTGACGGCCATTCCCGCCGAGCGCGAATACAGCACCAGCCACAGCTACAAATTCGAAGCGGATGTCGGGCGTTTCATTTACGTGCGGGTCGCGAAAGGGCTCAAATCCTTCGGCGGGTATTCTCTGGGCGAAACCTACGACCGCATCATCCGCGTTCAGCCGTTCCCCAAGGAAGTGCGCATTCTGCATTCCGGTTCGCTATTGCCGATTTCCGGCGAGCGCAAAGTGCCCATCCTGGCGCGCGACGTGGATGCGCTGCACTACGAGATCGGACGTCTGGTGCCAGGGCAGATACAGCATCTGGTCAGCCAGTCATACGGCGATTTCGGCAAGCCCAATTTCAACAACTACAACTTCAACTTCGACAACCTGGCAGAGCGCCTGACCGAAATCGACGAGCTGCCAAAACTTGCGCCGGGCAAGGCGCAGTATGCGGCGCTCGATCTCGGCAAATACCTGAAGGAAGGAAGCGAAGGCAAGCGCGGCCTGTTCATGATCAAGGTGCAACCCTACGACACCGTGGCCAAGCGCCCCATCGGCAACGCGGACACGCGATTGATCGTGCTCACCGACCTGGGCATGCTGGTCAAGCAGGGGGTGGATGGCAGTCAGGATGTGTTCGTTCAATCCATACACACCGGCTCGCCGGTGGGCGGCGCAAGCGTGCAGGTGATCGGCAAAAACGGCTTGCCGGTGCTGTCGCAGGAAACGGATGCCGAAGGCCATGTGCGCTTTCCTTCGCTCAAGGACTTCAACCGCGAACAATCTCCGGCGCTGTATCTGGTCAAGAAAGGCGGGGACATTTCTTTCCTGCCCTACGAGCGCAGCGACCGCATGCTCGACATATCGCGTTTCGATGTCGGCGGCGTCTCCAACAGCGCGCAGTCGGACAAGCTGCAGGCCTATCTGTTTTCGGACCGGGGCATATACCAGCCGGGTGAGGAACTCAAAGTCGGCATGATCGTGCGCGCGACAGACTGGTCCTCGAAGCTCGCGGGCATTCCGCTGGAGATGGTGATCACCGATGCGCGCGGCCTGACCGTGAAGCGCGAACGCATCAAGTTGCCGGAATCGGGTTTTGTGGAAGCTTCCTATGCCACGGAAGATACCTCGCCCACCGGGACCTGGAACGCCAATCTGTACATCGTCAAGGACAACCATGCGACCGGCATGATCGGCACGGTCGCGCTCAAGGTGCAGGAGTTCCGGCCCGACCGCATGAAAATGAGTGCGCGTTTTTCCGACGAGGCGGTGGAGGGCTGGGTGTCGCCGGACAATCTGAAGGCGCGCGTGAATCTGCAGAACCTGTTCGGCACGCCTGCCACGGATCGCGAAGTGCGCGCATCGATCACGCTGTTCCCGTCCTATCCGTCATTCCCCTCCTACAAGGAGTACAGCTTCTTCGATCCGCAGCGCGCCAGGGATGGTTTCGAGGACAGGCTGGCCGAAGGTGTCACCGACGAAAACGGCGAGGCCGAGTTCGACCTGAACCTGCAACGCTTCGCACGGGCAACTTATCGCGTGCTTTTCGTGGCGCAGGGTTTCGAGGCGGCCGGTGGGCGCAGTGTCGCAGCCGAGCGCGCGGTCATGGTTTCCAGCATGCCGTATCTGGTCGGCTACAAGGCGGACGGCAATTTGCGTTACGTAAACAAGGATGCGCGGCGCTCGGTACACCTGATCGCGATCGACCCCAAGGCAAAGAAGACCAAAATTCCGGGCCTGAAGCTGATTCGCATCGAACGCAAATATGTCTCCGTGCTGACCAGGCAGGATTCGGGCGTTTACAAATACGAGTCCAAGAGCAAGGAAGTCGTGCTTTCCGAGACGCCGTTCCAGATCGGCGCGGAAGGAACGAATCTCGAATTGCCGACCGGCGAACCCGGCGACTACGTCATGGTGGTGCGCGATGCGGAAGGGATGGAACTGAACCGGGTCGAATACTCGGTGGCGGGCCACGCCAACCTGACGCGCTCCCTGGAAAAGAATGCCGAGCTGCAGATCAAGCTCGCCAAAACCGACGTGATACCGGGACAGGATATCGAACTTGAGATTCGCGCGCCGTATGCCGGCAACGGGCTCATCACCATCGAGCGCGACAAGGTCTATGCCTGGCAATGGTTCAAGGCCGGCACAACCAACAGCGTTCAAAGGATCAGGGTGCCGGCGTCCATGGAGGGCAACGGCTACGTGTCGGTCACGTTCGTGCGGGATATCAATTCGCCGGAAATTTTCATGAGCCCGATGTCGCACGGCGTGGTGCCGTTCTCGATCAGTCTGGAGCGGCGCAGGAACGACATCAGCATGACCGCTCCCGACCTGGTCAAACCCGGCGAGCCGTTGCGCATGAAAGTAAGCGCCGAGAAGCCGACACGTCTGGTGCTGTTTGCGGTGGACGAAGGCATCCTGCAAGTGGCCGGTTACAACACCCCGGACCCGCTGGGGCACTTCTTCCAGAAACGCGCATTGGAGATCAGCACGTCGCAGATACTCGACCTGATCCTGCCGGAATTCCGGCGTCTGATGCAGTCTTCGCCGACGGGGGGCGATGCCGAGGGCGCGCTGGGGAAACATCTCAACCCGTTCAAGCGCAAGCGCGACAAACCGGTGGCCTACTGGTCGGGCATCATTGATGTCGGCCCCAACGGCAAGGATCTCGTCTATACCGTTCCGGACCATTTCAACGGCAGCTTGCGCATCATGGCGGTGGCCGTTTCGGCGGACACCATCGGCGTGCTGGAAAAGAAGGTCACGGTGCGCGGCGACTTCGTGCTGTCGCCCAATGTGCCCACCCAGGTGGCGCCGGGAGACGAATTCGAGGTCAGCCTGGGGGTTGCCAACAATATTCCCGCATCCGGCAAGGATGCGCCGGTGCGTATCGAGCTCAAGACTTCGCCTCACCTTGCCGTTGTGGGTGACGCTGCGAAAGAGCTCAAGATAGACGCATTGCGCGAGGGCGTGGCGATCTTCCGTCTGCGCGCAACGGACAAGCTGGGTTCCGGCAATCTGCAGTTCGTCGCCACCCATGGAAATCACAGCGCGAAATACAGCGTCGATACCAGCGTGCGGCCCGCTGTTCCATACCAGGTGAATCTGACCTTCGGCAGCGTCAAGAAAGGCACGCTGGAACAGCCGGTGACGAGAAAGATGTACGACGAGTTCAGCACCCGCAAGGCCGGCATTTCGCATTTGCCGCTGATCATGGGGCAGGGGCTTGTGGCTTATCTCGACAAGAACCCCTACGGCTGCACGGAACAACTGGTCAGTCAGGCGCTGCCGGCGCTCGTCCTGCAGACACGCCCCGAATTCGGCGTGACGCGCAACGTTTCCGAGGAGAGCCTGGGGCGCATCGTGAGCATGCTGCGCAGCCGGCAGAACCAGGAAGGCGGCTTCGGCTTGTGGGCGGCCAACCATCATGTTGTGCCCTGGGCATCGGCCTATGCGGTGCATTTCCTGCTGGAAGCGAAAGATCGCGGCCATGCCGTACCGCCGGATATGCTGCTCTCCGCCAACGGCTGGTTGCAGCAGTTGGCGGGAGGCGAGAGCGAGTCGCTGGCGGAAGAGCGGGCGCGCGCCTATGCCATCTACCTGCTGGCACGGCAGGGTACGGTGGTCGGTCAGTATGCATCCGCCCTGCAACGCAGACTGGATGCGAATTTTGCCAAGGTGTGGCGTCAGGATATCGCGGCGGCCTACCTTGCTTCGGCCTACCAGCTCATGCGCCAGGAGAATCTGGCCGACGGCTTGATCCGCGGATTCAGGTTCGATCAGGATGCCGGAAAATGGGCGGACTACTACGACGGTCTGAGCCGCAATTCGCAATTCATTTACCTGCTGGCGCGGCATTTCCCGAACGAACTGAAGCGGCTGGATGCGGAGGCGCTGGAGTCCGTAGCCAAACCGATACGCGAAAACCGCTATAACACGCTGTCTTCCGCCTACACGCTGCTGGCGCTGGATGCCTATGCCACGGCGACCGGCAGCGAAACTGCGGGTCAGTTCAGCATTGCCGAGGTGCTGAAAGATGGCAGCAAGAAGACGCTGGCCTTGCCCGCCGGGCTGATGCCCGTGGGCGATTTTTCACCGGCCGCAACCAAGCTGCAGTTCGGGTCGAGCAGCGACTATGTCGCCTTTACCCTGCTCAATCAGTCCGGGTTCGACCGCGGATTGCCGGACAAGGAGATCAAGCAGGAGATCGAGGTGTTCCGCGAATACCAGGGGGCAGACGGCAAGCCGGTGAGCACGGTCAAACTGGGCGACGAAGTGGAAGTTCACTTGCGCATACGTGCCATCGGCAAGGGCACTTTGCACGATGTGGCGATTGTGGATCTGCTGCCCGGCGGTTTCGAAATCGTGCCGGGGTCGGGTAACGACGCCGAGCCGGAATCCGGCTCGGACAACTCCGCGTATCAAAGTGAAGGCGAAGAAGAGGAATATGCAGAGGGCGACGGTGAGGGCGACGGCGAAACAGCCTCTTCCGAAACGCAGGCAGAGCAGTGGGTCGCCCCCATCGGCAGCGACAAGTCGGACTGGCAGCCGGAGTATGCGGATGTGCGGGAAGATCGAGTGGTGTTGTACGGCACGGTCGAGAACAGCGCGCAGTTGTTCGTGTACAAGATCAAGGCGACCAATGCCGGAATCTATGCGGTGCCCCCGACTTATGCCGAGGGAATGTATGACCGCAGCGTGCAAGCCCGCGCGCTGGGCGGAAAAATCACGGTGCAGGCGGAGTAGCGCTTACTGCGCGATGCTGACCGAAACTTCCCGCGAATCCGAACGCCCGGCATCGTCCACTGCGCGCAGCACGTAGTGGCCGGGCCCGGCCGGCGACCAGTTCAGGGCTTGCCCGCCGGGTGTTTTGCCGATGTAGTGCTCCCCGGCAAACCAGTAGACTTCGCGGGCACTTGCATCCACCGTTGCCAGCAGGGAAACAGTCTGTTCCTCGGGCTTGGAAAGACGCAGGGTGTAAACCACGCCGCGCAAGGGCGAGGTGATTTGCGGCGCAGTCCCGCCGCTGCCTGTATCCGCGCAGTGCGGGGAATGTGCCGGCGGCATGCGGCGCGGCAGTCCGGCTTGCCGGAAAATATTCAGCATGTCGGAGGTCCAGAACTCGAACACTTCCGTGTGGGTGCGTTTGGGCAGATAGGGCGGGCAGGCGATCAATCCGCTGGCGTTGTCTATCACCAGTTTGCGATGCAGGGTGCTGACGCGTATCGGCGACTTGCCGGGGATGAACCAGGTTTCCGCAAGCTGCGGACAGTCTGCGTTGGGCAGGTCGCCCGAAGCCGCGCACACATCGACACGCATGAGATTGGCCGGGGTGTGCAACTGCATCGAATGCAGATTGGGCTGCGCGGAACCGATTGAATTCACCAGTTCGAAGAATAGCGGCGCCGCCGTCTGTATGCCGACCAGCGCCTGGTTGGAGGTGTTGTCGAAATTCCCCAGCCATACCGTGAGCACATAAGGCCCGAAAATGCCGACTGTCCACGCATCGCGAAAACCGTTCGACGTGCCGGTCTTCCAGTGCACCGGAAGACCGGCCGGGATGCCGCTGGCAACGGAGGTGTCGGGGCGGGGATTCTGGCGCAGCATGTCCAGCACCATGAACGCGGATTCTTCGGACAACAGTTGCGTTCCCTCGGCGGCTGGTTCCGTTTCCAGCATGCGCAACGGTTTCAGCTTGCCGTCGTTGGCGAGCATGGCATAAAGCCGGGCCAGCTCTTCCATGGTGACTTCGCCGCCGCCCAACACCAGCGCCAATCCGTAGTGCCTCTCCGATTCCAGGCGGCTGACGCCGGCGGCGCGCAGAAAATCGTACAGGCCGGGTTGGCCGAGTTTTGCGGCCAGCGCAATCGCGGGGAGATTGCGGCTGCGGTTAAGTGCCTCCGTTGCGGTGAGCGGACCCGTGAAGCGGCCGTCGAAATTTTCCGGGGTATAGCTGCCGAAGGATTGCGCGCTGTCTTTCAAAACGGTCAGCGGGTGGATCACGCCCTGGTCGATGGCCAGGGCGTAGATGAAGGGCTTGAGGGTGGAGCCCGGCGAGCGTTTGGCAGTGAGTGCGCTCACTTGCCCGCTGATGCCGTCGTCGAAGAAATCCGCCGAGCCGACGGCGGCCTTCACGCCCATGTCCCGCGTGTCGACCAGCATGGCCGCCGCATTCCTGATGCCGATGCGTTTCTGCCGTTCGACGTAGGCGCGCAGATGGCGCTCCATGAGGCGCTGCAGCCGGAGATCGAGCGTGCTGACCAGCTCCCGTGCAACGGGGCGCTCGGCAATGCGCTCTTCCACAAAATGCGGCGCCAGAAAGGGCAGATTGCGCGTGCCGCGCATCTGCACGGGCAGTTGCAGCAAGTCGGCTTCCTTTGCGGCTTCGGGATGGCGCAGGCACAACTGCTTGAAGAGCCGGTCGCGGGCTTGTGCCAGCGCGGGGCGGGCGGGGCCGCGCTGCAACGGGTTTTGCGGAATCACCGCCAGCGTCAGTGCCTGCTCCAGCGTGAGTTTTTCGGCGCGCTTGCCGAAGTAGATGAGGCTCGCCGCCGCGACACCTTCTATATTGCCGCCATAGGGCGCCAAGTTGACATAGGCCTCAAGAATCTCGTCCTTGGTGTGGAACAATTCCAGTTGCAGCGCGCGCAGGATTTGCTGCAACTTGCCCGGTACGGTGCGGGTGTCGATCCGGTAAACGCGCCGCGCGAGTTGCATGGTGATTGTCGAGCCGCCCATGCGCCGCTCGCCGCTGGCGGTGGAGTAGGACGCGCGTATCAAAGACCAGGGATTGAAGCCGGGGTGCCAGCGGAACCAGCGGTCTTCATACAAGACGACGGATTCGGTCAGTTCGGGGCTGACCTTCGATAGCGGCAACAACAGGCGATACTGTTCGTCGCTGGCCAGTGTGAGCCTCAAGAGGCGCTGCTGCGCATCGTAGACGGCGATGGACGAAGGGATGCGCGCGAGCAGCGGGGACTTGGGGATTATTCTGGGCAGTACGGCCAGGGCCGCCGCGAACAGGGCGAACCCCAGCGCGACCAGGACAATCCGGCAGCCGGCAAGACGTTTGAATATCGAGGAAGTGATCAAGCCGGGATTCCCTGGTAGAAAAGCAGCGTTTCCTGCGGCCGCAGGAAACGATCAGTCGTACTGCGCCAATCTGGGTTTGGACAACGCCGGACTCTGCGCAAAGTAACGTTTGATGCCGCCCAGAATGGCGCGTGCCATCTTTTCCTGATAGGCATCGTCTTTCAGCCGCAACTCCTCGCTGGGGTTGCTGATAAAGGCGGTCTCCACCAGTATCGAGGGCGTGTCCGGCGATTTCAGCACGGCGAAGCCGGCCTGCTCTACACGCCCGCGGTGCAGGGTGTTGATCTGCCCGACTTCCTTGAGCACATACTTGGCGAGTTTCAGGCTGTCGGTGATGGTGGCGGTCTGCGACAGGTCCAGCAACGTGCGCGCGAGATAGGGGTCTTTCACGGCGAGGTTCACGCCGCCGATGAGGTCGGCATCGTTTTCCTTTTTCGCCAGCCAGCGCGCGCTGGCACTGGTTGCGCCGTGTTCGGACAACGCGAAGACTGACGAGCCGCGCGCATGCGATTTGACGAAGGCATCGGCATGGATGGAAACAAACAGGTCGGCATGCGCCTTGCGCGCCTTCTCCACGCGTCCGACCAACGGAATGAAGTAGTCGCCGTCGCGGATGAGGATGGCGCGCATGCCCGGCACCGCATCAATCTGATTTTTCAGGCGGCGTGCGATGGCGAGGGTCACGTCCTTTTCGTTTGTCCCCTTGCGCCCGCGCGCGCCGGGGTCTTCGCCGCCGTGCCCCGCATCGATTGCGATCAGCAGGATGCGGTTGCTGAATTCAGGGCGTGACAGCGGCGCGGGCGGCGTTGGCGCAGTTTCGAGGATGTCGGGTTTGACTTCGAAAGTGGGCGCTTCGGTTCCGGTGGCGGCGGCGGGTTCGCTCGCGGCAAGCTGGGTTTCGCCCTGCTGCGCCAGCGCCATCAGCGGGTCGACGGCAACCAGCGGATACACGTCCAGCACCAGGCGATGCCCGTATTCCGCGACCGGCTGCAGGCTGAACAACTGCGGCTTGACCTGGGCCTTGAGGTCGAGCACCAGACGCACCACGCCGGGTTTGAAGCGGCCGATGCGCAGGCTCTTGATGTAGGGATCGTCGTTGCCGATCTTGCCGGCCAGATCGCTCAGGGCGGCGTTGATCTCGACGTTTTCGAGATCGATCACCAGACGTTCCGGATCTTTGAGGGTGAACAGGTTGTAGCTGACGGGCTGCTTCGATTCCAGCGTGAGGCGCGTGTAATCCTGCGCCGGCCAGGTGCGCGCCGCAGTGATGGCGATCTCCGCGAAGGCGGAAGGCAGCCACAACAGGCACAGCAAAGCGGTGAACCTTAAAGCGCGTTCAAGCATTTTTGCCCTGCATCGGAGTAGGCGTGGAGCAAGACCTCGCGCCCATCCTGGAGAATTTCGAAGGTGAAGCTGATATCCGCGGCGGGCAACAGTCCCGTGGCCTGTTCGGGCCACTCCACCAGACACACGTTTTGTCCGTCGAACTCGTCACGAAACCCGGAACCTTCCCATTCTTCGGCATCGCGAAAGCGATACAGATCGAAGTGGCGCAAGTGTAACCCACCCGCTTCGTAGCGCTCAACCAGCGTGTAGGTCGGGCTTTTCACGCGGCCCGTGTAACCCAGCGCCTGCAATAACGCACGCACCATCGTGGTCTTTCCCGCGCCCAGGTTGCCGCGCAGATAGACCACCATACCCGGCTGCAAATGCGCCGCGAGACGGGTCGCAAAGGCCGTGGTGGCGGCCTCATCGGGCAAGTTTAATCGGCTATGATTCGGTTCATGCAAAACGCGACACCTCGAACGGATTACGACGCACTCGCCGCCCGCATCAAGGCGTGGGGCAATGCGCTCGGATTTCAGGCGGTGGGCATCGTCGACACACACCTCGATGCAGCCGAAGCGCATCTGCTGCAATGGCTGGCGCAAGGCCGCCACGGCGCGATGGATTATATGGCAAAACACGGCGCCAAACGCGCGCGACCGGCGGAGTTGGTGCCCGGCACCCTGCGCGTGATCTCGCTGCGCATGAACTATTACCCGGAGCATGCAAAAGACTCGCATGCCGTGCTGGCCGACGGCAGCCGCGCCTTCATTTCGCGCTATGCGCTGGGGCGCGACTATCACAAGGTGTTGCGCAACCGGCTGGAAAAATTGGCGCAACAGATACGCGATGAAGTTGAGTGCCAGTGTCGCGTATTCACCGATTCCGCGCCGGTGCTGGAAGTGGAACTGGCGCAGAAAGCCCGTCTGGGCTGGCGCGGCAAACATACGCTGCTGCTGTCGCGCGAGCAGGGCTCCTGGTTCTTTCTGGGCGAAATCTACATAGACCTGCCGTTGCCGGTGGATGCGCCGCAGGACAACCATTGCGGCACCTGCCAAGCTTGCATGGACATCTGCCCCACACTGGCCATCACCGCACCCTACCAACTGGATGCGCGGCGCTGCATCTCCTATCTCACCATCGAATTCGCGGGCAGCATACCGCCGGAGATGCGCCCGCTGATCGGCAACCGCATCTACGGCTGCGACGACTGCCAACTGGCCTGCCCGTGGAACCGCTTCGCCCACAAGACCGTCGAGCCGGACTTTGCCGTGCGTCACGGTCTGGGCGACGTCCCGCTCACCGAACTGTTCGCCTGGGACGAGGCAACCTTTCACGCCAGACTCGCGGGCAGCGCCATCCACCGTATCGGCCACGAGCAATGGCTGCGCAACATCGCCGTGGCCTTGGGCAATGCCCCAACCGCGCCGGAAGTCGCGACAACACTGCAGTCGCGTCTGCAACACCCGTCCGCTCTGGTTCGCGAGCATGTCGAATGGGCATTGCGACAGCATCGCGGATTGTGAAAGCGGGTACAAATTCCTTGACAATTCCGGCTGCTCGCATAAAATGCGCGCCTCTTCCGGGTCGTTAGCTCAGCTGGTAGAGCAGCGGACTCTTAATCCGTTTGTCGCAGGTTCGATCCCCGCACGACCCACCAAATAAAAAGGCCTACCATTGCGTAGGCCTTTTTCAATTCCGGCGTCGGCATTATTGCGCTGTCTGCAGCGTGGCGAGGTGCGGGCGTTGCATCATGCCGGGAGTGTCGGATTTTCGCGTGCCGGGGGTGCGATGAATGTCCGGCGCCCGGTCGCGGAAGCCGTTCTGCCTGTCGTTCGCGGACATGACGAGTGCCAGGTTAAGCCGGTCGGTGACGCCAATCTTGATGAATATTTCGGTCAGGTGGGCTTTTACCGTGCGTTCTGTAATCGAGCACGATTTGGCAATGTGTTTGTTGCTTTCCCCGTTTCCCACGCGTGTGGCAATGTCGAGTTCGCGCTGCGTGAGCTTGTTGAGCAGGCCGAGAGAGGCTCGGTGGGCTTTGAACTTTGCTGTTGTTTCGCCCAGTTCATTGATCAGCCGGCAAGTGAGCGAGCGCCGTATCCACAGTTCACCCTGCAGCACGGCATCGGCGACCTGGCCGAGAAATTCGGGGGACGCTTCGCTCCGGCAGCAGCCGCGCACGCCCGCTTTCAGAAAATCCCACTCCATGTTTTCGGAGATGGTGCCGCCGACGACGATGGTTCTGCTCACGGTGCATAGAGCGCCGAGGCGCGCAGTGCCATTCGTGCCGATCAAATCCAGGTCAAGCAGGAGAACGGCCGGTTTGGCACTCGTAACGTCATTTCCGAGCTTGTCCAGGCTGTCGCTGATGCATGTTGTGCAGGCGTAGCCGCTCAGTCCCCGCTTCCATGAATCGAGTCTGTTTGCGCTGGCGCTGGCGATAACTGCAGTACGTTTCATGTTGTTTTTCGAGATTGCGCAAGGGGTTGATTATCCGGAGTCGCTACTGACAGCATGTGCCATGCGCCTGCCGTCGCCAGGGTGTTGCGGGCCGGAAGCGTCAAGAAAAAGTAATCCGCGACACGGCGATGCACGGTAGCTCAAACCATGACGGGGCGTAATCAGTAAGACTATGTAGGCAGCCGGGCGGCTACTGCGTAGTTAGCTGCGAGGTGATGCGCGCGAGCTCCAGCATGTTGGTCGCGCCGGTTTTTTGCATGACGTGCGCGCGATGGATTTCCACGGTCCGATAACTGATATTCAGTTGTTGGGCGATTTCCTTGCTGGTTTTTCCTTCCACTGCCAGACTCATGACCTCGCGTTCGCGTTCGGTCAATGCAGCCAGCCGTGCGGTGACGGATTGGCAAGCCCGGGCCTGCATCCTCAGGAAGTTAGACTGTTCCATGGCTTCATGAACGCAGGCCAGCAGTTCCGCTCCCTGCACCGGCTTGATGAGGAAATTCATCGCGCCCGATTTGAGGGCGCGCACTGTGAGCGGTATGGTGCCGTGTCCCGACAGGAAAATGATCGGCAGCTGCATTTCGCGGCGCAACAATTCCTCCTGCAATGTGGGGCCGTCCATATCCGGCATGTTCACGTCGAGAATGATGCAGCCCTGTGTATCCGGCGTGCATATCTCCAGAAAATCCTCGGCTCCGGGAAAGGTGGCGACTTTGTAGCCGCTGACTTCCAGCAGCATGCGCAGCGAGTCCCGCACCGATGCATCGTCGTCCACCACAAAAACTCTGGAAATGTCGCTCATGATGCGAAAGGCAAAGTAAGGTGAAACGTTGCGCCGCAGCCTTGCTGCTCGTCCATCCAGAGCTGGCCGCCGTTCTCCTCGATCAGCATGCGGCTGATTGCCAGCCCCATGCCGATGCCCTTGGCCTTGGTGGTAAAAAACGGCTCGAACAGGCGATGGGCATGCTCCTGCATGATGCCCGGTCCGTTGTCCTGTATGGTCACCAGGGCAACGCCGGCATTCGCTTTTGTGCACACGGTCACGGTAATGGCGGGCAACGGCACACCCGCATCCTGCATGGCTTCGATGCCGTTGCGCAATAGATTGAACAGCACTTTTTGCACATGGGCGCGGTTGGCGAGAATCGGGGGAAGGTCGTTTTCCAGTCGTAGCAGTGAGTCGAACTGCAATTCATGCTCCAGCCTGGCTGTCTCCAGTACATCCGTGATTTCCTGGTTAAGATCGAATTCCTCGGTCGGAAACTCTTCGGTACTCAACAATTGGAGGAGATCGCGAATCGACTGGCCCGCGCGGTGGGACTGCCGTTCGCAGCCTTCGATGGCTTTGGCGATTTTTCCGAAGTCGGGTGTTTCAGCCTTCATGAGCATGAGGGCGGCTTTGCTGTACGAGGCGATGGCCAACAACGGCTGGTTCAATTCGTGGGCGATGGCGGCGGCGGTTTGGGCGGCGACATGCAGCGTATGCAATTCAGCCATTTCGTTGCGCCGTTCGAGAATCTCCTTTTCCATGCGCTTTCGCTCGGTGATGTCGATCAGAACGATGTGCACCAGGTCGTCGGCGGGCAGGCAATCCAGTTGCGCATGCAGGACCGGGCCAACATCAGGCTTGAGCGCGAGTTCGAAAGACAGTTTCTCGCGTTTGTGTTTCGTGCGCATGAAATGCTGATGCCAAAGGTCGGTATTCTCCGGCACGACGAAGGGGGCGAAGCGCCGTTGAATCAATTTTCCGCGCTCCATTCCCAGCAATGCGGCGGCGGTCAGATTGATTTCGTTTATTGTTCCGTGGGCGCTGAGCGTTATATAGCCGACAGGTGCAAAATCGTAAAGATCGGCATAGCGGTCGCGGGATTTTTCGATGGCGGTGTGCGCACTCCGCAACTCTTCGTTCTGCATTTCCAGCTCAATCTGCTGTACCTGAAGTTCGTGCAGAAGTTCAGGGGTGCTGTTGCCCGGGGCGCTGGCAGGCGAAGGATTAGCGAGTTTTTCCGCGGCTTCCTGACGCAGGGAGCCGCGAGTGGCCTGAGGGGCAGCGCCGAGTCTCGATTTGCCTTTTTGCTCCGTCAAGATTTCCCCTTGATGCATGCCGCGATTTTCAACTGGTTTTTTTGCAGCGTATACGTTTTTCGGCTTGCCATGTTGTTGAAATGACCCCGTCCGCACCGAGATACGTATATCTACATATGTATTGCTCCGTATATATGCAGTCGCAATGCTACTGTAACTTTGTTTGCCTCGGTAGTTGCCGCACTTTAGCCACGGTCAGGGAGTGAGAAATGAACTTGCACAGAGTCGGTAACGCAGCCCCCAGGGGCATTTCTTCTACCCGCGCAATACGGCATGAATGGCATGGTGAACACTTGACTGAACGGATTAATCCTCCTGCATTGTCGCTGGACGAACGCGGCATGATCCAGGACTGCAGCAAATCCCTCGAAAAACTGTTTGGCTTCCGGCGGCGGGATATCGTCTGGAAGCATGTTTCGAAGCTTTTTCCCCGGTTGGCGGATGTCGAACTGGTCCAGTCCGGACACTTGAACCCGTTGCTCAATTACCTCTGTCACTGCGGACACCTCTACGAGGCACTGGATAGTCGGGGCGAAACTTTTTCAAGCAACTTGAGTTTCGTTCATATCGAGTTCGACGGCAGGCGTTCTTTGCGCCTGATCGTGCGGCCAACAGACAGCGCCGAAGCGTGAACGCAGGCGCGATCCATCGACCGCTCCGAATTCGAAAGGCAATATCATGAGCCGCAATCTTACCCAGCCCGAGGAGATCGACCTGATCCTGATGACCCTGGAAGGGCCTGATTTCGGACAGAAAAAGTCCGTTGCATGCGATACGCCGCAGGACGAAACCGGCCGAATCGGGCGCGGTCAATTCGCCGATGCGGCCGCTTGCGCGAACGACCCGGAACACAAGCAATAGCTGCGCGGCGTTGGTTTCTGCTGGAGCCAGTCCGGTTTTGTATTTTTCGATGTAAACAAGGAAATTTGCATGAAGCTCACAGAAGTCTGCGCCATAGCCAAGTCGCGGAGCATCGCTCCCGCCAAGCTTTCGAAATCCGAATTGATCAAATTGATTCAGCGTCGTGAAGGCAACTTCGATTGCTTTGCCACTGCCGTCAACGGCGAATGCGATCAAACGAACTGCCTTTGGCGCGCTGACTGCGTCGTTGCGGACGACTAGGGCGCATTGACGCTCAGTCCGCCAGCGGCCGCGGTCTCGAAATCCCGAACCCCTGTCCATAGTCAATGCCGACTTCGCGCAGCTTGACGATGGTTTCCTCGCTCTCCACCAGTTCGGCGATGGTCTTGACGCCGATCAGCCGGGCTACCCGGTTGACGGCGATTATTTTGGCGAGTTCGACCGGGTCGCGCAGGATGTTGAAAATGATGCTGCCGTCGATTTTCAAAAACTCCACCCGGAAGCCGCGAATCAGGTCGAACGAAATCCGGTCGTGCCCGAAGCCGCTGATTGCAAGCAGGCAACCGCACTGTCTGACTTTTTGCGCAAATTCCGCAACCAGCGCGGGATGCAGGGTGAGTTCCGCGTTGGAAATTTCAAAACACAGTGCGGCGCCCGGCAGGCCGTATTCAGCGAGCGTCAATTGCAGGAATTCCGGGAAACCGGGGTCGCATATCGTTGCCCCTGACAGATTAATGAAGAACAGCGAATTTTTCTGCTTCTCGTCCAGTGAGTGCTGATTCGCTGCCCATTCCGTCACATGTTGTACCACCCAGCGGTCCAGATGCGGCATGAGACCGTATTTCTCGGCCAGCGGAAAAAACGCGCCCGGCGGCATCATGCCTTCCTCTTCCTCAATCAGGCGAACCAGGATTTCGTAGTGTTCGGCTTCCGCAGAATCTGCCGCCAGCGGGGTGATGAGCTGGCAGTACAAGCTGAAGTCGCCTTTCTCGATGGCGGCCCGGATATTGTTTATGTCGGTTTGTCCTGAAATCTGCTCGGAGAAGGACTCGACATAAGTGTCCTGATTCGACATCTCCTCGCGTGCAGACACGTTGCCGTCCTGAGTCCGGGCTGCGGCTTCCGTGCCCGGCCTGGTCAAATCGCCGGGTGCGGTGATGTCGTCGACCAGCATGAAAAATCCGGTCACTTTCCCATCGTCGCCGAGTTGCGGAATATGCTCGACATGCAGGCGATACACCGCGCCATCCGGCATCTTCTGCGTTCGCTCGTAGTGCACATGGTGCCCGTCCAGCGACTGGCGCACCGAGGTCGCCGTTTCCTGGTAGACATTGGCGCCCAGTATTTTTTTGATGTGCTGGCCCTTGATCTGATCCGGCCGCAGATGCAGCCATTCCATGAAGGCGCGGTTGTGATAGCGGCATACTCCTTCGGTATCGACGAAGGCCAGCATGGTCGGCAACACCTCGTCGATCAGGTGCAGCCGCGGCTTGCTGGCGGCAAGCGCTTCTTCGGCCCATTTGCGCAACTGCGTTTCGTGTTCGAGCTTGTCCTTGAAGACGTTCAATTGGGCCGTGCGTCTCGCGGCTAGCCACTCCACGCGCGATACCCGCGTGGCCTCCGACAGCATTGCCGCCACCAGGACGCCGCCCAGAAAGGTCACCCATTGCAGGCCGAGATCGGTGATGTAGATGGCAAAGACAAGCGCCACAGAAGTGGCAATGACAGCCAGCGCCGAGATGAAAGGGCGAACGGTGCGAAAGATGACGCGGGCCTTCATTTTTCACTCCTCTCCGACCTGGGATAATTTTGGATACGGAACCGGTTTGGTTACCGGCTTGTGCCTAGTTTATATCCGAAAGGTGCGGAGTGTGGAAAGTTCCGGATCGGCCCCCGCCTGCGGAGTTGATCGGGCAGGCCCGGCTTCGCTTCAATACCCTTCGTACAAGCCCGCGTAGTCGTGACTATGCAGTTCCAGCACCTTGGCGCGCTTGATCTTCAAGGTGGGCGTCAGCAATCCGTTGTCCGCAGTCCAGGGCTCGCCCAGCAGCGCGATCTTGCGGATGCGTGCGTAGCCGGGGAAGGCGTGCAGTTGCTGCGTTACACGCTGCAGCGCATAGGCCTTTGTTTGTGAAGAATGCAGGCTTTCCGGCCATTCGGCGGGCAGGTTGCGTTCGCGCATGGCAGAGACCCAGCGCTCGCGGTTCACCACAGTGAGCAGGCCGAGGTAAGCCTTGCCTTCGCCCACCACCATCACCTGCTCGAACAGCGGATCGGCGAGGATGGCGGCTTCCATGTCGTTGGGCGGGATTTTTTCGCCGTTGGACAGCACGATGATTTCCTTGATGCGTCCGGTGATGGTGATGCGGCCCGCGTCGTCGATGCCGGCCACGTCCCCGGTATTGAGCCAGCCGTCGGGGGTAATCATGGCTTTGGTTGCGGCCTCGTTGTTCCAGTAGCCCAGCATCACGCTTGGGCCCCGCACTTCCAGCGCGTTGTGTTCGCCCAGGCGTATTTCCAGATTGGGAACCTTGGGGCCGACGCTGCTCGGCAGGTTGTTGTCGAGGCGGTTGACGCTGATCACCGGGCTGGTCTCCGACAAGCCGTAGCCCTGCAGGATGTGCATGCCCAGGCCGATGAAGGTGCGCGCGTTGTCGGCGGAGAGTGCAGCGCCGCCGGTGATGGCGAGGCGCAGCCTGCCGCCGAGGCGCGCGAGCAGTTTGTCCGCCACCAGCTTTTTGAGCAGCGGCCACAACAGCAGTTTCGGATGCCAGGATGCGCGCTTCTGGATGTGTTCGAAATGCCGGTTGCCGACATTGACGGCCAGATCGAACAGGCGGCGCGTCGAGGCCGGCCCCTTGTCGAGCTTGCTGCGGATGCCGGACTGGATGCGTTCGAAGATGCGCGGCACCGAGATCAGTACCGTGGGGCGGATGAGCGCCAGATCTTCCTGCAACTGCTGCACCGAGCGCGCATAGGCGACGGTTGCCCCGGCCATCACCGGCACGTAATAGCCCGCCATGCGTTCCAGGCAGTGCGACATCGGCAGGAAAGACAGGAAGATGTCGTCGGGGTAGACCGCAAAGCATTGCAGCGCGCCTTCCGCATTGCTGAGCAGGTTGCGGTGGCTCAGCATCACGCCCTTGGATTTGCCCGTGGTGCCCGAGGTATACACGATGGAGGCGAGCATGCCGGGATCGTGCACCAGATGCCGGAAACCCTCGTGGGTATCCGGCAGCCATTCGTCCACGCTGCGCAGACGCTCGTCGTTGTCGCCCTCGGGCGGGGCGCGCAGGGTGATGATGCGGGTGAGGGAGGCGATGCCGGTGCAGGCCTCATGCAGCGGATGCCAGTGCGTCGCGTTGTCGATGAGCAGTATTTTTGCGCCGGAATCCTGCAGCACATGCGCGACGTTCTCGGGCCGGTCGGCCACGTACAGCGGAACCGTGACCAGCCCCAGGCCCAGCGCGGCCTGGTCGAACACCACCCACTGCGGGGAATTCTTCAACATGATGGCGACGCGGTCGCCGGGCTGCAAACCCTCGTGCGCCATGGCCGTCTGCCAGCGCGCGATCTCGTGTTCCATCTCCTGCTAGGTCAGTTGCAGCCACTCGCAGCGATGGTCGTCGAAATAGCGGTAGGCAATGCTGTCCGGTGCGCGGCGCGCACGCTCGTGGAACAAGCCGTCCAGCGTGACGGCGGCGTCGGCTGCAATGAGGTCTGTCTTCATTTCATCTCTCCCGGGTGAGGCTGTTTACCGTGCCAGGCAAGGACCTGGCGAAACTAGAATTCGAGCGAGGGCCGGAACACCAGCGTCGTCGTGCTTCCGCGCGCTTCGCGCAGTGCACCGGAGTATTCGTTCGGGCTGCTCCACACGAAACCGACGGCCAGCGTGGGGGTATAGCGCCATTCTGGCATCGGCATTTTCTTGCCGGCGATCATTTCCAGCCGCACCATCTGCGCATTGTCCTGCAGGAAATTCAGGCGCAGATCGTAATTGGCGTTTTCCAGCCATTCCAGGAATGAATAGCGGAAATCGAGATTGCTGCGATGCAGGCTGATGTAAGTGACGTTGTTGACGTCCTTGTTCTCGTTAAAGCGGCCGCCGATGCGAAAGCTCCAGGAAAGCCGCTCGTCCGGATAATTGATCTTGCCTTTGATTTTCCATTCGAGTTCGTACCACTTGTCGTCGATGAGCGTGTTGTCCTTGATGTGCTTGTTGCCCGCACTCAACAGATAGCCGGTGTAACCGTAGTTGTCGCCGTGGCGCGTTTCCTTGGGGCGCTGCAGCTTGGCCACGTTGCCGAAGAAGGCGGAGACTGCCCAGGGCTCGGGGAATCCGGCAGTGGCGGACTCGAACAGGTTGATGCCGCTGTTTCCGATTTCGCCCTGGCGGAAAAAGCCCGGCGCATGCGACTTGATGTAAGTGCCCAGCCAGGGCAGCGGATTCACACTGGCTTCCAGCACCATATAACGCGGGATGAGCGAGCCCTTGATCAGCTCGCGGTAGATCACCGCTTCGCTGTTGGAATTGATGGTGGGAATGGGCTTGTCGGTGAGCGGAATGTTGTAGCCGACATTGGTGTAGTAGGGATCGGCTTCGAATACCAGCTCGGCCTTGCTGGCCGTTTCGGGATGCGTTTCCGGGGTGCTGACGGTTTCGGCGCGAATGGTTTCAGTTTGCTCGGTTTGTTCGGTTTGCGCGGGGATGGAGGATGCATACACACACAGCGCGGCGGCGAAACTGAAGAGACGAAGGCGATCCGTAGAGAGCATGGGGCGGGATTCTATACGTTGCGGCGCATTGGTCAAAGCGTAGAAGAAAAAGCGCGACGGGTTTCTGTAGAATGCCCCCAAGGGAGAGCATTACTATGAAAAAACTGACCGCCGCCGACCTGACCAGCCTTTGCCGGCAAGCCCGCCAGTCCCCGCGCCTGCGCGCCAATTCCAACCTGCACGAAGAACTGACCGACCCCGTCCAGCGCCTGGCAATTGCCATGGAGCCGGACACGCTGATCCTGCCGCATTGCCACCCGCACACCTGGGAAATCCTGACTGCTTTACGCGGACGTTTTACCGTGCTGGTATTTGATGACGGTGGCAGGGTTATTCAGCGCGCCGAATTGGGCGAAGACACCAGTGTGGTCGAGATACCCGCCGACGCTTGGCATGCCGTGCTGTCGCTCGATGCGGGAGCGGTGATCTTTGAAGTGAAGCACGGACCGTATGCGCCGATTGCCGATGCGGATGTGGCGGCATGGAGCAAAGGACGTACCGCCGCCGATTTGAATGCGTGGTATGCCGTGGCCCAGCTGGGCGACGAGATGTAAGCACGCGGAACGGTCGTCGCCGCGCACCCTGCAGCCTGGAAGACGTCACGAATCGCTAGTCGTAGGTTGGGCAAAGCAAAGCGTGCCCAACGTTTTGAGGGAAACCCGGATACGGGCGAGACAGGCGATATTGAAGCGGGGGGATGACGGGGGGGTATGACGGCATTGTTGGGCACGCTACGCTTTGCCCAACCTACGGCTGGTGCGCAGGCGCACCCTGCAACTGCCTGCTTACCCCACTTCGTGGACCAACAGAAAGGCCGGCATTTCTGCCGGCCTTTCTGTTTGCGAACTGCCGTCCGGTTATTTCACAAAACCCTTGCTGCGCAGATTCTCGATAATCTCCGGAATCACCGCCGAATCGTCGATCGTCGACGGCACGGTGTAAGGCTTGCCGTTGACGATGTTGCACAGGGTCTTGCGCAGCGTCTTGCCGGAACGGGTCTTGGGCAGACGCGCGAGGATGACGGTGTCCTTGTAGCAGGTGATGGCGCCGATGGCTTCGCGCACGCGGGTCACCAGTTCCTTTTGCAGCGTGGCTTCGTCCATCGTCACGCCCGACTTCAGCACCACCAGTCCCATCGGTACCTGACCTTTGAGCTCGTCGTCGCGCGCGATCACGGCGCACTCGGCCACCGCCGGATGCGCGGCCACCACTTCCTCGATTTCGCCGGTGGAGAGACGGTGGCCCGCCACGTTGATCACGTCGTCCACGCGGCCCATCACGAACACGTAACCTTCCTCGTCGATATAGCCGCCGTCGCCGGTGGTGTAGTAGCCGGGCAGGAACTGCAGATAGCTCTCGCGGAACTTGTTGTCGTCGCCCCACACGCGGTTCATGCACGACGGCGGTAGCGGCAGCTTGATGGCGATGTAGCCCTGTTCATTGGCGGCGAGCTGCTGGCCGTTCTCGTCCAGGATGCGAACATCAAAGCCCGGTGTGGGCAGGGTGGAGGAGCCGAACTTCACCGGCTTGGGTTCCACGCCCCACAGGTTGGCGGTGATGCCCCAACCGGTCTCGGTCTGCCACCAGTGGTCCACCACCGTCTTGCCGCTCTTTTCGGTGAGCCATTCCTGCGTCGGCGGATCGAGACGTTCGCCCGCCGAGAAGATGACCTGCAGATTGCTGAGATCGTACTTCGCCATCAGCGCGGCTTCCGGGTCTTCTTTCTTCACCGCGCGGAACGCGGTGGGGGCGGTGAAGAAGGACTTCACCTTGTACTCGGAGATGATGCGCCACAGCGCACCCGCATCCGGCGTCATGATGGGTTTGCCTTCGTAGACTATCGTGGTGCAGCCGTGCAGCAGCGGGCCGTACACGATGTAAGAGTGGCCGACCACCCAGCCCACGTCCGACGCCGCCCAGTACACATCGCCGGGCTCGACGTTGTAGATCGCCTTCATGCTGTATTTCAATGCGACCGCGTGGCCGCCGTTCTCGCGCACCACGCCTTTCGGTTTGCCGGTGGTGCCGGAGGTATAGAGGATATACAGCGGGTCGCTGCCTTTGACCGGCGTGCAACCGACCGGCTTGGCTTTCGCCAGCAACGCAGTCCACTCGTGATCGCGTCCGGGGATCAGGGTCGCCCTTGCCTGCGGGCGTTGCAGCACCACGCAGCTTTGCGGCTTGTGTTTGGCCAGTTCGATGGCTTTGTCCACCAGCGGCTTGTATTCGATGACGCGCTTCACCTCGATGCCGCAGGAGGCGGTGAGGATGACCTTGGGCGTCGCATCGTCGAGGCGCACGGCCAGTTCGGGCGGGGCGAAGCCGCCGAACACCACCGAGTGGATCGCACCCAGCCGCGCCACCGCCAGCATCGAGATGACGGCCTCGGGGATCATCGGCATGTAAATGATGACGCGGTCGCCCTTGACCACGCCCAGGTCGGCCAGCATGCCTGCCGTGCGCGCCACCGCATCGGTCAGTTCGGCGTAGGTGTACTTCTCCTTGGTGTTGGTGACGGGGGAGTCGTAGATGATCGCGGTCTGGTCGCCGCGCCCGTTCTTCACATGATGATCCAGCGCCATGTAAGAGGTATTCATCTCGCCGTCGGCGAACCAGTGGCCGATGCCTTCGGCATCCTGCGTCAGGATCTGCTGCGGAAATTTGAACCACGGAAGCTGCTCGGCCTGGTCGCGCCAGAAGCCTTCCGGATCCTTCATCGAACGTTGGTATTCGGCTTGGTAACTCATCTCGACTCCTCCCTGATAGTGCAGCCCATGCGGGCAAACAAAGGTTATTGGATTAATACGAACATCAAAAACTGTCACCCGGAACACGTACCCAGCCTTCCATCAACACACGCGCGCTGCGGCTCATGGTGACTTTCTCAACCTTCCACTCGCCACCGTTCTTGCTGGCGGCTGCACCGACTCGCAAGGTGCCGGAGGGATGTCCGAACTTCACCACATCACGTTCACCGCCGCCCGCTGCCAGATTCACCAGCGTGCCGGGAATCGCTGCTGCCGTGCCGATCGCAACCGCTGCCGTGCCCATCATGGCATGGTGCAGTTTGCCCATCGACAGGGCGCGCACCAGCAGATCGATTTCGGCAGCATTGATCTTCTTGCCGCTTGATGACACATGGTCAACTGGTGGCGCGACAAATGCGACCTTCGGCGTATGTTGGCGGGTTGCGGCTTCTTCGGGGGTTTTGATCAGCCCCATGCGCAATGCGCCAGCCACACGAATCTTTTCGAAACGCGCCAGCGCGGACGGGTCGGTATTGATGGCTTCACGCAGTTCGGTACCGGTGTAACCGATATCCGCCGCGTTCACGAATACGGTCGGGATGCCGGCGCTGATCATGGTGGCCTTGAAGGTGCCGACACCCGGCACTTCCAGTTCGTCCACCAGATTGCCGGTCGGGAACAGGCTGCCGCCTTCTTCACTGTCATCCGACGGGTCGATGAAATCCAGCACGATCTCCGCTGCCGGGAAGGTCACGCCATCCAGCTCGAAATCGCCGGTCTCCTGCACCTGACCATTGCTGATCGGCACATGAGCAATAATCGTCTTGCTGATGTTGGCCTGCCAGATGCGCACGGTGCAGACACCATCCTGCGCCAGACGTGCGGCATCGATATATCCGGCATGGATCGCGAATGCCCCCGCACCTGTGGACAGGTTGCCGCAGTTGCCGCTCCAGTCGACGAAGTCCTTGTCGATGGAGACCTGGCCGTAAAGGTAATCCACGTCATGACCGGGGCGAGTGCTCTTTGACAGGATCACGCACTTGCTGGTGCTGGAGGTCGCACCACCCATGCCGTCGATCTGCGCGGCATAGGGGTCGGGGCTGCCGATCACGCGCTGGAACAGTCGGTCACGTGCCTTGCCCGGAACCTGTGCGGCCTTCGGCAGATCTTCCAGTCGGAAGAACACACCCTTCGATGTGCCACCGCGCATGTAGGTGGCGGGGATTTTTATTTGCGGTGCTTGGGTCATCAGGAATCCTCTAACAATTCGTCACACCGGCGAAGGCCGGTGTCCAGTGCTCTTTCGAGTGCCGGAGTCCATAGTTTCATCAGGAATTCGTTGATGGTTTCAGGAGTTTTGGCCATGTTGACATCAACAGTATAAGCTGCATGATTTTCAAAATCAAGCAATTTGGCCCGTTGGTCG
>JAUSBC010000105.1 GCA_030652215.1 Sideroxyarcus sp.
CGTCGGGGGTAGCCCGACAGCTAGTCACTTTTTCTTGCTTCGCCAAAGAAAAAGTAACCAAAAAGAAGGCGACCCCAGCGCGCCGCCCCTTCGGGGTTCCCTGCGTTGCTCGACTGGTCAGGCGGCTGCGGAACTCGCGCTGCGCGCTCAGACAGTCCTCGCCGAAAGCCCCTGACCAGCCTCCGCTACTCGGCGGCGCACAGGGGAGAGAAAGTAAAAACCTAGAACCACTGCGTGGGCACTTCGTGCCCACGCCACATGGTGTAAAAAATAGTTCACTCAATATACGCCAGTACTTCACGTTGCAACTGCAGCATTCCAGCCGCACTAGAATACGATTCTGAAAATTCGATAATTTTTTCTAGGTATACCCTATTCGAAGTGGCGACGTACCTCTTTGCCTGAAGGAAATAGAGTATTGAGATTTTGGTGCTCACGACAGTGTCGAAAGAACAAATTGTATTGCTATGCGGCTTAGCAACGAGAAGCTTGGAACTGGAAAGCGGGAAAATAAATGGCCCGGAGAATTGCATCAAACTTTCCGGACTCTTAAAGATGAAGGGCGCATCACAGCATAAGCGATTTGACCATTTGATCGAATCTTCCACATCCAAGATAACCCACTTCATAGTATTAGGAATAGCATTATTCAACTCAAAAGTGCTAAGGGGTAAAATAAAGCAGCGAAAGTAATGCCTGAATGCAGGGTCAGATTGGATCAGCTCAATTATGTTATTTGTCGGAATCGGTGGCTTGATCAGCGTACAGATGTGATCAACTTCTATCCGTGAGAGGCTTCGAATATATTGATCTGCATATTCATCCAATAGCGGCAGGCGCCAGAATTGAATGGCCATATATCGCTTTAGGAGACTAACACCATCTGCAATGAACAATGTATCCGAGCTAATTCCTTCTCTAATCAGTTTAAAAAGCTGAGCAAACTCTGTTTCCAGTTCTGAATATAGTTTTTCTATTTGGTCTGTGGGCTGACCACGAAATTTAATTGTGTTTTTTCCTTTTTCGAAAAACACGGTTGAGGGTGTTTGTGAGGATTTCTTAAACTTCCCATATTGCTTGTCGTAGACGTCAAACGTTCCATCTGAACGGCAAAAACCTTTCAGGTAGAACTTTGGGATGAAGTGGTGATTGAATGATGTGACCCCAAGTTTCATAACACACCCAATGATTTTCTATCAACTTGCATATTAGCCCAGTAAGGTGGGCACGAAGTGCCCACGCTGTGGTTTTGGGTTTTCGCTCTACCATCCCCTGTGCACCGCCGAGTAGCGGAGGCTGATCAGGGGCTTTCGGCGAGGACTGTCTGAGCGCGTAGCGCGAGTTCCGCAGCCGCCTGACCAGTCGAGCAACGCAGGGAACCCACGAAGTGGGCGGCGCGCTGGGGGCGCCCTCTTTTGGTTACTTTTCTCGGCAAGACGAGAAAAGTGACTAGCTGTCGGGCTACCCCCGACGGTGTTGGTTTTGAATTTGGAGATTCCGCGTGGGCACAGAAACGTGCCCACCCTACGAACCAGCCTCTGACGGGTTGGTTTTGAGATAGGCGGGCATACAACGAGTGTTCCCTCACCCTAGCCCTCTCCCAGAGGGAGAGGGGATGAGCGGTGCTCGGGATGAACGGCCTGAGGTGTTCAGCAAAAAATCGGGCGCAATACCCGCTGCGGATATTGCGCCCTGTCACGCCACACAAATGGCACAGACTTAATCAGAACGTCGCTTCATGAATCTCCGGCATCCCATCCGCCACCCACTTGGTATATCCCCCCGCCATATTCAACACATTCTTGAACCCCATCATCTGCAGCACTGCTACCGCCATGGCGGAACGTCCGCTGGTGGCGCAATACACGACGACTTGGCGGTCACGCGCGGCAGTCAATTCGGGCAGGTGTTTGGGATAGGCCGGGTCGGCGGCGGCTTCCAGGATACCGCGCGGCACCAGGTGAGCGCCCTTGATGTGGCCGTTTTCGTATTCGCCGTGTTCGCGTACGTCGAGCAGCAGCATGTCTTCGTTCTTGTTGAGCTTGTCCAGCAATTCTTGCGGGCTGATTTCCTTGATGCAGGATTTTGCGGAACGAACGAAGTCCATGAGGCCCATGGGTTGTGCGGGTTTGAAGGTGTTATACATGTGTTGTGCTCCAGAGTTGGTATTGAAAAAATTAAAATCTCGCGCGGGTTTTGGATCTAAGCGGCAGTTGTAGGTGCGAATTTACCTCGCACAGGTTCTTGCACCCCGTGGGTGTTCGCACCTACAACTGCCCCGGTCAATTCAGCGCCGGCTCTCCGCCTCTCGGGAACAGCACCCACATCTTCCCCGATTGCTTCATGCTGCCGGCGCGCACTGCGGCATATTCGCCGAATCCCCAGAAGAAGTCGGCCCGCACCGCGCCCCTGATCGCCCCGCCCGTATCCTGCGCGAACATCAGCCGGTTGAGCGGCTGCGCGCTGTTGGGTTGGGTGGTGGCGAGGAACACGGGCACGCCGAGCGGAATGACGCGCGGATCGACGGCGATGCTGTATTCGTTGGTGAGCGGCACGCCCAGCGCGCCCAGCGGAGCGGAAAGCGTCTCCGGCAACTCGCGGAAGAAGACGTAGCTGGGGTTTTGCCCCAGCAGCATCAATAGCCGCTCGGGATTTTTTTCGGCCCATAGCTTGATGTTCTGCATGGAAGCTTCTTCCAGCTTGAGTTCGCCCATATCCACGAGTTTTCTGCCGATGGAAGCATACGGGTGTCCGTTCTGGTCGGCATAGCCGACCTTTACACGCTTGCCGTCTTCCAGCTCGATGCGTCCGGAGCCCTGTATCTGCAGAAAGAACAGTTCCACCGGATTTTCCACCCAGAACAACTCGCGGCCGCGCAGCGCCGTGGCCTGACCGGCGTCGATCTCGGCTCGGTTGAAATACGGCACGACGCGCTTGCCTACCAGACGACCGCGCACGCGCTGTCCCCTGAACTGCGGAAACAGTTCGCCCATGTCCACGTCCAGCATGTCTTCCGGCGGGCCGTAGATGGGATAGGCGAAGCGCTTGCTGGGTGTGCGGCTGCCCAGCAGCAGGGGCTCGTAATAGCCGGTGACCAGTCCGGTGTCGGTGCCGTCCGGGTTGAACACTTGGTAAGGCGTAAACCAGGTTTCGTAAAACGCGCGTTGCGCCAGCATGTCCGCACTATCCACCTTGGCCGCAGCGGCGCAGATGGGCAGCCATACCGGTTTGAGCCGGAGCGCGCGGCAGCTTTGCTGCATGGCGGGCCATGAGGCGGATAAATCCTGCGCGAACCAGTCCGGCAGCATCTCCCATTTGGCGACCATGAAGTCGGGCGAAGGTTTGCCGACCGGCACATTGACTACCACGGGCGGCGGCAGCGTCTTGCAGGCCGAAAGCCACACGACCAATGCCAATACCGTCAAGATTGATTTGTTGATTGCGCTATTCTTCATTTCACTCATTCATTATGCCGTTCGCGTCGAGACGCGGCCGCCCGGCTTGCGCCATTCGGCCGCCAAATCGCTACACCGCAAACGGATTGGTTGGTCTTACGGACACTCAGTGCAGCACACGCGGCACACTCAACACGAACTGCGGGATCGGAACGGAGAATTCCCCGCCGTCCACCACTTGCATCAGATAGCTGCCGGACATGGTGCCCACTTGCGTGGCCAGCACGGTGCCGCTGGTGTATTCAAAATTCTGGCCCGGCTTGATCACCGGCTGCTCACCCACCACGCCTTTGCCTTTCACTTCCTGCACATGGTTGTTGGCGTCCGTGATAATCCAGTGACGGCTCAGCAATTGCACCGCCTGCTCGCCCTCGTTGGTGAGCGTGATGGTGTACGCGAACACGTGGCGGTTGTCGTTTTCGTCCGACTGGTCGGCAAGGTAACGTACTTGCACGGCAACCTGGATGCGGTAGCGGGAGGTGTCTTCCATCACCGCATTTCACCGTATTTTGGGCGGCATGACAAGCGGCGTTTTCCCGAATCAGGCGCGCTGCGGCCGGATACGCCGCTCACCCGCGCAAAAACTGCAGGTTTTTCAGGATATTCATTGCAAAACCGGATATTCGGCTCCTTTCGGGCACTTCCACCTTGACCGCCCGCACCAACTGCGGAGCCTGTTCGTAGGTGAGGTAGCGTTGCAGCGCGGCATGCAACTGAGCTTTCAAGGTCGAGACGTTGATCGGCTTGTGCAGGATACGGAATACCTGCGCCTGATTGATGAGTTCGATCACCATTTCCGCGTCTTTCGCTTTGGTGACGACGATAGAAAGAATCTGCGGGTATTCCTGTTTCAGAAGCTTCAGCATGGACGTCAGCGGCTCCTGGCTCGATACGACGTCGGCAACCACCACCGCGATCTCGTGCTTCTTCAGCATGGCCAGTGCCGAGTCGGTGTCCTTGGCGTAAACCACGGGACACAATGCGCCCGTCAATTCCCGGATAACGCGGAACACTTCCTCGTCCTGGTCGACCACCAGTATCCCGGCCTGCATTTTTTCCGGCAGGGTCACCACCGCCGTCTTGGTGTCGGCAAGTTCCAGGGCAATCGTGGCGGCTTCGGCCACGATCGTCTGCAGCGACTCGTCCCACGGCTTGCTGATGAACCGGTATACCTCGCCGTCGTTGATCGAGCCAACTATGGCCGCCAGGTCGGAATAGCCGGTCAGCAGGATGCGCACGCTGCGCGGCGAAATTTCGCGCGAACGCCGCAGCAGCTCCGCGCCCAGCATGATGGGCATGCGCTGGTCGCTGATGATGACGTGCATCTGGTAGCGCTTGATGAAATCCAGCGCCTTGTTGCCGTCGGTGGTGGTGAAGACGTGGTAGCGGTGGCGAAACAGCGATTTCAGCGCGGTCAGTATCCGCTCTTCGTCGTCGATGATCAGCAGGTTCGCTTTCTTGATGCCGGTGTCGATATGAATCGAACTGTCCTCGTCCGACGCCACGCGGAAATCTGCGCTGATATCGCCGATCGGTCCGGTCTTCAATGCGCGGGCGGCTTCAAATAGCTTCCCCGCCCCCGGAAAGGAATTGGCGGCCAGCCCCAGCGACGCGTCGATTGCGTTCTTGAAGGCGTTGGAAAATTCACCTGCAGTCTGATAACGATCCGCACGTTCCTTCGCCAGTGCCTTGCCCAGCACCTTGTCGATCTCCGGCGACAGTTTTGCATTCAACGACGAGGCCGGTGCCGGGATCGAATTGACCACCTGGTGCATGATGGCCGCCAGACTGCCCGTGAAGGGCCGCCTGCCGGCCAACAACTCGTAGGCAATCACCCCGATCGAATACAGATCGGTTAAGCCGTCGGTCTCTTCGCCCTTGAACTGTTCGGGCGACATGTACGATGGCGTGCCCACCAGATCGCCGACCCGGGTCAAGGTCGAGGTGTCGATGTGGGCGATCCCGAAATCGCTGATCTTGACGCGCCCGTCGTTGTTGATCATGACATTCGCCGACTTCATGTCGCGATGCACCACGCCCTGACCGTGCGCATAACCGATGCCATCCAGCGTTTGGGTAATGATCTGGCATACATCCCGCAGACCGAACACATCCTTGTTTTCCAGGTGCTGTGCCAGCGTCTTGCCGTGCACCAATTCCATGATGATGTAGGCCGAATTCTCGTCCTCGATGTAATCGTAGATTTGCACGATACGCGGATGCACGAGGCGGCCAACCGCCTGCGCTTCCTGGCGGAAACGGCTCAGCAGGTTTTCTCGCTCGCCGGCGGGCAGGGAGTTTTTGTTGAGCCCCTTGATCGCGACTTCGCGCGTGATCGCCGGGTCCCATCCCTTGTACACGACACCCATGCCGCCCACGCCGAGCTCGCCCTGGATTTCGTACTTGCCGATTTTTGCCGGTGGAGTATTCATAAGTCGGGCTAAGCCTCCAGTTGTGCTTCTGCCGGCGGCATCAGCGGCAACCACACGGTGAATTTCGTGCCCATGCCGGGATTGGATTCGACGCCAATCTTTCCACCGTGCTGTTCGACGATCTTGTACGAGATCGACAAGCCCAACCCCGTGCCTTTGCCGATTTCCTTGGTTGTGAAGAACGGATCGAATATCCGCGACAGCACGTCGGGCGGTATGCCCACCCCGTCGTCCGCCACTTCAACCGCAACCCCCTCGCCCTCGCTGCGCGTCGTCAGGTTGATAGTTCCGTGTTCATCGGGCATGGCTTGCACCGCGTTGGTGATCAGGTTCAGGAACACCTGGTTGATCTGCGAAGGGGCACAGGTGATTTCCGGAATCGCGCCCAGATTTTTGTTCACGGTCACCCGCTTCAACTGGTGTTTGGCCAGCATCAGCGTGTTGTTCAGGCACTCGTTGAGATTGGAGTGGGAGACTTTGCTACGGTCGATGCGGCTGAAATCCTTCAGGTTCGCGACGATTTCGGCAACCTGGCCGGTGCCGTACAGCCCGTCCTTCACCAGCGTGCTCAACTCTTCGATCACATGTTGTTCCTTGAGGGCGCCGAGGTGGGATGTCGATTGTTGAAAGGCGCGCGACAGGCCGTCCTGATCGTCGCCTGCCTTCAGCATTTCCAGCAGGTTTTCGCAATGCTCCAGCGCGCCGCCGATGGCGGGCAATTTTTCCGACACCTGGCCCAGGCTGTTTTTCACGTAGGCCAGCGGCGTATTGATTTCGTGCGCAACGCCCGCCACCATCTGGCCCAGCGACGACATCTTTTCCGATTGAATCAACTGTGCTTCGGATTCCTTGAGGTGCTTCAGCGCATCCGACAATTCGCGGGTGCGCGCTTCGACCCGGTGTTCCAGGGTCTGGTTGGCCGTTTTCAGCCTGGCGCCGAAATAGATCAGCAACACCAGCAGCGCGGACGCGTAATAAACCAGGTATATCCGGTAACGTTCCTTTTCCTGCAGCGTATCTTCCAATTCGCTGTTGAAGGACAGCGTGAGATTGATCAGGCGCGGCCCCGTGCTCAACCTTTCCAGTTGGGCATAATGTTCCAGTTCGAGCGGAACCTGTTCCAGCAGGTCGTGCACGTTTTTTTCGATCCGCCCGCGTACTTCGCCTTCCGGCAGCAGGGAAGCCAGTTGCGCTACAGCCGTTTGCAGATCGGCTCGCCGCATCTCCTCTCCGTGCAGGAAATACTGCGGCGCCGCTTCATTCAATTGGAGCACTGCCTGCATGAGCGCGGCAGAAGATTTCTTTTCCCTGAGTTGCGGGTTCAATTCCGCAAGCTCCTTGCTCAATGTTTGCAGCGTCGCCTTGTTGCTGCGATTGTTGACGAAGAACTGCTGCACCAGGTCGGACTTGAGTTGTATGTCGCTTCTGAGTTCCGGCAGGCCGGTTCTGAGCGCCTTGCTGGAAGTCAGTCCGGCAAAGCGCGTGATGTCGCGCAGCGCTTTTTCGCCCGCATCGGCGCGGGCGAACAACGGCTCCTGGTTGTTGATGTCGATGCGCGCGCGCCGCACTTCCATGTCCCAGCGGCTGTCGACTTCTTTCACCGCATTGAGCAGGCTCATCACTTCGTTCTGCTCGCGCAGATCGACCGATTGCGTTTTATCGTAGAAGAACCACAGCGCGGCCAGCATGGCCACGACGACAAGTCCCGTCAAAATGTTCTGCTCTATCTCGGACTTGTTCATATCGATCATGTAATTTTCTTTGCAGATGCAATCACGACATCGGGCTCAAATTCGGTCGCGCATCAATTCCGGACGCCGCTACAACTCTGCTGCGGCATACAGCCATTTCCACGCATGCAGGGTGCAACGGTGTGATTTCTGTCGCTCCCCGGAAAGCCGGCAACTCATCCGGCCTGGTTGTTCGGACATGTATCTGTCCTTTTTTCATATATGCGACTCATTTTATACACAATTCAGCCTGATTCACATATGCATAAAGACCTATATACCCTTTGGTACTACTCCCGGACCAATATCCATAATTATTGTGCGTGTTAGATCGCACATGTTTGAGTGTGCGTATGCGGACCGTCCACTGGCGTGCATCGCCCGAATCCATTGGCTTGCATGGCCGGCTAGTGCAGGATGCGCACGGCTGTCCGCACACCCGCATTCCGCACGAAACCGAACGCGGACCATACCCCGCTTGATCCCGCAGATCACCGGATGGCTATGAAAGGAGAAGTTTCAGTTAGAATGCCGGTTCTGCCTTTAACTTTATTGAGGATCCAAACCATGAAATACGAGATCGCACCTTCGATTCTTTCCGCCAATTTCGCCAGACTTGGTGAAGAAGTCGACAACGTTCTCGCCTCCGGTGCGGACATCGTGCACTTCGACGTGATGGACAACCATTACGTGCCCAACCTGACCATCGGCCCCCTGGTCTGCGAAGCGCTGCGCAAGCACGGCGTGACCGCCCCCATCGACGTGCACCTGATGGTGAAGCCCGTCGACCGCATCATCCCCGACTTCGCCAAGGCCGGCGCGACTTACATCACCTTCCATCCGGAAGCGTCCGAGCACATCGACCGCACCATCGGCCTGATCAAGGAA
>JAUSBC010000055.1 GCA_030652215.1 Sideroxyarcus sp.
CTGCTTCGTAGGCGGCTTGATTGCCTGCCTTAGGTTGGACGGAAAACTGTATTCCGTTTTACGAAGGCGCACACGCGAGGGCGGAGTATATTCAAAATGAGTGGTTTGAGCAAAGAATCCGTGAGTTGGGTAGAAATCGACGAGGGAGGCGAAGGTCAACGCATCGACAATTTCCTGTTCAAACACCTGAAAGGCGTGCCCAAGAGCCACGTTTACCGCATTTTGCGCGGCGAAGTGCGGGTCAACAAGAAGCGCATCGACCAGACTTATCGCCTGAAAATGGGCGATTTGCTGCGTATCCCCCCCATCCGCGTGGCCGAGAAACCGGAAGCCGAGTACGTTCCCTCGATAGAATTCCCGATTTTGTACGAAGATGAGGCCATTTTAGCCATCAATAAGCCATCTGGTACGGCGGTGCATGGCGGCAGCGGGGTGAGTTTCGGCGTGATCGAGCAATTGCGCAGCGCGCGGCCGCAGGCCAAGTTCCTGGAACTGGTGCACCGGCTGGATCGCGAGACTTCCGGGGTGCTGCTGGTGGCCAAGAAACGCTCGGCGCTGACCGGGATGCACGAGATCATGCGCGAGGGCAACAGCGACAAACGCTATTTCGCCCTGATTTTGGGACAGTGGAAGAACGCAAAACAGCATGTGAAGCTGTCGTTGCATAAATTTGATACGCCGCAAGGGGAAAAGCGGGTGATGGTGCGAGAAGACGGGCAGGCGTCGCACACCATTTTCACTGTAGTGAAGAGCTGGCCAGAATTTACCTTGCTTGAAGCACAGCTCAAGACCGGGCGTACCCACCAGATTCGCGTGCATACGTCACACTTGGGCTTTCCCATCGCCGGGGACGACAAATACGGCGACTTCGCGCGCAACAAGGAGCTGGCGAAGCACGGCCTGAAGCGCATGTTCCTGCATGCCCATTCCATTTCTTTCAACCACCCGCTGACAGGCGAGCCGCTGGCTATCAGTGCGCCACTAGCGCCTGATTTGCAGCGCTTTTTGAACAAACTGGATGCGCCAGTGGCCTAAGTAACAGGTAATCCTTGCCGATAGATGGGTTATCGGCCGATTGATGAGGTCGCGGGGAGTCTGTCATGCAGTACGTGCCCAGTATCACGCCAATAACGGCGAATCCTGAAACACGGGAGGTTAAGGGGCTGACTCAAATACATGCGGTCAAACGAGCGCAACGTCGCGAACAGACTGAGCCGGAAGCCAAGCGTTTGGAGGCTCATCAGGAAGAAATGGAACGGGTGGAGCGGCACTACCGCGAGCACCCCGGCGAGGACAGGCGCAAGATATGCCGTCGCGTCAGCCACCTGCCCGTGCTGGTCGAGTTGCGTTCGGGCATCGACCGCCGGCGCCACAATCTGCGCGGGAGCGACATCGTCGAGCATATCGACGAAACGGCTTAGCGCTTTCTGGACAGGAATACCGTCACTTCTTCCCGGTCGTGGTAAAGCTGTTTGGCTTCAAGCTGATAGCGTATGCCTTTGTTGTTGAGCGCGGTGCGCATGCTGTTGAGCGCATCTTGCAGGGCGGCGACACGCTTTTTCATGGGCAGCTTGAGGTTGAAGATGGCGCGTTGGGCAAAGCCCCCGACGAACCATTCCGTCATCAAAGTCGCAACCCGCTGCGGTTGTTCGACCATGTCGCATACCAACCAATCCATAGGGCGTTGCGGGCGGAAGCGAAAGCCGTCCTCGCGCAGGTGCCTGATCAAAGGATGGCCTGCTGCCGCGCCCTTGAGCGGACCATTATCCACTGCTGTCACTTTCAATCCGCGTTGCACCAGTTGCCAGGTCCAGCCGCCGGGGGCTGCCCCCAGATCGATGGCCGTCATGCCCGGTTTCAGCCATAGCGCCTGTTCTTTTTTATCGAGAAACACTTCGATTGCTTCGGCGAGCTTGAGATAAGAACGGCTAGGCGCGTCGCTCACCATGCTGACGCGCTGGATGCCGTTGAGCGCGGAGGCGCTGTTGTGCGGATCGCTGGTGGCGATCAGGGCGCGCTGGTTGTCGGGGAAGAAAATGTGCAGGCGCGGTAGCGACGGGTCATCCGCCAGGCGCGAGCTATTACGCAACGCTTCCTCCAGCAGGGGCTGAAAACGTTTCGTAAAACCGGAGAGGGTCTTGCCGTCGTTGGTGTCCGGCACTTCCAGATATAGCGCGCTAAACCGCTCCGGCGATACGGGTATCGCCGCCAGCAATGGAGTCAGGCGGTCGCGCTCCGGCAACTCGTGCACTTCCGCATGCAAGGTGAGCAATTGTCGGGCAAAGGTCAGTTGCCGGTAAGCCAGCTTGGGTTTGCCTTGCAGCACGACGAAGCCGCTGTTTTCGGTGGTTTCGACGGGTTTGGCCTGGGTCTCTTCCACGCAATCGCGTTCGAAGCCGGGGCGGCAGTAGATCAGCCAGTTATGCAGGGTGTTCATTGGATTCGTCATGGCGCGGATGGTAGGGATTAGCGGAGGGATGAGCAAGCGAAATGGTAGAATCCGCGCCTAATTTATTTTGGCGGTAGAGATGGCAAAACGTTATGACTTGATCGTGTTCGACTGGGACGGCACGGTAATGGACTCCACGGCGATCATCGCGGGGTCTATCCAGGCGGCCTGCCGCGATCTGAAATTGCCGGTGCCGGACGACGAGACTGCGCGCCATGTGATCGGCCTGGGCTTGCTGCAAGCCTTGCGTCACGCCGTTCCCGATGCACCGGAAGAAATGTACGAGCCGCTGGTGGCGCGTTACCGGCATCACTTTCTGTCGCAGAATGAAGCAATCCCGCTGTTCGACCAGGCGCGCGAAACCATTATTGAATTGCACGGCGCGGGTTACCAGCTTGCCGTGGCGACGGGCAAGAATCGCAACGGCCTGGATCACGCGCTGGAATCGACCCAGATGGGCGCCTATTTCCATGCCACGCGCACGGCCGACCGCACATTCTCCAAACCGCATCCCGCGATGCTGCTGGAACTCATGGACGAACTGGACGCGTCGCCGGAGCGCACCCTGATGATCGGCGATACCACACACGACTTGCAAATGGCGATTAACGCCGGGGTGGATGCGGTGGGCGTCACGCATGGCGCGCATCCCGAGGACCAATTGCGCGAACTGAATCCGGTTGCACTGCTGAACGACTTTGTGGAACTGAGAGCTTGGTTCAAGGCAAACGCTTAACGATTATTGAAGGAGTCGACAAATGGCTGAAGAAAACACCAACAACTGGGAACGTGGCGTACTGGAAAAACTGGCCATGTCCGCCGTTCAGGAGCAGCGCCGCGCGCGGTACTGGGGCATCTTTTTCAAGGTGCTTACCTTCGGCTATCTGTTTCTGGTTCTTTTTCTGTTCATGGGCTGGGTGGGCGGCAATGTCGACGGCTCCCTGTCCGGGAAGCACACCGCGCTGATCGATCTGAACGGTGTGATTTCTGCGGAAAGCAATGCGAACGCGGACAACCTCATCAGCAGTTTGCAGGATGCTTTCGAAGACAAGAAAACGGCTGCGGTGCTTCTGCGCTGCAACAGTCCCGGCGGCAGTCCGGTGCAGGCCGGCCTGGTGAATGACGAGATGCGCCGCCTACGCGCCCAGTATCCGGAGATTCCTTTGTATGCGGTGGTGGAAGATATGTGCGCTTCCGGCGGCTATTACATTGCGGCGGCGGCAGACAAGATTTACGTCAACAAGGCGAGCATCGTCGGCTCCATCGGCGTGCTGATGGACGGTTTCGGTTTCACCGGAACCATGCAGAAACTGGGTGTGGAGCGGCGCCTGATGACGGCGGGCGACAACAAGGGTTTCATGGACCCGTTCTCGCCGCGCAATCCCAGACACGAGGAATTCACAAAAAAATTGCTGGGTGATATTCACACGCAGTTCATCGACGTGGTCAGACAAGGCCGCGGCAAGCGCCTGAAAGAAACGCCGGAGATGTTCAGCGGCTTGTTCTGGACGGGTGATAAGGCCATCCAGATGGGGCTGGCGGATGATATCGGCAGCGTGGATTCGGTGGCGCGCGACATCGTCAAGGTCGAAGAAATACTCGACTTCACCACGCGTGAAGGTCTTGCGGATCGACTTGCCAAGAAATTCGGGGCGGGGGTGGCGAGTGCGTTCCCGGGATTTGGGGCGCAAGCCGGCGGTGTGTCGCTGCGCTAACAGGTGCGACGGCGCTCCCGCTAAGCAAGTTCTTTCAGCAACCTATCCAGTTCAGTGATCGGCGGCAGGCATTGCGTGCCGCGACACAGCCACGCAGTTGTCGTAGCAGCTCGCGGTTTGTCCAGCGGCGCAGGCAGGGCGGTTTCATCGCCCGACAATACGACGATCATCAACTCCGGCCGATACTTCGCCGTCACAGCCGCCCGCCATGCGGTTGTTTCTTTTTCCGCGCCGCATAGCACGAGCAGGGACGGCGGCTGCAAGGCTGCATCCAGTGCAGTGCACAAGCTGCTGAACTGGCTGGCCGCTTTTTCCATCATCGGGAAGAACAGCTTTAAGCACCGCTCGGCCGCTTCCGCATAACGCATATCCCCCGTCACTTCCGACAACCGCTGCAAACCTTGGGCGGCGATGCCGTTGCCGGAAGGCGTGGCATTGTCCTGACCTGTCTTGATGCGCTGGATGAGCGCTTCGTGGTCGTGGCTGGTGAAGAAGAAACCGCCGTTCTGCGCATCTTCAAAGCGTGCCAGCAGTGCATCGGCAAGTTGTACGGCAAAGTCCAGATCCGCGGAACGAAACTCCGTTTGCAGCAATTCCAGCGCCGCGTTGAGCAGGAAGGCATGGTCGTCGAGATAGGCGTTCAGGTGCGTTTTGCCGCCCTTATTGGTGGCGAGCAGTTTGCCGTTTTGCCACAAGGTTTCGCGCACAAAATCCATCGCCTGCTGTGCCGAGCGCAGCCAGTCGTCGTTGCCGAACACGCGCGCGGCTTTTGCCATGCCCGCTATCATCAGGCCGTTCCAACTGCCGAGTATTTTTTCATCGCGGCTGGGGCGGATGCGCTGCTCGCGGGCAGTGAACAGCTTTGCCTGCGCCGCTGCGAGCCGCGCCGAAGCCTGTTCTTTGCTTAGCAGCAGCTTTTCCGCTATCTCGCTTAACGGCCGTGCCACGCGCAGGTTCCATGCGTGGTTTTCAAAATTCGGCGTGCTGTCCAGGCCGTAATACGGTTTGACGATCTCGTATTCCTCGACACTGAGCAGGTCGCGAATCTCGTTGCGTTGCCACACATAGAACTTGCCCTCTTCATGTTCCGAGTCGGCATCCAGCGAGGCGAAGTAACCGCCGTGGGGCGATTGCATTTCGCGCATCACCCAGCCGGCCGTCTGTTCCACCACACGGGCAAAGAACGGGTCCCGGTTGCTCAGCCAGGCGTCGCAATACACGCCGAGCAACAGGCCGTTGTCGTAAAGCATCTTCTCGAAATGCGGAATGTCCCAGCGTTCATCCACGCTGTAGCGGCAGAAGCCGCCGCCGAGCTGGTCGTACAGTCCGCCCAGCGCCATTTGCTGCAGGGTGAAAAGCGCAACGTGGCGCACCTGCTCGTCTTGCCGGGCATGGGCTTGACTCAGCAAAAGATCCAGTTCGGCCGGATGCAGGAACTTTGGCGCATCGCCGAAGCCGCCGTTTACTGGGTCGAAGTTCTGCTGGTGTTGTTGAACTGCCGCTGAGATCGGCGCGGCAGCGAGCTCGGTATCTTCGGCGGTTTTTTCAATCTGCCACGAGGCAAGGGTGGCGAGAAGATGCTTGCCCTGCGCCGACAACTCGCTGCGCTGTTCTTTGTAGGCCTGCGCGATGTGCAGCAGCAAATCCGGAAAGCCGGGCAGGCCGTAGCGCGCCTGTTTGGGGAAATACGTGCCGCTGTAGAACGGGGTTCCGTCCGGCTCCAGAAACATGGTCAGCGGCCAGCCGCCGCTGCGCCGGGCGAGCAGGTAATGCGCGTTCTGGTAGATATGGTCGAGGTCGGGACGTTCTTCCCTGTCCACCTTGATGTTGACGAAATGTTCGTTCATTACGGCAGCGACCGCTTCATCCTCGAACGATTCATGCGCCATCACATGGCACCAGTGGCAGGCGGAATAGCCAATGGAAAGCAATATTGGTTTGTCTTGTTCGCGGGCGAGTTGCAGACTCTCGGCATTCCACGGATGCCAGTCCACCGGGTTATCGGCGTGCTGCAACAGGTAGGGACTGGTTTCGCCGGCGAGATGGTTGCTCATCGGGGTAGCAGAGGCGTCAGCGAGCGCAGGACGTTGCGCATGATCAGGGGTTGCGCGGCTGCGGAGGGATGCAGGTTGTCGGCCTGGAATTGTTCGGGCGGGATGCCCTCCAGCATGAAGGGCATCAATGCGACTGAATGCTGCCTGGCAAGCTTGGGATAAAGCGCGCGGAATTGTTTGGTGTAGTCCAGGCCGTAATTCGGCGGAATCTGGATTCCGATCAGCAGCACCTTGGCGTTCGCCTTGCGCGCTTGGGCAATGATCACATTCAGGTTTTTTTCAGTCTCCCGGACGGAAGTGCCGCGCAAGCCGTCGTTTGCGCCCAGTTCGATGATGACAACCGATGGCGTATGCTGCTGCAAAGCCTTGCCGATACGTCGCAAACCGCCGGAAGTGGTTTCGCCGCTGATGCTCGCATTCACCACCTCAAGCTGCGGATAATTTTTTTTCAGTTCCAGCTGCAATAAATTCACCCATGAATCGTCTCGTGTAATACCGTATCCGGCTGATAAACTGTCGCCGAACACCAGAATGTTCTTTGCGGCCTGTGAAAAAGTGGGCAGCGCCAGAGCGGCGAGCAATAAAACGATTTTGAGAAAGGTTTTCATGGCGTCGATTGTGCAAGCAGTAGGTCTTACCAAGCAAGTGTTAAGTGGCGATCAGCCGCTGGTTATCCTGCATGACGTCAATTTCGAGGTGGCTGCAGGGGAGAGTTTGGCCATCGTCGGGGCCTCGGGTTCCGGCAAATCGACTTTGCTTGGGCTGCTGGCCGGTCTGGATGTGCCCAGCAGCGGCAGCGTGCTGCTGCATGGGGCAGACTTGTTCAAGCTGGATGAAGACGGGCGCGCGCGGCTGCGCGGCGAGCTGGCCGGCTTTGTGTTTCAATCCTTTCAGCTTCTGCCGGCGCTGAATGCGCTGGAGAACGTCATGCTGCCGCTGGAGCTGGCCGGCGCCAAAGACGCGCGCCAGCGCGCCGAAGTGTCGCTGCAGCAAGTCGGCCTGAGTGCCCGCGCCCACCACCTGCCAAAACACCTGTCCGGCGGCGAACAGCAGCGCGTTGCGCTCGCCCGCGCCTTCGTCACCCGGCCCAGAGTACTCTTCGCCGACGAACCCACCGGCAATCTTGATGCCGCCACCGGCAACCAGGTCATTGAACTGATGTTGGAACTCAACCGTGCGCAAGGTACGACGCTGATTCTGGTGACGCATGATGAGGCGCTTGCCAAGCGTTGCGGAAAACAACTGCGGCTGGCGGCAGGGAGGGTGGTGCAGTGAACCTGCTTCGCCTTTCTTTCAATCTCTTGCGCCGCGACTGGCGTGCCGGGGAGTGGCGCGTGCTGTTGCTGGCGCTGGTATTGGCAGTCGGCAGCCTGGCTACCGTCGGACTGTTTGCCGACCGCGTGCGCCAGGCGTTGCAGCAACAGGCGCAGAGTCTGATCGGCGCCGATCTGCGCATTACTTCCACCAGATCGTTTTCGCCTGACTATCGAAAAGCCGCAGAAGCGCGCGGTTTGCAGGTGGTACAGAGCCGCACTTTTCCGAGCATGGTGTCGCATGTCGAGCAGGTGATGCTGGGCGAGATGCAGGCGGTGGAGGCGGGGTATCCGTTGCGGGGGAAGATCGAGATCGACGACGGCAGCGAGCGAGTGGCGCAATCCATTCCCGCACGCGGCACGGTGTGGGTGGATGAGCGTTTGTTGCGCCGTTTCGATATGGAGGTCGGCGAAGACGTTGGTATAGGCGCGAGGCGTTTCACCGTGGCGGCGCGCATTGTGAAGGACATCGACCAGTCCATCGGCTTCGCCAGCTTCGCGCCGCGCGTGCTGATGAACGATGCAGATATGGCTTCCACCGGCTTGCTGCAGGAAGGCAGTCGCGTCTCGTACCGTCTGATGATCGCGGGCGATGCGCTGCAGGTGAAGGCACTGCGCTTGGAGCTGGAAGGGAAACTTTCCGGCAACGAAAAGATGGAAGACGTGC